>CANDKY010000006.1 GCA_947385425.1 uncultured Lachnospiraceae bacterium | reverse complement strand
AAAGCAAAACAGGCTCCGGCCTGTGAACCACACCCACTTAAGTTAATGACATTGGCAGTGAACTGTAACGGAGTACTATGGGCTGCGCATAAAAAGGGCATGCCCGAAAGCCAGACGCTTTTCATGGCACACCCGTTCATTACCCATCTTTCCATAAGAAACCATCATGGAAACAGCCATATAATTACCCTTACCGCTTCACCGGCTTCTTCATCTTCCCCGTTGCCGTTACATTATTGGCGGCATTGACTTCATCCATCCACCTGTCCTTCCATTCCAAAAATGCCTTCTCCGCATCCGGCTGGATGATGTTCACCGGATGGAATTTATCGTCTTTCAGGTACTCTCCCGACACGGTCAGGGAAACGATTTCCTGCTGTGACTTATCATACAGCTCTACCCAGTTTGCCCCCTTCTTCGTATTGACAATACCCAGTTCCTCTTTCCTGATACAATATGCATCCGAATAAGCAAATTTCCCCGGCCCGTTGGTCAGCGGGACGATATGGATACATTCATTATTGAAAGCAACCGCATAAAACCAAAAATCGGTCCTTGTCGATTTCCCCTGATAAGTCTGCCACTCCCAGGTAGCATATGCCTTCGTATACTTCTCCGGATCAGGCACCTTTTTCTGCAAAATATCCATGATATACTGCTTATCCTCACCTGTAGCAGCCTTTTTTCTGTTAATCTTATCCCTGATAACAACAAAGATAACAATAAGGACAATTACCACAACAGAAATACCCACCATCTGCGGGACGGTAAGGCCATAATATGTATTCAATAACATAACTCCCTCTCCTCCTCATACCTGCTTTCCCTGAAAAATACATCACAATTTGCTGAAAATTTGCACCGTCAGAATCCTGCCGTCGAAAAACGTCAGAGCGTGTTTGAAAATATGCAGTCCCTGACATCCGTCCATGGGACAATAATCCTCAAACACGCGCTATTACTCCATCCGGCACCCCTTTTCAGACGCCCTATCCTGCACTGCCGCAAACATAGATATTACACAATCCCTTGTGCCGTCATGGCATCCGCAACTTTCAAAAACCCTGCGATATTCGCACCGGCCACATAATTGCCTTCCATCCCGTACTTCTTTGCCGCATCGTCCAGGTTATGGAAAATATTTACCATAATATTCTTCAGCTTGCTGTCCACCTCTTCAAAGGTCCAGCTAAGACGCTCGGAATTCTGGCTCATTTCCAAAGCGGAAGTAGCCACACCGCCTGCATTTGCTGCTTTTCCGGGCGCAAACAGTACGCCGTTCGCCTGCAAATACTCTGTTGCCTCTATCGTTGTCGGCATATTTGCCCCTTCTGCCACAGCGATACATCCGTTTGCAGCCAAAGCCTTCGCATCCTCCAATAAAAGCTCATTCTGTGTCGCGCAGGGAAGAGCCACATCACACTTCACACTCCATACTCCGGAACCGGCACCGTCCGAAGTCCTGCCCTCATGATATACCGCGCTGCTCCTTGCCGCCGCGTACTCTGTCAGCCTTGCCCGCTTCACTTCCTTCACTTCCTTAAGAAGCGCCACATCAATCCCTTCCGGATCATACACCCAGCCTGTGGAATCGGATACCGTTACCACCTTAGCGCCAAGCTGCTGCGCTTTCTGGCAGGCATAAATAGCCACATTTCCGGAACCGGAGATAACCACCGTCTTGCCTTTGATGTCATGCCCGTTGCATTTGAGCATTTCTTCCGTCAGGTAAAGCAGGCCGTAACCGGTAGCTTCCGTCCTTGCCAGGGAACCGCCGTAAGACAGCCCTTTGCCGGTAAGCACGCCTTCATACACACCCTTGATCCTCTTATACTGCCCGTACATAAAGCCGATTTCCCTCGCGCCCGTACCGATGTCCCCGGCCGGAACGTCCGTATCCGCACCTATGTATTTGTTCAGCTCTGTCATAAAACTCTGGCAAAATGCCATTACTTCCCTGTCCGACTTACCCTTAGGGTCAAAATCGGAACCGCCCTTGCCGCCGCCAATCGGAAGCCCTGTCAGGGAATTCTTAAAGATCTGCTCAAACCCAAGGAATTTAATAATGCCGAGATTTACACTGGGATGCAGCCTCAGGCCCCCCTTATAAGGGCCGATCGCACTGTTAAACTGTACACGGAACGCATTGTTCACCTGTACCTGCCCCTTATCATCCACCCACGGGACACGGAACAGCAACTGCCGCTCCGGCGTAACCAGCCTCTCAAGAAGCGCATCCCTCCTATAAGCCTCCTCATTTGCTTCGATAACGACACGAAGCGATTCCAACACCTCTTTCACTGCCTGATGGAACTCCGGCTGCGCAGGATTCTTCTCAACAACTAAATCAAATACCTCATCTACATATGACATTCTCCATATCCTCCTTTATCAGGCTCATCTGCCCACGTAATATTATATAATGCCCATACAAAATGCACAAGCCGCTTCAGGCAATGAAAGCGTAAAACTTTTTCATTTATTTTTCCTCTTTTTTTAGACAAATTGTACAATAATACATGTATACAATCTATAAATACTTTTTCAGCCGCTCAATATTTTTCTCTTCAAAATCCATCAGCTCCCTGGCAATCTCCAGCGAAAAACCTTCCGCCCGTTCATGATGGTTCAGGGCCTTGCACATATCGGTAATCCCCCGGTTACTGCCCTGGATCATCAGCTCGGCGATATGGCTGGTGCTTGTGTTAAAGAGTGTGTTGGAATGTATCCCCCCGACAAGCATCATCTGGCTGACATTATTTGTCCGGTACGGTTCCGCCTTCCCTTCCAATATTTTGTCCAGGGCCTTATTGTGGATTTCCGAATATTTCAGCGACTGCCTGGACAACTGTATAGCCAGATCATCATCATATACCTTGTCACTGATCGTATCAATCGCCTTCATTGCCATCTCTGTATTCTTCTGCACCTCACGCAGTATTTCCGCATCATCCCTTTTCATAAATAACTGTGGCCTCCTCTTCCTATTTTATTCCCTCTGCTTCCAATAGCTTTATTCCATTCCTGTCATTTGCATACGGCCCGCAAATACACACCGGAGTGCCGTATCTTTACGCACATGCGCCGCCTTCGTCCTTAGAGTGTGTTTGAATAATATTGGGGAAAGCATATATGCTTTCAATCCCCCACAAATTGTGACGCACATCTGTCGGAAAGCATCATACTTCCTCTTCAAGGACAGTACACAAAAAAATGCAGACACAAAATCTTCTGGATTGTGTCTGCACCTTATTATTACCCTTCTATTCCAATATTATGCATTCCAATATTTTACATCCGAATTTAATACAGATAACCGGGTTATAAAGCCCCTTTACCGCCCGGCCCTGTTATTCCAAAAATTCAGACTTGATGAAAGCAGTCTCCCCGTTATACTTTACCCTGGTCCAGCCATCCGCCTGCTTCACCACAAGCTCCAGCTTATCCCCGGCATAAGCCAGCCCAAGCTTCTCACCGTTTTCACTGGCTGACTTCCTGACATTTACGCTTGTTTTAACCGTAACTGTCTCCCCGCTCCCCGCAGAAGCAGACTGTCCGGTGCTTTCTGCCGGAGCAGAAGCGGTTTCCGTACCACCGTCCTCTGCTGTTGTCTCAGAAGCCGCCGCCAAAAATTCACTCTTAATAAACGCATCCCGGCCCTCAAACGAAATCTTGCTCCATCCGTTCCCGCGCTCTTCCAGAAGCGTAAATTCATCGCCAACCTGCGCTTTTCCTACCTTATCCGCCGTCTCGCTGTCAGAACTTCTGATGTTAACAACGTCTGTTGCCTTTACTTTCTTCACTGCGGGCGCCGCCGGCTCCGGCTCTGCCGTTTCCTCTTCCTGCCCGCCGTCTTCCTGAGGCGCTTCCTCACTTTCCTGCGGCTCTCCTTCACCCTCCGGCGTTTCCGCTTCATTTTCTTGCGGCTGTCCTTCCGCCTGCTGCGCTTCTTCTTCCTGCTGTGCCTGTTCCGTCTCCGCCTTGGCAAGGGCTTCGCCAACGGAAACATCTATCCGCTTGGACAAATCAAACAGGAAAGCCCCCAGTTCCTCGTCCGTATCCAGTAGCTCGTTGTATTCCGCCGTGATCCGGTTATTCAGATCCGCCAGATCTTCCTGCAGGGAAACATCCGTAATATACTGCACTACGATAGGATTGCTCTCCCCGCCGTTAATATAACAATTCCCGTCTTCATCCGTACAAACATAAAAAGCCTGCATACCCGGAACCAACTGGTCATACTCGGTAAATTTCATCTTGGAATAAACATAAACAAGATAAGACCCTTCCACCGGCCCCTTTTTCGTATATACAGTAAGTTCGGGATATCCCTCAATATACTTGCTCATCTCGCGGATTCTCAGCTTTTCCTTCTCATCCAGATATTCATTCATGGACACGACAGAATCCACATCGCCCTTCGCTACCGCGTCATAGTAATTGTCCATCAGCGTATTGACCGCCGGATAAGCATTCTCTTCCAATTCAAGCTGCGGAACCTCCTGATCTGCCTCCGGCAGGCTCTGCTCCTCAGGTACGGAAGCCGCTTCCGGCTCGTTTGCAAGTTCAAGCTGGGCTTCCACTTCCGCCGCTTTCCGGTTCGCGTTCATCGCCACAAATACGGTTATCACAACACATATAAGAAGAACTACCGGCATCACAATCTTTGCATGTTCCGATAGCCACTCTTTCCATTCCTCTATTCTGTCTCTCATACTTTTGTCGTCCATAGGTGATAAATATCCTTTCTTTCCTGCCAACTGCCTGCCAAAACCATTTACACCGATACGGCTGGCGTAATAAGAACCGCCGCAAAACAAAATTATGTTCAGAGTGATGTAATGCACTCGACAGGAATCGAACCTGCATTAAAGGCGTCGGAGGCCTTCGTTCTATCCGTTAGACTACGAGTGCATTTTAAACAACATATGAAATATTACAAATTTGTTACATCACTCTGAACATGATAGCACACTTTCTTCCGGTTGTCTAGTATACTTTTTCTAAACTTTTAAAAAATTTTTTCTAAACCGTTATTTTCCCATAATATATTTTCCTTCGCCGCCTTATCTTCCGCATTCTTTTTCCCGGTATCCTTTTTCCCGGAGCCAGGCGCCGCGCCGCTCTTTCCGGGGCTTTTCTCCCCGGAACCGCATACCGCGCCGCCTTTTCCGGAAAAATCCCTCCGTGAAAAATAATAGACGGAATCCGTCAGGACATCTTCAGGCGCCACCTGGGTTGCATTGATTTCGCAGACCATATTCCAAAGCTCCTCCGGATTATGCCTGTTGTCATCCGGAATGAGTATCACCTCATGTACAGAACTCGGCAAAAGGAAATAGCCGCAGCCGAAAGCCTCCGCGATCTCCCCCAAAATGCCCTCATACAATATTACCGCTGCCCCAAACAGTTTCCTCTTGTTTCCCAGCACATACATAGCCGGCCGGGGCACATCCCCGACAAGCGAATCCATTATCCGACCCGCTGTCTGGGCCAGCCACTCTTCATCGTCTTTGCTTTCCCCGCATTTTTGCCGTAAATCCTGCACAAATATTTCTTTCATCATCTCTTCTATCGACAGAAGGCGCGGCGGCAGAATCCGCCTGGTATTTTTCTGCGCATCCCGGCAAAGCCGTTCTTTCGTTATCCCCCATAACTCCAGATGGCTGTTGTAAATCAATATAGTAGCATTATCCATCCCTGTCCCCGGTACATGGCAGTAAAATACCACCGCCATATCCAGAAACCGGACATAAGGCACCTGTGAAAGCAGTTCCCTGTTGCTCTCATAGCGGATCAGCTTATAAACCACCTGCCCCGCCATCCTTCCGTAATCCAGGAAAAAGTCCATATCCATGTTCTTTTTCATCCTGCTTTCCTCATAAATCTGCAGGATCTCTTCCATAACTTTGCTGAAAGTCTCCCCTTCCTCATATGCCTCATGCAGGCCGTCCAGATAAATAGTGGGCGAAACATTCCTCTCCTTCTCCGTCACCATAATGCTGTGCAGCACAATACCGTTGTTTTTCATAACCTGTTTAATATTGACAGACGCCCCGCTGCCAATATAGATCCCAAGGCTCTTCTTCACCTTTTTACAAAATTCCATAATTTCCATATAATTATATTCTCCTTCATTTTTTGTGAGTTTTACAAGTGGATTTTTGATACTGCCCGGCAGCGATGCCGTGCGCGCGGCACCCGGAACGCCTGCCCCCGGTCCGCAGACCGGACGGATACGAGTCCTGCGCCTTTAAGATATGCGGCAGTTAACCGTCCCAAAACAGCTTACCTGCCGAAGAACTTCAGATTCCTTCTGTTTTCTCTGTGCGCCCCTGTGCAATCGAGTAGGGGAGGCTTTTCCCCCTACTCACCGCGCGGGGTGCGTGCAGCAAAGCTGCTAATTTCCTTACGCACCCCTGTGCAATCGAGTAGGGAAGAGCCATCTTCCCCTACTCGCGCGCCGGGCACCCGTCAGCTCTTGCTGACATTTTCCTTTGGGTGCCCGTGTGCATAAAAAAAGACAACAGAAATCACTCTCCATTGTCTTAAAAGCTTATTAAAACAGAAATGGCAAACCACGCCTTATACTCTTGACAGGTATTCCCCCGTCCTCGTGTCAATTTTGATAACATCCCCCTGGTTTACAAACAAAGGGACATAAACTGTCGCTCCGGTTTCCACCACAGCAGGCTTCGTTGCCCCCGTAGCCGTATCCCCCTTAAAGCCGGGCTCTGTGTCCGTAATCTCCAGTTCCACGAACAACGGCGGTTCGATCGCAAATACGCTTCCGTTATGGGAACATACCTTGACCATCTCATTTTCCTTCACGAACTTCAATGCATCGCCGACTGCCTCCGCATTCAATGCAATCTGGTCATAATTCCCGGTATCCATGAAGTTGTACAAATCGCCGTCCGAATATAAGTACTGCATGTCTTTTCTATCAATACGTGCCTGTGGGCATTTTTCCGTGGGCCGGAATGTTTTCTCCACCACGCCGCCGCTCTTGATGTTTTTCAGTTTCGTCCTCACGAACGCAGCCCCCTTGCCGGGCTTTACGTGCTGGAACTCAATAATCTGGTAAACATTATTGTCTAACTCAATAGTAATACCATTTCTGAAATCACCTGCAGAAATCATAAAATAATCCTCCTAAAGTTTTCACGTCATCATTCTTATCCAGTTTATACTAAAAACATTCATTTTTCAACTACTTTTTTAAACAAAATTCAATTGCCTCCAAATATCCGTCCAGGCCATGCCCGTAAATCTGTTTGTCACAAACCGGGGCCGTCACCGAAACCTTACGGAACTCCTCCCTTTGCGTGATATCCGAGATATGGATCTCCACCTTTGGCACCGCAATGCTTGCCAGGGCATCCCGGATCGCGTAACTGTAATGGGTATAAGCCCCGGGATTAATCACAATCCCTTCCGTACCGTCAAAATAGGCTTCCTGGATCCGGTCAATAATCGCCCCCTCATGGTTGCTCTGGAACACTTCTATCCGGCAGCCGCACTCTTCCCCCTTTTTGCTTATCATTTCCAGCAGGTAATCATAATCCTGCGTACCATATACACTCTTCTCACGGATGCCGAGAAAATTAATATTCGGCCCGTTAATCACCAATAATTTCATAACAACCTCCTTTTTCAGACACAGGGACTGTGAAAGAACATACAACAGTGATACGGAACAGGCAAAGCAAACACCTAATTTCCGGCCGCACGCAGCTCCAGCACCTCATCTGCAATGTCATCTATGTTCCGGTCATCCGTATCCACTATGATATCCGCTATGCTTTCATATATACCGCTCCTCTCCCGCATAAGGCTGCGCACTTTTTCTTCCGGCCTGTCCCCGGAAAGCAGCGGACGCGTAGTGTCGCCGGCCAGTCGCACACAAACCGTCTCCGCTTTTACCCGCAAATATACCACTGTCCCCAGCTTCCCGAGAAGCTCCCTGTTGGCTTCCCGCAAAGGCAGCCCGCCGCCGACAGCTATCACCTGCGGATCTTTTCTCCCCAGCAGCCTTTCCAGGCACTGCGTTTCCATCTGACGGAATGCCTCCTCCCCATACCGGCCAAATATTTCGGATACCGTCATCCGGTTCCGGCGCTCTATCATTTTATCCGTATCCGTCAGCGGCCAGCGCAGCCGGTAGGAAAGCCGTACCCCTAAACTGCTCTTCCCGCATCCCATAAAGCCAATCAAAATGATATTGTTGTTCATATCTTTACTCATCTATCCCCATTTCCTCTTTCATTTTCCCGTACACCGCCAGTGCATCCTTTTCCTCTATCTTAGTATCATTCCACAGCTCATAAGCCGTCACCCCCTGGTACAGCAGCATCTTAAGCCCATGGAATGCCCGCCCTCCCTGTTCCCGCACCATCGCCATAAACCTTGTCTGTGACGGCCTGTATATCAGGTCAAAGCCGGTATGTATTTTCCGGTAAAAATCACTGTCCGTAAGCACCGCATCCTCCACATTCGGATACAGCCCCACGCTGGTCGCCTGTATGGCAAGGTATTTCCTGTCCGACGGGATTTTTCCATGTTCATCCATGCGCATGGGACAGACGCACGGCTTCCCGGGATATGCTTTCCCTGCCGCACGGTTCACTTCTTCCGCTATCTGCTCCGCCTTCCCTGATGTCCGGTTTAACAGATATACTTTGGCCGCCTTTTTAGACGCACAGAGAAAAGCTGCCGCACGGGCCGCTCCCCCGGCGCCGAGGATAATGATTTCCTCGCCTTCCAGTGAAATGCCCTCCGCGCACATGGCACGGTACAGCCCCATCATATCCGTATTGTAGCCCTTATAGCCGCCCTTTGTCCGGACCAGGGTATTCACCGCACCGATCTGCCCGGCCATCGCGTCCGTTTCCTTTAAACAGCCGATCACCTCCCCCTTATAGGGCACCGTCACATTCAGCCCCAGTACATTCAGGGCATATGCCCCTTCCACCGCGCTTGCCAACTGCCCCTGTTCCACATGGAACGGGACATACACCATATTACGCCCTTCCTTCTCTGCCAGCGTGTTGTGTATCACCGGCGACATCGTATGCTCCACCGGATTCCCAATCAGGCCGCAAAGCCTGGTATGCCCGTCTATCCTCTCCATCTCTCCTCCAAGATTTTAGTTCCGCAGAAGGCATCCCGGCACCACTCCCCTTGGAGAAATCCCCGTCCTTAATGCATGGCCGGTGATTCCTCCAGGTACCGGCATGCCTTCTGCTGTTTTCCAGTTCCGCGATAGCCACGCCGGAGCCTCTCCCCTTGGAGGAATCCCCGTCCTTAATGCATGGCCGGCGATTCCTCCAGGTACCGGCATGCCTTCTGCTGTTTTCCAGTTCCGCGATAGCCATGCCTTCACCGTTTTCCATGTCCCGCAGTTTCCGCCTGCCTGCGGGATTTTTTATAAAAGTAAAGTACTATTTTCTCCAGGAAGCGTTTTAGAACAATCTGTATCTCCTCCTTCGGGTGGATCGGCTTTACGAGGAAAGTCCGTATCCCTGCCTTCTTCGCCCCCCAGATGTCGGTAAAAAGCTGGTCGCCCACAAACAATGTGTTCCCCCGGTCTGTCCCCATCCGCCCCATGGCTTTCAAATAGTTGGCAGTGCCCGGCTTCCCGGCCTTAAAAATGTACTCCGCCCCTACCGCATCGTTAAACATCTTTACCCTTGGTTCTTTATTATTCGACAAAAGCATCACCCGGTAACCCGCCTCTCCCAAACGCCGGAACAAAGCTATGCTCCTATCGTCCGCCGGCGCCCCGTGGGGGACCAGCGTATTGTCTATATCAAATATAATTCCCCGGTAGCCCTGCCCGTATAACCCTTCATAATCGATCCCGTAAGCGGAATCTACATATTCATCCGGATAAAATCTCTGAAACATCCGTTTCCCCGCCTTATCTTTTATTTGCTTCCTCATTTTATTGCCCTGCATCACGCCCGTATTCCGCTATGGCATTTCTTTTCGCTTCCCGGAAGCTCTCCACATTCTTCATATCTTCCGCAAACACCTCATGGTATCCCAGGCTCGCCGCTTCCTCCTGCATCTGCCGCAAAAGCCGGTAAAACTCCTTTTCGTCCTCCGCAAAGACCATCTCCCAGGAATATTTCTGGATAATATTTTTGCACTGCCCCCTCAGCGTGCTTATCTCCGACCCTTCCGGCGGGGTGGCAAAATCACAGCCGGCCTCCACCAGCAGCTTTTTGTTTCCCGTCAGGAACTCCCTTGTATTTTCCGCCCCCATCTGCCCCTTCCAATCCCTGTCCAGGGCCGTTTCGTTTATCCCCGCCACACTGTCCCACAACAGGCAGGAGTAAGAATACCCGTTTTCATCCCGTTCACAGGGCGACACCGGCATAAAATTCAATCTGGAAATCCCTTCCGCCCAGAGCCCGCCGCCCCACTCTTCCGGCACCTTAGCGCCGCCGCCCAGAAGCGCCGCCACGCCGAATTCCGTAAGGTACGGCTCCCCCTCTTTTCCATAATCCCAGCTCAGCCCACGGGGCCCTGCCGTCCCCGCCGAAGTCTGCACCCCGTTGCACGCAATCCCGTCCGGGGAATAAAGCCAGTCAATAAAAGCCGCCAGCCGTTCCGGATCTTTGGCCTGCGCCCCAATCCCGATCACAATCTTCCGGTTCCCTCTCCGGTTGCAGCCGGCGGAATAAATCTCCATATCCCCAATATCCGCCAGCATAAAGCCTTTCCCCTCTTCCTTACGCGCCAGCGTATTGTACGCCGTCTGTGCCGACCACGGCCATGGGGAATACAGGATCCGCCCCTCTTCACATTTGCGGACAAAATCCGAATACTTCTGCGTCGGCGACTGCGGATCCACCAGCCCCATACGGTTCGCATCAAAGAACAGCTTTAAACTCCTCACATATAAGGAATCCGAATCTATAATGCTCTGGAAATCACTCCCATCCGCCTTCTCCAACCCGAAACCGAACTCGTCATAACCGTAAAAACAGCATGGCTGCTTCGCCGCCGTCATCATATTTCCGTCCCAGTCCCTGAAAAAGGAAAAAGCATAAGTCTTCTCCCCGTTTTCCGCCTCCGGCTCCAATTCCTGCATCTGTTTCAAGACCGGAAGCAAATCCTCCAGTGTACGGATTTCCGGATACCCCAGTTCCTTATACAGATCCCACCGCAGATACGGCCCGCAGGCCGGCTCAAGGCTTTCCTCCGGCGTCAGCGGGGAATTTTGTGAAAGCTCGGAGGGAATTATATAAATCCCTTCCGGCGTGATGCCGCTGTTGGCCGCCTCCAATGCTTCCCTGTACTTCATGATTTCTATATCCCGGATATAGGGCTCCATATTCAGCAGCAAACCGGAATCAATCATCCTCTGGACGGTATCCCTTTCCCCGCCGCAAATAACCAGCTCCCCCAGATTCCCCGCTGCAAAACGCGTCTCATACAAAGTGTCCCCGCCGCCAGCCACATTGGGCGCAATGAAATTCAGTTCCATATTAAACTTATCTTTCACAATCCCCGCAAACCACCCCGGCTGTATCCCCTGGTAGTTCGCCACACTGTCAAAAACATCCACCACGATAGCTGTTTTATAGCCGCCGCCCTTTTCCTCCGGCCCGCAGCCCGAAAAAAAACAAAGCCCCGCAGCCAATACCAGGCCAAACAGCCTCCCTGCCCTTTTCCGCATATCCTATACCCCTTTCTGTATTATATCCCGAATTACATCTGTCATCAAGAAAATTCTTCTGCCCCAGCATAATAGTCCGGATAAGCTGCCAAAAACCAGCCGCCGCCCTGCCCCATAATTGACATCCCCCGCAATACCTTCTATAATATATACCATAAACGCCGTATCACCGAATCCAGGGACTGCCCGGCTGCAGGGCATACTGTCCGGAACGGAACAGGAAATCCCGGAATAGGAAGGAGAAACCGAATGTACACAGTACTGATTGCCGACGACGAACAGAATATAAGGGAAGGGCTTAAATATATTATAGACTGGGACAGCCTCGGTTTCCAAATCTGCGGGGAAGCGGCAAACGGCGAAGATACCCTGCAGCAGATCCGGCAGTCCTGCCCGGACCTTGTGCTTCTGGACATCCGTATGCCCAAAATGTACGGGACAGACATCATCCGGCTGGCACGGGAACAGGGCTATCACGGAAGATTCATTATCCTGAGCGGCTACTCCGATTTTACCTATGCACAGACTGCCATCCGCTATGATGCCGACTTCTACCTCACAAAACCTATTGACGAAGACGAACTTTCCGCAGCGGCGGAAAAAATCGCGGCTGACCTCACCGATGAACACAACCGTTCACAGCAGATTGCCATGCTGAAAGATAAAGCCAGGGCTTCCATATTATATGAGATCATCACCGCCGCACCGTCCTCCCGCACAAGCCCGCCCGATCCGGAGGAAACAGCGGAATTAAACCTTGCTGCCGACATCTATCAGGTTGTCATTTATGAGAAATACAGCCTCCGCTCCCCGGATATCTGCAGCAGTTTTGCCGAACTTCTGAAAATATAAAAATTAAAAATATAAAAATACCTTAAAAAATTCACTAAAAATACCTTACATTTTTCACCTTTCGTGAAACTGCTGTGTTATTGATAATTTGAAAAATTCGTGGTATACCGTACAAGAAAACAGCGGCGTGTCCGCCGCCAGTACAAGATGACTATGATACTTAAACAAGATTCTTATTTGAATTGCGTGATTCAAAATATGCGGAACTGTTTTAATCCCTTTGCGGCAGTCCCTTATCCGCAAAAAATGTCAGCCGCACCGTCGTCCCCTTCCCATATTCCGAGTAGATCCTCAGGTTACGGCTGCCCCCGTAATAAAGATTCAGCCGCTGGTTAATATTGTAAAGCCCGATGCTTTTGCTCCTCCCCATATCCTTTACGTCAATATTACGCCGCAGTTCCTCCAGAGCCTCCGCCGTCATGCCGCAGCCATTGTCCGTCACATCAATAAAGAAAAAAACCTCTTTCCGATAAAGGCTAAGCCGTATCTCCCCGCCGCTTTCTGTTTCCTCCAGCCCGTGCAGAAGCGCATTTTCCACGATTGGCTGCAAAATCAAAGGCAGGATAAACAGTTCCTTCGTTTCCACCCCTTCCCCGATATCAATAAAACTGTCGAATTTCTCCCCGAACCGCAGTTTCTGTATCACCAGGTAATTTTCCACATGTTCCAGTTCCTTATCCAGGGCCGTAAGCTTAGTCCCTGTATTGTCCAGCACATACCGCAGCGACTTCCCCAGCAGCTTGATTGCCCTGGCCGCCTCCCTGTCCCCCGCCGTAAAAGCCTTCATCCTTATGGTTTCCAGCGTATTATAGAGAAAATGGGGATTGATCTGGCTTGCCAGCATCTTGAATTCCATCTCCTGCTGCTTATTTACCAATTCCTTCTCCTTAATGCGCGCTTCATACATCTGCGCATCCTTCTGCTCGATCCTCTTTACCATAACCTCCAGATCGGCAAAGGCTTCCGAAACCTCATCCTGCCCGCTGACCGTCACATCTATCTCATAATCCTCATTGCTCACCCGGGAATTGTCTGATTCCAACAAATCCCTGTGGTAATCCGTCAACAGCCGGTCCGTATTCCACAAAAGGAAACCGCCGATCAGGGCAATCGGCAGGATAACCGCCAGGATATATAGTGTAAAGCTGCCGGCGGATACTCGCCTTCTTCAGGGACGCAGAAAACCCCCGCCCCTCCCGCTTACTTTTCCATCCCTCCTCCATCCTCCCGGATTTTCCCATAAAGTCCTCCCCTTCCGATCCCGCAAAATCCTTTTTCCTCACATTAACCACCTCCGGCCCATATCCTTCCTGTAAAAATCCGATTATCAGACTGCCTGTATACGGTGCCGGCTCCCCCCTTCCGTAAGCCGGCCCGCCCTTCATGGATAGGCCATAAATAATGTACCCTTATTTTTTTATAGTATATCCCTGTTCCCCTGTAAAAGCAACTAACCCAATCCGATCCCCGATATATAATTGCATTTGCGGCATCGCAAATACTCCATAAATAAAAATTACCGTATAATTCATACAAAAAAGACAGTATACATCCGCATCCTTTTCCATTATAATAAAAAACATTATAAACCAGATAAATCTTTTCAGGAAAGGAACCGGTATTTACCATGAAATTTAACAATGGATGCTGGCTGCAAAAGGAAGGCTGCGCCTGCTTTGCGCCACAGGAAATTTATTTTACCAAAATTGAAAAAACAAAAGCAACCCTGCTCGCCCCCACGGCCCATATCACCCAACGAGGCGATACCCTTGGCGGCATTAACCTGACGTTGGAGATCACATCCCCCGCGCCGGAAATCTTAAGGGTGCGCACTTACCACCACAAAGGAAACCTGCAGGATTCCCCTGCATTTGAACTGGAGCTGACACAGGAACTCCCCCTCACCGTCCGGGAATCGGAAGAGGAAATCAGCATTTCCAGCGGTACCCTGACACTAACCGTCACCAGGAACCCCTTTGCCATGATCTGGTCCAGAAACGGGGAAACCATCACCCGCAGCTCCCTCCGCGACCTGGCGCTCATGAAAACAGACTGGAAAGGCTTCGCTTACGATAAAGGGGATAACGAAGAAACCTACATCCGCCAGATGCTCTCCCTCTCCGTAGGGGAACTGGTCTACGGCATGGGCGAACGCTTCACCCCTTTTGTAAAAAACGGACAGAGTGTGGATATCTGGAACGCGGACGGCGGCACAAGCACGGAACAATCCTACAAGAACATCCCCTTCTTCCTGACTAACAAAGGCTACGGCGTATTGGTAAACCATCCGGAAATGGTTTCCTTCGAAACAGGCACCGAGATGGTCACGAAAACCCAGTTCTCCGTGGAAGGCGGATATCTGGATTATTTCTTTATCAACGGCCCTTCCATGAAGGAAGTGCTGGCCCATTACACAGACCTGACCGGCAAGCCCTCCCTGCCGGCGCCCTGGACCTTCGGCCTGTGGCTGTCCACCTCCTTTACCACCAGCTATGACGAAGAAACCGTCATGAGTTTCGTGGACGGCATGCTTGACCGGGGCATACCTCTGCGCACCTTCCATTTTGACTGCTTCTGGATGAAAGATTTCCACTGGTCGGATTTTACCTGGGACAGCCGTGTATTCCCCGACCCGGCAGGCATGCTGCGGCGCATCAAAGCCAAAGGGCTGAACATCTGCGTATGGATCAACTCCTACATTGCGCAGGAATCCGCCCTGTTTGACGAAGGCTGTGAAAAAGGCTTCTTTATAAAACGTACCAACGGCCAGGTATGGCAATGGGATATGTGGCAGCCGGGAATAGCCATTGTAGACTTCACCAACCCCGGCGCATACCGCTGGTTCCAGGATAAACTGGAAACGCTTCTCGATATGGGCGTGGATTGTTTCAAAACCGATTTCGGCGAAAGGATCCCCCACAAAGATGTTGTTTACTTTGACGGCTCCGACCCGAAGAAAATGCATAATTACTATACTTACCTTTATAATAAGTGCGTTTATGAATTGCTGGAAAGGAAACGCGGCAAAGGGGAAGCCGTACTGTTCGCCCGTTCCGCTACGGTAGGCGGCCAGAAATTCCCCGTGCATTGGGGCGGCGACTGCTGGTCCGATTACGAATCCATGGAAGAGAGCCTGCGCGGCGGCCTCTCCCTGATGATGTCGGGCTTCGGCTTCTGGGCACATGACATCGGCGGTTTCGAAAACACTTCCACCGCGGATGTATACAAACGCTGGGTGGCTTTCGGCCTGCTTTCCTCCCACAGCCGCCTCCACGGCAGTTCTTCCTACCGTGTTCCATGGGTATATGACGAAGAAGCGGTGGATGTTGTGCGTTTCTTCACCAGATTCAAAGCCCGGCTGATGCCCTATTTATACAAGACGGCCATCGACACCTCCCGCAGCGGCATCCCGACCATGCGCAGCATGATCCTGGAATACCCAAAAGACCGTACCTGCCATTACCTGGACAAACAGTACATGCTTGGCGACAGCCTTCTGGTAGCGCCAATCTTCAATGAGGAAGGCATTGCCGAATACTACCTGCCCCAGGGCACCTGGACAAACTTCCTCACCGGCGAAGAAACCGCCGGCGGCAGATGGATAACGGAAACCCATGATTACCTCAGCCTGCCCCTTATGGCAAAGGAAAATTCCATCATTGCCCTGGGGGCCACGGACGACAGGCCGGATTATAACTATGGGGAACACGCCGAACTCAGGATTTACGCCCTGCAGGAAGGCCGGGAAGCCTCCACCGTTATCTACGGCATGGATCAGGAAAAAGAACTGTCTGTAAAGGCCGTAAAGCATGGAGCCGAAATCAAAATCCATGTGGAAACGGAAGAGGAATATACCCTGCGCTTCGTAAACGTACAGGTTAATACCTCCTCCGCCGCAGGGCTACAGATAACAGGAAAGGACAGCCTGCTGCACTTAAAAGGCACACAGGATCTGGTGCTAGAGTGTGTTTGAAAATCCGGGTATTTAGGAACCAGACAACCTCTCCGGAAAAAGGAAGAAGCGGCTCTGTTTGCGCCGCTTCTTCACATCTTTTGCCATGTTTCTCTGCTTTGCCGCCCTACACGGTCCTAAGCCCTGCAATCTGCTCCACATCCCTTACGTTAAGTCCCGTATCTTCCGCAATTTCCTCAACTGTCTGTTTTCCCCTTTTCAACAGCCGGAGCGCCGTTTCCCTTTGATTCTGGCTAATACCTTGATTAATACCTTGATTAATACCTTGATTAATACCTTGATTTAGAATAGCCCTTGCACTTGTTTCAATCAATGCTCCGCTCATTATACCACCTATTCCTTTCTGCACATTCTCATACTTTCGCGCAATCTCTTTAATCACATCGCCGGAAAGTTCTATGATTGTCCGCTTATCAAACGCCCCAATCACTTCCTGCTGTTCCAATCCGTCAAGCCTTTCCAGAATTTTCTGATACTCTGCCTTTAATTCCGCCAGTTTCTTCTCATTGCTATTATACTCCGGGAAACTTTTCTCATGTGAAAAAATATAAAACGGAATCAGCATCAACAAACCTTTTTCAAAAATATCATCCAGTGAATACATTTGTACTTTCATAATTGGTACATCATACTGAACCATCCCGCCTGGTGTAATAATCACATATTTCATTTTGTCCGGTGTCTTTTTGAAAGTACGGAGGTACAAAACCGCTGTATTGGGAAATGTTACGGTTAGCGTTTCCTCTGTGGCCTCACCCTCGTCCAGCGCGATTTGGGCATCGTATTCAAAAAGCCTTATCGTAATTTTCCCATCCGGCAGACTGCTTTCACACTCTAAATGGTATTTCTTTGGTATCCTCCCGAAAACCGTAAAATTTGTATCTGTAATACGTTCCTTTCCTGCCTCATCCTGCTGGCCTAAAAAATGTTCATTTGGGAAAAAACGGATTTCTTCCTCCCCTGTATATGTTTCCCCGAAAATTTCATTGATTATGGGGATAATCAGCTTCCGGCAGTCATTCAGGATTGTCCGGAATGCCCCGTCATATATATTTGCCATATCTCTTTCCCTTCCTTTTGTGTTTTTATCATATCATCTTTTTCCCCCATATTCAAGAATTCCGCTGTATTCCGTTTTTTCTGTTTGCGCCAGCTATGGAACTGTATGTAAATAACCTATGCCATTTGCTGGTCTTTTTCTCCGATAGCAAGTTACTACGTAACTGCCCAAAATCAGTTACATAGCCCTAAGGAATCCACCATTCTGATACCCCCTTAGGGCAAAGCCCGCTATGCGCCCGATTTTGGGTAATTACGTAGTAATTTTGCATTCTCAGAGAAAAATCCGGCGCAACTGTCACAGGTTATTTACATACAGTTCCTATAGTTCTGCTACGCCTGTCCGGGTATGGAATGCATGACGGTTCCGTAAATAGGAAAAAACTCCCGTAAATTACATTATCTGTAAACGATAACCATAAAAATTGTAGTTTTCCCACTTGACATCATACGCCAATAACTATAAAATGATTAGGTGTAAGATAACTAATCTACATATTTTCAACTATCAAAGGAGGACTTTTTCAATGAAAAGACAAACTGTTAACAAATTGTTGGCAATTGCGGTCAGCGCTGCTCTTTGCGTGCCGATTTTGCTGACAGACGCTACTGGTGCAAGTAATGCAGTAGCTTATGCTTCTGGTAATGAGGATCCATCAGACAATAACCCGGATACGCCTGACACGCCGGATACTCCCGACACACCGGATACGCCGGATACTCCCGACACACCGGATACGCCGGATACTCCCGACACACCGGATACTCCTGATGCACCGGACAACTCCGTTTCTGACAATGGAAGCTCTTCCAGCGAAGAATCCAGTTCTTCCAATGACACAACGAGTGCTCCGGCTGTAGTTACATCCCGTGCAGGCGCTTCCGTAGTAATTGGCAGCAGCCGCGTAACATCTACTGTTGGCGGTATCTTCACAGCTACAAGTGTTACAGGGACAGCTATCACCACTCCTATGGCAAACCTTGCTTCCGCAATCGGTTTGAGCAGTGCAGAGGTACAGGCCGGAACCAACGTACGCAGCTACATCTGTGACAACCGTGACCAGGCTTCCAGGGCATCTCTCCAGAACGCTGCTGCAGCAGCAGGCAAGACCGTAGCTGGTTTCGTGAACATGGATCTGTACACAATTACCAAGAGAGGTGTTGTAACGAAAGTTACCACAGCTTCCGAACCTGTTACCGTTGCATTCGGTATCCCGGGACGTTTTGTAAATGCAAACCGTAACTTCTCTATCCTTGTTATCGATCCGACAGGCAAGACCGTTGTTATGGATGACATCGATACAGACCCGAGGTCAATCACTATCAATACAAAAGTATTTGGCGCATTCTCCATCGTATACTAAAATATAGCGCTAAACCATAAAACCCGATACCCCGGGTTCCGGAATTTTCCGGAATCCGGGGTATTGTCATATCAGCATCCAAATTCATTCAAATTCCCTCAAATTAACCTCCTCCCTTACCGGACTGGCTTTCCGAGGCAAACACCAGAAACCTTCCATCCCTCCCATATTCCCTCCTGTCACAGGTCGACAATGTAATCATCCTTTCCACTCCCCTTTCCGGCCGCCGGAAATAGAGCGCCCGCTCCTGTATCTGACCCATCCATGCTTCCCGATCTTTTGCACTGCCGAAATTCCTTTCCCGGAAATCCCATTCCGTCACATCCCCCACATCATATTTTATGACCGCCATAACCTCATACCTGGAACTGTTCCCATAAACATCCGCAAAATACAAAAACCTGTTTTCCCGGAAATATTCCTCTTCCCCATATCTTAGCAGCGTTGAAAACATAGCTTCGGAACCTGTACCCATATTATGGCCATAAATAACCCTGTTAAAATCCCCGCTGTCCGTATCCCTATCCATAAAAAGGCAACCTATACGGCTCGCTGCCCCGGTAAAATCATGGGAAAGGTAAAATTCATTATCCTTAGCCCCTGCCACCGGCAAATCAATCCGCCCACCCGGCAAATACAGCCACCCCGCCGTATCCGGATTCACACTGCAAAGCGCCTCCCAATCATAAGCTGCCATCCCCTTCTCCCCGTCTCCCCCCTGTACTCCGGTTTCCTCTTCTGCGCACCCTTCCCCGCACAATACGCAGGCTTTTGCTATTTCCCTATACCGCTCCGCCTCCCCCTTTTCCCAAAGATAAAAAATTACCATACCTGAAAGTGAAATAAAAAGCAAAACAATCCCAACCCAAAACAGCCATAATGCCATCCTTTCCTTTTTCCCCGCTCTGGCCCTAACCGCCATAACATCACGGTGCAGCTCCGCATATCCGGATACATCCTTTGGCTGCCGTTTTTTTCTTAAACAACCCCTTTCCGCTTCCCCGTATATCTTCTTTATACGGAAGAACAGAAGAAAAACAATACTCCCCATCCCTGCCAGGGCAAAAAAATCCAAAAACGGAAAACGCCCTGTCCGAATAAACGTATCCTTTTCCCGCGCTTCCCCTAACTCATTGTTTTCCTTCTTCCTTCTGCTTTTTTCCTCTTCCCTGTTCCCCCTATCCTCTTCCTTTCCTCCATCCCTTTTACTTCCCCCGTCTCCCTTGCTATCCCTGTTCCTTCCACCATCTTCGCTGCTTCCATCTCCTTTGCTTTCTCCCTTTTCTATATTCTCTTCACCATCTCCGTCTTTCTGTTCCTCATCTTCTTCCTCACGCTCGTTACCTTCATTTCCCGGCTTCCCCTCATCCTCTCCCTTACCTTCATTCCCTACGTCACCTTCATCCTCTCCTTCACCCTCACTTCCTTTGTTACCTTCATCCTCTCCCTTACCTTCATCCCCTACGTCACCTTCATTCTCTCCTTCACCCTCACTTCCTTTGTTACCTTCATCTCCCTTACCTTCATCCTCTTCCTTACTTTCACCTTCTCCGTTACCTTCATCCTCTTCCTTACCTTCATCTTCACCCTTACCTTCATCTTCATCCTTACCTTCACTTCCTCCGTTATCTTCCCCCTCGCTTCCTCCGTTACCCTCACCTCCCACATTACCTTCATTTCCGTTCTCCTCGCTCCCTTCACCGCCCGTACCATTACCGCCCTCTGTCCCTGACGGCACCCACCCGGCGTAAAGCAGCCTATCCCTTCCTGGTATATAATCCTCCCCGGGTGCTCCTGCCAAAACTGAGCACCCCTCATCCTCATACCATCCCCGGAACACATATCCCTCCCGGGACGCATCCGGCAATACAACCGGGGAACCATACAAAACCTGCTCCCTCTCCTTTTCCCCGCTTCCCCCGTTATAAATAAAAGTAACCGTAACCTTTTGCCCTTCCTTCCACATCGCATACAGCCAGAGATTATCCGTCAGATATATTTCCTCTCCTTCCCGATAATCCGTCCCTGTCCCGTCAGCTTTTGTATTCCAGCCGGTAAAAATGCATCCTTCTTTCCCATGCCCATCCGGAAAAATCGTCCCCCACCCCGCAGCCACCGCAGGCTCTCCACTGGTATACCTTTCCGGATCCTCGCAAAAATCAATTTCCCCATTATTAGCATCATAAAAGAGAATATACCTTCCCGGGACATCCGACAGATAAATATCGCCGTCCCTCGCCTCCGTACAGTAATTATCCCCGCTCCATACAAACTGCCCCGCATCCGCCTCCTTCCCCCAGGAAGAAGCATCGATCAGCCATTTCCCCGAAACGATCCTGTCGCTCCCTCCCAGGGCAAAAACAGACGGACTCCGGAAACCTTCCCCCAACGAAACCGGGGCCGCCTCCGCGTACACAAAGGAAATGTCACACCCTGCCCCGTCCGCTGCCAAATTACCCTCCATGGCAATATCCCCGTCCAACACCATACCTGCCCTGCCCATATAGTGGATCGCACCGTTATAACCCCCCGGCACACGGTTCCCCGTAATTGTGCAATCCCTCAAAACCGGCCGGCTGTTCCCGCCTGCGTCCGATATGCTTACGGCGCTTCCCTCTGCAGCGCTGTTCCCGGTAATCAGACACCCTTCCAGCGTAACCGGATAATCCCCGGAAATCCCGACCGCGCCGCCCCGTAAAAAAGCCCGGTTATTTTCCACCACACACCCCGAAATCCTCACCTCATGATGTATCTCCACCGCTCCGCCCATTCTGGCACAGTTCCCCGATAATGTCATATTGGACACCTCTGCCGAGCCGAAAAAAGCCATCGCTCCCCCTGTCATTCCGCAGCAATTCCAAATATTCCCGGATACCATTGACACGCTCGAACCGTTCCGTGCGTGGACGCCTCCGCCGGAACCGTTTGTATAGCAATTACGGATAAGCCCTCCCCGCATATCAAACCTTCCGCCCTCCATCACCTGCACTGCCCCGGCAAACCTTGCCGCACTGTTTCCCTCGCTTCCGTCCGTATTATAATTATTCTGCAGCACCGTCCCGTTTTCCATCCGGTAAGTCCCCTTTACATACACCAAAGGGCTGTCCCATACCTGTCCGGAATTGCCAAACTCCCCATCAAGAACCGCCCCGCCGTCCAGAATAATGTCCCGCGTTGTCAGGCTCCCGCCGTCTACCGCTACCAAAATATTCCCTGTACCTTCCAGGAAATAATCCTTCCCTGAAAAATCCCCCTCCCTGCTCACAGTAACCGGACTCTCCGCATCACCGCTCATCAGTACAACATCCTCCGCGTTAACCGCCAAAGTTTCCGACACGCTGCAATCCTTCAGGACATAAACCGTATCCCCCTCCTCCGCATCACCAAAAGCTTCCTCCAGGCTCCCGTAATAATCATCCCCTATCCTGGCCTCATAACCAGAGGCTCTCAACTCCATCTGCCCCCCTTCCATAACCCCCGCCCCCAGTGCAAGGCCAAGGACAAAACGGAAGACGCCAACACAGCTTCCTTCCACTCCTTCTTTTTGCACCCTCCGCCTCTCCCGGGCTCCGGCACACCATACTGAATACCTGCCGCCGCTTTCCACTCCCCTGCGCCGTTCTGTCTTTTTGCTGGATCCCCTTCTTACACCCTGTCTCATTCCTGCGTTCTGTCCGTTTCTCATGTCCTCTTCCTTTCTTATATTCTGTCTCTTTCCCTTGTTCTGCCTCTTTCCCTTATTCTGTCTTTTTCCTTTATTCTTCCTCTTTCCCTTATCCTTTCTCTTTCCCCTGCTCTGTCTTTCCCGCGGCCTGCCTTTCTACGCCCTGCCTTTTTCCTGCACCAACCGCACAGAAGAAATAATTTTGCCGTTTTACAGTTATCCGCACCAGACATACCATTTCCCGCATTCCACATCCTGAAAAGGCTCATATTGGTACTTTTATACCGCCCTCTTCCATCATAAGGAAGCACAAAACAAAATTACACCCACGTTTATAGGCAATCACAACCGCAAAAGGATATCTTTGTAGGAGATGACGTTACAAGCCTGTGAATCCATACCTTTAACTTAGAGCCTGTTTAAAATCTCATTTCCACCATCTGTACACGGTGAAACCGTTCACCATTTTGCGAGATCTTTGCCCCTCATTCGGGGCAAACCTCTCACAAACTGTGGTGCACATCTGGCGAAAAGCAGATTTTAAACAGGCTCTTAATCCCATTGCCTCCGACGGTCGAGTAGACTTGCCTCTTACGAGACAAGTCTACTCGACCCCTCCGACACTATAAATGAATATTCTAAATTCAATCCCTCTTGTTATTATAAGAACCAGACGGTATAATAAAAAAGAGTGCCGGTGCACTCTTAAGGAGGATCGCTATGGCTTTATGCTTAAATACCAAATCTGCCCTTATTTTATATCAGGAATTGTTAGACAGCCAATACTTCATCGATAAATCTGCGTTAATCGAAAAAATCAGCAAACGCATCCGTACCAGTTCAAAGTACGTATGCATTACCAAACCCCGCCGTTTCGGGAAAACTTCAGTGCTCAACATGCTTGGAGCCTATTATTGCAGTGCGTATAATACTTCGGAAATATTCAGCCGGCTGAACATCAGCAAAAGCGAAACTTACACCGCCCATCTGAACCGATATGACGTCATCCATTTATGCCTGAACCGTTTATCCGACAATGGCTCTACCTATGAGGACTATATCAGCCTTATCAGGAATTCGTTAAAACGTGATATATTGGAAGCATACCCCGGACTTCAAAACAGGGAATTCGACAGCCTTCCGGATATACTGGCCGCCACGGATAACCGGTTCATTTTCCTTATTGATGAATGGGATTATATATTCAGCCATGAACTGTTCCCCGAACATCATGGCGACTTCCTGGAATTTCTGAGAAACCTGCTGAAAGATCAGCCCTATGTCGCCCTGGCTTACATGACAGGGGTTCTGCCCATAAAAAAATACAGCACCGGTTCCGCACTGAATATGTTCCAGGACTATACTATGCTCAAAGCCCCGTTTTTTGATGAATATTTCGGATTTACAGAAAACGAAGTGAAAACCCTCTGCGGAAAACAGTCCGCATTGGCTATGGATGAAATAAACAACTGGTATAACGGATACCAGACAAGGAACGGCGCCCGCCTGTATAACCCCCGTTCCGTTGTGTGCGCGCTTGAAGATTCTGCCTGCCAGAGTTACCGGACCAAAAGCGGCAAAACGGACGAAGTACTATTCTTCCTGAAATACAATATCGCTGATGTACGCGATGATGTTGTTAAAATGGTAAATAATACCATTATCCGGATGGATATCGAAGAAGAATATACCGCCAGGCAGAAAACGCCTGAAAACAGGACTGAAATTTACTCCGCCATGATTATTTACGGCCTTTTATCATACCATGACGGTGAAATCAGAATACCAAACAGAGAACTAATGCTGGAATACCAAAAAGCGCTAAAAGACGACGGCTTCGGCTACGTAGCTGAACTTGTCCGTAATTCCGACAAAGTGCTGGACGCAACTTTAAACAGGAAAGGGGATATTGTGGCATCCCTTCTCCACAATATCCATAACAGCGAACTCCCTGTCTTAAAATACAATGACGAAAACAGCCTGTCCTGCGTGGTAACACTTGCATATCTCTCTGCAAGAAATAAATACACTGTGGAAAGAGAAGAAAAAAGCGGCAAAGGCTTTGCTGATTTTATTTTTTACCCACTGTACAAAAACATGCCCGTAATTATACTCGAACTAAAAGCTGATGATACCCCGGAAGCCGCCATTGCACAGATTAAGGACAAGGAATACTGCGAAAAACTGAAAAAGGAGAAAGCCGGAACTATCCTCGCTGTCGGCCTTGTTTATGATACCAGAAAGAAAGAACATCGGTGTATCATTGAAGAAATAACATAAAAAATACCTTGCATGTCTTCTTTTTCCATGAAAAGGCAATTCTCATGTCTGAATTGCATAAAAAACATTGAAATAACCGCTATGCCGCCACCGCGCGGCAGCATAACGGTTATTGCCCGGAACTGTAAAATGAGTCCGGGCGGGAGTGAACCAATGTCATTAACTTAAGCTTCCCGTGGTGCCACAAACCATATATCTCATCCAGACGCGCTTCCGCTCACGGCAGACGCAACGGTACTAAGGCACCAAAATACGGTGCCTAAGTGCCGGCGTCTTTCAATGGTCTGGATTGAGATATATGGTTTGCAGCACCCCGAAAAGCTTAAATTAATGACATTGGTGAGTGAACTGTAATGAAATATATCCTCTAACTGGAATAAGACTCCAGGAAATTATAAAGCTCCTCCTCCGTAGCAATATATTTATTCCTGATAATCTCCTGCTTCAATTTATCCGGCAGGGAATCCACCATAATATTGGTATTCATGTATACTGTCTTCAGATCATCACAATATACCACCACATAATTCTTTTCATTCACAAGATAAAAGCTGGTATATGCCTCCCTAAACAAATAACTCTTCCGGATTACCACCTTTGCTTTGGAAAAAGACACCACTTCCACACTCACAAACCCCAGTTCCTGATCCTTCAGCGAAGGCGACTGCTGGTATAGTTCCATCTCCCTGATGAAACCCCTTCTGTCCATGCCGATGTACTTGTCCGGCACTTTCCACTGTGTTTCCACGGAAGTATCCCTTCTTAAATCCACTTCCTGAATAATATACTGAGTATCCGCACTGATCACCTGGTTATCCTCAGCGGAAGCCGTTATCACCTGCTCCTGCCCGTTTACAGCTCCTCCCAGTCCGCTGCCTGCGGAGCCGTCCTGCCATCCGCCCGCAGAACCGTCCTGCAGCCCGTCCGCCAGGCCGTCCCGTCCGCCATCCGCCAAGCCACTCTGCAGTCCGCCTGCCAAGCTGCCCTGTCCTTCATCCGCTAAGCCGCCCTGCAGCCCGCCTGCCGAACCGTCCTGCCATCCATCCCCTAATCCGCTCTGAAGCCCATCCGCAGAACCATTCTGCAGTTCTCCTGCCTGTCCCTCCTGATGGCCTGCTGCCGGGAAACTGTCCTGCGCACCGCCTGTACCATCAGCCTGATGCACGCCTGCATCACTTCCGGTTCCCGCAGAACCGCCCGCGCCATCAGACTGACGCACGTCCGCACCGGCTTCCCCGGGTTCCTCCAGCCCTCCGGCCCGGCTCTGCTCTTCCACCCGGATCGTACGGTAACGGTTCGGATAAAATTCTTCCTCCAGCTTCATATGTGAATAAAATCCCAAAGCATACATCCCCACCGGGACAATAAAAAAAATACTGATACGTTTGGCTAACTTCATGAATTACACTCCTTTTCCGTTACCAATAGTATCAGCTATTTTTTTCAATTTATTCGCACAACATCTGTTTCTCTAAATCAAATGCACCCTTTCCCACAGCAGCAGCAGGATACCGCCGCCCGGCATATCCCTCAATTCCTCCTCTTTTACGCCCTTAAGCAGCACCAGGAGCACATTATAAATCAGCATTCCCACAATAACGCACAAAATCAAAGTCATAACATTCCCCAAAAGCCCCAGCAGCACCCGGCACAGAAGCATGGCAACCAGCCCCGCAATCCCGGCGCAGCCGGCCGGAACAGCAAAAAAGCGGATCCAATCCGGGGTATAGGACAGATAACGCATAATACCGATAAACCCGGCTACACAGACTGCCAGCCAAAACATAATCATCCCGCAGACCACTGCAAAAATTCCTATTTTCGCGCCGGAGGCAAGGATAAAAACAAGCAGGAGATGAAGCATAAACGCCGCCAGGCCCCCGAAAACCACTAACTTCTGGTTCCTTGTCCTCTGCAGAATACTCATAAACAAGTAGCCGAACGGGAACAATATCACCACGACAGAACCTGCCTGAATAAGGGATACCGCCGTTTCCCTGTCCCCGGTAAACAAAATTCCCACAACAGGTTCCGCCAGCACGGCAAGCATAACGGCACAGGGTATCGTAATGATCGCCAGATAATGCACAAGATTACCGAACCGGAACTGCGCCTCCCGATGCTCCTGCTTTTCCTTTAGCTGTATAACCCTCGGGATCCCCATTGCAGCAACATACGCGCACAAAGTTGCCGCCAGTCCGATCACAACAGAATATTTCCCATAATATACTCCCCAGTGCTCTGTCTTCAGGCCCCCCTTTTCCTGTACGTTCATCGCATAATTAAAGATCCTCTGATCCACCAGATAGTTCATGTTATAGAGCAGCGCACAGAGCATATAAGGCAATGCGGTCTGAAAAAACATCAGGAATATCTGCACATTAGACTCCGCATATTTTGTATTATCGCGCTCCAACTGGCGTCTGAAAGGCTTCGCATACACCATACGGATGAAAATCATATGGAGAAGCCCGAAAAAACATGCCACCGACAGACCGAGAGCCGCCCCCGCGGCACCGTAAGCCGCGGCAAATTCCGGTGTTTTCAGCAAAGCCGCCACTTTCTCCCCATAAGAATAAAAAGCCGACCCAAGTAACAGACTCGCCCCAAACTGTATCACCTTCTCCACCAGCCTGGAATGCACCGCCGGGACCATAGTCCCCATGCCCTGGAAATATCCGCGCATCATACCCATCACCGCAGACAAAAACACAGCCGGGGCGACAGCCGCCACAGCCAGATACCCCTTCGGTTCCAGAAGAAGCGTCCCTGAAATAAACCCGGAAAAAACAGCCATCCCTGCCATCAGCAAAACACCTGCTATAATAGTAAACAGCATCACATCCCGGTACACCCTTTTTGCACTCCGGAACATTTCCCGCCTGACCCTGTACCTGATAAGCGCTGCCAGTGCCTTTGACAACCCGTAAGAAAATACAACCTGGATCACCATATACATTTCCATAACACCGGCGTAGAAACCAATCCCGTTATCCCCTATCATGCGGCCCAAAGGGATACGGAGGACAAGCACAGCCATATAGGCAATAAGGCCCACATTCACCATCCACTCCCGCTTCTTTCCCTTACTGACTCTGTTTGCTTTAGTTTTCTGTTTCATCTCTACCCATTCCTTTTGTTTTTCCCTCTGTCCTCTGATGCCTTTTTGTGTTTCTTAATGTTTATGTCCTGGTAATCCCAAGCCCTTCCAGTATTTCTTCCTGCTTTGCCTCCATCCTGGCAGCTTCCGCCTCCTCCATATGGTCATACCCGCACAGATGAAGCATACTGTGCGCAATCAGGAAGGCAAATTCCCGCAGCTCGCTGTGCCCGTAGCTTTCCGCCTGCTCCTTTACCCTGTCCGCGGAAAGGATAATATCCCCCAAAACCAGTTCCCCGCTGTCAGGATCAAAACAATCCGCCTCCGCCTCTTCGGCCCGTCCGAAATCCGACGGGGCATCATAACTGATATTCGGGAAAGAAAGCACATCCGTCGGCCGGTCGATATCCCGGTACTTCCTGTTCCATTCCCGAATCCCTTCATTATCGGTGAGCAATACATTAACCACTGCCTCATAAGGGCACTGTTCGCTTTCCAGCACCGCTTCCATTACTTTTCCTGCCGTCTCTTCTATTGAAAAAGGGAAATCCGCCCCTGTTTCATTTTCCACATAACATATCATGATCTTCTTCTCTTCTCCCTGCCGCCTCTGCCTGCCGCCGCCTTCCTGCGCGCGTCCGCATTCTCATAATCCTCATACGCCTTGACAATCTTCTGAACCAGAGGATGCCTCACCACATCCTTGCTGGTCAGCTTACAAAAAGCAATATCCTCTATCCTGCCGAAAATCTTTACCGCCACATCCAGCCCCGATACTGCCCCCGGCGCCAGATCCTTCTGGGAAGCGTCCCCTGTAACCACCACTTTCGACCCAAAACCTATCCTTGTCAGGAACATTTTCATCTGTGCCGGCGTGGTGTTCTGCGCCTCATCCAGTATAATATAAGCGTTATCCAGCGTCCGCCCTCTCATATAGGCAAGCGGGGCTACTTCGATCAGCCCTTTTTCCATATTTTTGGCAAAACTCTCCGCGCCCATAATCTGATACAGAGCGTCATACAACGGGCGCAGGTAAGGATCCACCTTGCTCTGCAAATCCCCCGGCAGGAAACCGAGCTTCTCCCCTGCTTCAATGGCAGGGCGCGTCAATATAATACGGCTCACTTCTTCCCTTTTAAAAGCCGTCACTGCCATCGCCATTGCCAGATATGTTTTCCCCGTACCCGCCGGCCCCAGCCCGAATACAATCATGTTGTCCCGCATGGCATCCACATACTGCTTCTGCCCAAGGGTTTTCGGTTTCACCGGTTTCCCGTTTACCGTATGGCAGATACAGTCCTTATCTATTTCAATCAGTACATCTTCCGTTTCCTGCATCCCTGCTTTTATATCCGCTTCCATCTCCATCGCTATCGCGTAATCCACATTCTGGTCCTGGATCACATTCCCTCTCTCTGATAATTCTGCCAACTGCTTTAAGACATGCCCCGCACGCTTCACGGAAATCCCGCTCCCCGTGATCCTGACCTCGCCGTCCCTGTCAATAACCGTAACGCCGAAGCTTCTTTCGATCTTCTTCAAATAAAAATCATACTGTCCGAAAACATTCTGCATATGCTGCGCCGGAACACATACCCGGCTCTCTTTCCATCCGCTAGATTCCATCCGTCTGTCTCCTGCCCGTATTGCTTCGCCCGGCTTTACAAACCTTACAAACTGCCCCCGCTCCAGCCGCCCCCGGGCAGCGGCTGTATCTGACCGAAGCCCCGCCGCGAAGCCGGCAAATACCCGCAAAATTCCCGCCGCCTGCCGGACGCTGCATCCGGGCTGTGCTCCATCACTGCACCGGGGCGGTTTCCGTGCCGTCCCCACTCTGCCCCTCTTCCGCCGCCTGCGGCACCGGCGCCACCGGGACATTTTTCCCGGTCTGCTCCACAATCTGCAGTTCCATATTCATCTGCCATTTTTTATCTTTCTTTTCTATTGTAACATTTTTTTTCATTATTTGTACCCCTTTTTCTTCCAAATCGGAGATAAATTTTATTAATTTTTCGGAAAATATATTTTTTACCTCCTCTTTTGTATAAATATTGTCCGTCAATACATACTCCCTGTTCAGGCTGCTGCCATAATAGACAGGCAGATAAAAATTATCCAGCAGTTTTACCTGCTTCCTGTCCGTCACCTTATCATAATTCTCATATTTTACTTTTCCCATCCGCAAGTAAAACTCTTTCCCCATAAATGCTATGAAAAATTCCTTCTTTTCCTCCCCGGTATATTCCTTTTTTTCATAAGAGAGCGGAAGTTCTTCCGTCCGCTGCAGGCTGCGGCTGATGAAAACATCCGCGTCCGCGTCATAATACTGGTATTTTCTTATCGTCGCATCTTCATTGTAAACCGGCACGCTCCCCGCCACCAGCACATCCCCCTTTTTCACTTCCGCCCCCACGGCTGTCTGCGGCACGCCGGCCCGCGTTACCATGCTGACAATCTGCCCGTCTTCCCCGGCGACCAAGTCGGAACCAAACTCATTTCCCGTCTCCTTCCCTGCCTGCCGTTTTCCCGCATCCTCCTTTCCGGCCCCGTTTCCCTCGTTCTCTCCGTTCCCCTTATCTGCCTCCAGGTCTACTTCATTTTCCTTAATCTGTATCACCAGACGCGTCCCTTCTATCTTTGCCGAAGTCCATGTGACAATATTAAAATCCTGCCGTATCCTTTTTTCCAATTCCTCAATATTGACATCCCTGCGCCTCATCCCCACATACACATCGTATTGCTTCAGGAAATCCATAAAAACATCTTCCGAGATCGAATAGTTCCCCGTAACATCCACGGCCCATATAAACGTAGACATCCACATCCAGAAAACAAGGCTCCCAATCAGGCCGAACAGGAAAATCTTCCTCCGCATGATTTTCGGCACCAAAAAAGGCAGTCCACAACGCTTTTGTATGGCTACCTTCGTCCCCGTCTTCTTCACAATTCCCTTCAACATGTAAAAACCCGATATTGTAACGCACATCGAGTAATATTCCCCGCAATTTTTAATATCCCACAGAAAAATATCATGGTTGCTGCACAGGTTCATAAACCGCTCCGGAGAATACCCCCACACCCTGATGCAGACATAGCCTTTCAGAAACTGTATAAACTGAAGCATAGGCACCTTCCTCCTTTACAATCAGTAAATTAACCCTGCCGCCACAATCCGTATAGGCTTACCGCCAATCCCTTCCTTTATAACGCTGCATGGCCGCAGAAACAGATCCAAAAGCCACTGTCCCCGCCAAGCCATGCATACACTTAATGGTAACGGATACATTCAATGCACCCGCTGATTTTCATATCCTCATTCGTATAATAATCAATAGTCATCCGCTTCCCGCTTATGCTGATCTGGCACGTCTTCCCCTGCAGGACGATACATTCCGGCGAATATTCCAGGATTCCCCTGTAATTCTCCACAAAAGCATCCTCCCTTCCCGTCACTGTCACAATGGATGCGCCCAGCATGGAATCTTTCGGAAGTTTCAGCGATTCCACAATGATTTCCTTCTGTCTCTCCAGTTTTTGTTTTCCGGTCTGCCTGCCGGCTGGTTTTCTGCTTCTTTTCATGAAACAATATATGCGGCCGCCCCATGTCCTATGACTGTTTCCGCTACCATTCCTTTTTTATCTCCTCCTCCCTGACGCCATACCGGCGCATAAACTGCCGCTTATCCTCCTCACTGGCAATCAGCATCAGTTCCTCAAATTTCCCTGTCGCCATGTCCTTAAACCCTGCCACCTTCTCTCCGGTACAGATGCTGGCACGGATCACAGGTATCTTCCCTGTTTTGTCATATTCCACGCGCTCCTGCGCTTTCCTTTTCGCAAAGAACATCTTGCCCTCCCCCTGCCTGCACCATAATGTGCAGAAATTTTAACACGGCAATGGTGCGGAACAGGCTTTTCTATAAAAACAGCCGCCCTAACTGAAACACTGCCGTAGAAACCAGCCACGCAAAGCCCAACTGGAACGCAATCATCCCGCCCGTAAATTTCCGCGAGCCGCTCTCTTTCCTGATGGTAGCCACCGTTGCCATGCACGGGACATACAAAAGGCAGAACAGCATCAGACAGAAAGCATTCAGCGGGCCGAAATCCGGATTTATGCTGTGGATATTCTGTACAATCGCCTCCATTCCGGCCTGGGAATTGGCGTTTGCCACACCAAACAGCACAGCGAAGCTGGACACCACCACCTCTTTTGCGGAAATGCCCGATATCAGCGCCACTACAATCTGCCACATGCCTAACCCTGCAGGTACGAGCACCGGCACAAGGAATCGTCCGATGGCAGCGCCGAAACTGTCCGCAGGATCTTCCACCATCCCGCCTGTACCGAAATTCAGGATAAACCAAATGATAATGGATGCCAGGAAAATAGTGGTTCCCGCTTTGGACAGATAATCTTTCAGCTTGTTCCAGACGTAAATCCGGATCGTCCTTGGATTAGGGCGCTTATATTCCGGCAATTCTATCAGCAAAGAATTGCTTTTCACACCCTTCTCCGCCTGATGGATGATTTTTGCCACCAGAATCGCCATAACCATGCCGATTGCATACATGGAAAAAGCAACCAGCCACGGGCATTCCGGGAAAAACATCCCTGAAAAAAGCACATAAACAGGAAGTCTCGCAGAGCAGGACATAAACGGAGTGACAATCATTGTCTTCCTGCGGTCACGCTCCGTTTCCAGCGCGCGGGTAGCCATAATGGCCGGCACCGTACAGCCAAAGCCAAGTATCATAGGCAGGAATGCCTTACCCGAAAGCCCGACTTTTCCCATAATGCCATCCATCACATAGGCCACCCTTGCCATGTAACCGCTGTCCTCCAAGATAGCCAGGGCCAGGAAGAGGATAAAAATATTCGGGATAAACGTAAGTATCCCCCCAACCCCGGCTATGATGCCGTCAACCACCAGGGATTTCATCCACCCCGCAACGCCCATAACAGTAAAAACCGCATCGGCGCCGGCTGACAATTGTTCCAAAGCCACCTCGAAATACCCTTTCAGCCAATCCCCCACCGTAAAAGTCAGGAAGAAGACCAGGCTCATAATAAGCAGGAACACAGGCACCCCCCATACAGGATGGGTGAGAAGCGCATCCGCCCTGTCCGTGCTGTCCTTCCTCTTTTTCCGGTAAAACAATACTTCATTTATAACATTCTCGATATAGGCATACTTTGCCTGAATGATTTCTTTCTCATAGCTCCTGTCCACTATGTCCGTTACGGAAATCGGATGTTCCTCCCTGACTTCCTCATCATCCTCCAACAGCTTGATCGCATGCCACCGGACTGCCGAATGGGTCGGATAATGCGCCTGCATCATAGTCTCCAGCCTGGCCAGCTTATCTTCTATTTCTTCCCCATAAGGCACCACATCCCCCATAGGGCCTTCCTCATAATGGTGCACTACGGCATGTAGCAGAATATCCAGCCCTGTCCGTCTGGCGGCGGAAACCGGGACGACAGGAATGCCGCCCAGCATTTCCGGCAGCCTGTGCAGGTCAATTTCCATCCCCCGCTCTTCCACTACGTCCATCATATTCAGCGCCAGCACCACCGGTTTCCCCAGCTCCAGCAACTGCATGGTCAGATAAAGGTTCCTTTCCAGGGAAGAGGCATCCACAATATTGACAATGACCTCTATATCATCATCCATAACGCACTTCCTGGTAACTTTTTCCTCAATGGTGTAACTGGTCAGCGAATATATCCCCGGCGTATCCACCAGGGTCAGGTGAAACCCCTCATACTCCGATTCGCCTTCCATCTTCTCCACAGTAACACCGGGCCAGTTCGCTACCTTCAGCTTAGCCCCGGTTATCGCATTAAACAATGTAGTCTTCCCGCAGTTCGGGTTCCCTACAAAAGCAACTTGTACAGTCTTTTCCTTATCAATCATCTTGTCCTCTATTCCAGTTCCGCATCAGCCCAAAAAGTGCCTTAGGCAGCAGAGCAAAATCCAGCTGATAATGCACAGCCGCACATTCCTCTGGGCATTGCCCTGGCTGATGCTGTTTTTTATTCCAGTTCCGCTTCAGCCATAACATGCCCCCCTAACCGGATTTTACTTCGATGCCGGAGGAGATATGCTGGCCTAATGCCAGCCTGGTTCCCCTTACCTGGATGATCAGCGCCCCTTTTTTCTTGCGGTTTAATATCCTTATCTTCGTACCTTCATTCACTCCCAACGCCTGCAGCCTCCTGGTGATGGATTCCTCCACGTATACACCGCATACTTCATAGGAGCCGCCTTTTTCGCCGTCATACAGAGTCATGTTTTCCCACCTCGTCTTTTACCGAATATATTCCATTTATTTGATATTGGTTCTCATTAATATATACAAATTATAAGCCAGCAAAGGCAATGTGTCAATATGCTCCTGTGTGGGAAGCAATGAAGTTACAGCTCACTCCCCGCCCTATGCGTGGCCCTGGCACCCCATCTGTTTTTTTTGCAGCTTATTTGAATGGGGTTTTACTAAACAGAAGAGGCAAGTTACTGGCGGAGTCCGGGTCGGCTGTGAAGGGCATCCATGCCCGGCACAGCCTAAAATGGCCATCCATGGCCATTTTCCCCTGAGTTTGCGAATCTTCTGTTAAGTAAAACCATCATTCAAAACGATGCAAAAAAATCAGATGGGTGCCAGGGCCGCGCATAGGGCGGAGAGTGAACTGTAACACAATGAAACTCCCGGAGACAATTCATGTACGGCAAAGAATTTATTGAAAATGATTGCACATCCGCCGCTGTTAACAATCAAGCCTGTAGTTTCTTTCATAAGCCAAAAAAGGCGCATGGAACCGAACTTATAATCCATGCGCCCTTTTGCATTCACTGCCAATATGCCTCACTGCCCCCTCAGTCCCAGGGGATATCCGAATTTTCCAGCTTTTTGTCCCGCAGCATCAGATCCTTCACTGCCTCGTCCGCCGCCTTCCCTTCAAACAGCACCGCATTCACCTGCTCAATAATCGGGAGCTGCACCCCGTACTTCTTAGCCAGGGCCATCGCAGCCTTTGCCGAATATACCCCTTCCACCACCATCTTCACTTCCGCCATGGCTTCCTCCATCGTATATCCCCTTCCGATCAGAATCCCGGCGCGGCGGTTCCTGGAATGCATGGAGGCACAGGTGACAATCAAATCCCCAATCCCGGTCAAACCGCTGAATGTTTCCGCCCTGCCGCCCATTGCCGTACCCAGGCGGGAAATCTCCGCGATCCCTCTCGTAATCAGCGCCGCCTTCGTATTATCCCCATAACCCAGTCCGTCCGCAATACCCGCCGCCAGGGCAACCACATTTTTCAAAGCCGCCCCCAGCTCGATACCCAATACATCCGGGCTGCTATAGACACGGAACACCTCATTCATAAACAGATTCTGCAGATACTCCGCCGTCCCCTTCTCCTTAGCCCCCACCACTATCGTAGTAGGGATCCCCCTGCCTACTTCCTCCGCATGGGACGGCCCGGACAGCACCGCGACCTTTGCCTGCGGCACCTCATCCTCTATAACCTGAGACAAAGTCATCAATGTCTTCTCTTCTATCCCCTTCGCCACATTCACGACCGTCTGGCCTTCCGCCACATACCCCCTCATCCTGTGAGCCGTATCCCTCGTATAAGGCGAAGGCACCGCCAGGACCAAAACGTCCTTCCCCTTCACCGCACTCTCCAGATCGGCCGTAAACACCATATCATCCGGCAGCTTCACCCCCGGCAGCTTATCCTTATGCTCCCGCTCCCGCTTAAGCATCTCGATTTCGTCCGCCAGGGCAGACCACATAACAACCCTGTGCCCATTCTTATGAAGCAGCACTGCCAAAGCCGTCCCCCAGCTCCCGGCCCCGATAATACCAACATCCGCCATCTGCTTTCCCTCCATTTCCTACATTAGTGCTCCATCCGGTCAGAAATTAGATTTCCGCTCTGCCTGTTCCGCACCATTGCCCCGTTAAAATTTTTAGTCGATGCCCCACATCGCCGTCGAAATTTTGCCTTGCACCGGCACGAACCATGCAAAGCAGAAATCTAATTTCTGACCGGATGGAGCACTGGAGCGTGTCTTAAAATTGCTTTCTGTAACTGTGCAGTACACAGTTTGATGATGAACATAATATTCCCTGTCCCAATTTACCCCCGGTTTTGTCCAAATTCAGGAGGTGTAATGGGCAAACCTCTCACAAACTGTGGCGCGCATCCGGCAAAAAGCAGATTTTAAACAGGCTCTTAATTTGATTTTTTGAAAAGATAAGTCTTGCGCTCCTCCCCTTTTACCAGCCGCTTAATATTCTCCCGGTGCTTATAATATGCCATAACCGTCAGGAACCCGGCAATTACATACATCTCGGCCAAAGCCGCCTGGGACATCCCGCAAAACAGCCCCATCTGCCCCGAAACAATAATCTGGATAATAAAAGCCGCGTAAACAAGCAGCGACCCAAGCGACACGTAATGGGTCAGCAGGAACGCCCCAAAAAACATTACCACCCCGACAGGGATAAACGTAGGATGGAAAGACAAAATCAGCCCTGCCGTCGCCGCAATCCCCTTCCCTCCCTTAAAATTCAGGTAAAACGGGAAATTATGCCCCAGGATAGCGCCTGCCGCCGCATACATCTTAAACAAATACACCAGATCCGGATGGGATTTCCCAAAAATTAAAGTGCAGTTAACTACCGCGCAGATGCATTTCAGCACATCCCCCGCAAATACGATAAGCCCCGCCTTTGTCCCCAGCACACGCAGCGTATTGGTCGTACCCGCATTCCCGCTGCCGTGCTGCCTGATATCAATCCCATGCATCCTGCCATAGATATAAGCCGTCTGAAACAGCCCGAATAAATACCCGATTGCCAAACATACGATCCGTTCCACTTTACCTCTTTTCCTTCCTTTCCCTGATAATAAACCTGAGGGGCGTCCCCCGGAAACCGAAAGCCTCCCTGATCTGGTTTTCAATATACCGCGTATAAGAAAAATGCATCAGGCTCTTATCATTGACAAAAATCACAAAAGTAGGCGGCTTCACCGAAACCTGCGTGATATAATAAAGCCGCAGCCTCTTCCCTTTATCGGAAGGCGGCTGCTGCAGCGCCACAGCTTCCGACATAATTTCATTCAGCACACCCGTCGACACGCGCATGGAATGATTTTCGCTGACCGCGTCAATCGTCTCATACAGCTTCGTCATACGCTGCCCGGTCACAGCCGAAATAAAAATAAGTTCCGCATAGGGCATAAAAGATAATACTTCCCGCACCCTGCCCGTAAACTCCTTAACCGTGCGGTTATCCTTTTCTATGGCATCCCATTTATTTACCGCAATGATAACCGCCTTCCCCCGTTCATGGGCAATCCCGGCAATCTTCGCATCCTGTTCCGTAACCCCTTCCGTAGCGTCAATAACCAATACCGCAATATCCGCCCGTTCCACCGCACTGACCGCACGGACTATCATATACCGTTCCAGCTCTTCCTTTATCTTATTCTTACGCCGCAGCCCTGCCGTGTCAATAAAAATATACTCTTTCCCGTTAAATTTTATCTCCGTATCCACCGCATCCCTCGTTGTACCCGCGACATCGGACACAATCACCCGGTTCTCCCCCGCCAGGCGGTTGATAATGGAAGATTTCCCTACATTCGGTTTCCCTATAATGGCTATCTTGGTCCGCTCATCCTCTTCCTCCTCCGCTGCATCCTGCCCAAAATAAGAGATCGCCGTATCCAGCATATCCCCCAGCCCAAGCTTGTTTGACGCCGAAATCGCATGGGGATCCCCGATGCCCAGATTATAAAATTCATAGACATCAGCCATATACTTTTCAAAACTGTCCACCTTATTTACCACCAAAACCACCGGCTTGCCGGAACGCCTCAGCATATCCGCCACTTTCCCGTCCGCATCCACCAGCCCCTGCTTCACATCCGTCATAAACAGAATCACATCCGCCGTATCGATGGCAATCTGCGCCTGCTCCCGCATCTGCGACAAAATAATATCTTTGCTGTCCGGCTCGATGCCGCCCGTGTCAATCAGCGTAAAAGCCGTATCCAGCCACGTAATATCCGCATATATCCTGTCCCTGGTGATACCCGGCGTATCCTTCACTATGGATATCCTCTCCCCGGCCAGCGCATTGAATAACGTGGATTTCCCCACATTCGGCCTGCCTACTACCGCCACTATCGGCTTCCTTTTTTTTCCCATTTTATAACCATGCCTTTCTGAAACTACTGCCGTTTTCCCATCCCCTGTGAAGCCCCAATACTGTCTATTATAGCGTCTATAAAGTCATGTCCGCTTGATTTTACAATATCTACCTTCACTTGTAAAGTATTTTCCAGTTCTTCGACTGTCATATCATCCAAAAAAACCCGCTCCCCGCTGCGCAGGACATTCCAGGGCAGCAAAAGCCGCTCCCCCAGCTCCCTGCCTGCCAACTGCCCTGCAATATCCTGTCCGGTAAGCAGCCCCGACACCGTGATTTGCTCCCCGAAAAAAACATTGGTGATCGGATAAACCAAGATACGGATATCTTCAAGAACTCCCTCCAGCCGTCTTGCCATATCCGCAATAAACGGGTAAGCCAGCCGCCCGGTAGCCAGCGATACTGTCCTGCATTCCGCGCCATACGCCGCATCCGGCCTCTGCCCGGTACCGGGTATTCCTTTCCCTTTTTTCCCATATATCCTTTCCTCTGTATCAGGTATCCCTTCCTCTGTATCGGGTATCCCTTCCTCTGCCCCCCGCATCCTTCCCCCGGTTCCCGCTATCCCTTCCTCTGTCCCTCGTACTGCCCCCCTCAATTCCTCCAGCGCCTCGTCAAATTCATCCATCAAAAGGCGGAGCATCCCGACGCCGTTTTCCAACTGCGGGTACCCGTCATAACGCCCCTCCTCCGGCAATTCCTGCCCTGCCAGGATATACCACTCGTCGCTGGCATGTATGAAATGAATCCCATGCTCCGCATAAATTTTTTCCTGCCAGCCGTGAATCACCCGCAGCACCTCCCCGGCATCCTCCCCGGTAAACGGTTCCAACGGGTAAAGCCCCTCCCGATACTTTGACAGCCCTACCGGGACTACCGACACACTTTCCAGATACGGCAGATACTTTGCCAGATCCGAAATAGTCCTTTCCAGCTCATCCCCGTCATTTACCCCTTTGCAAAGCACAATCTGCCCATTCATCCGGATACCGGCCTCATACAGCCTGTCCGCCTTCTTCAGCGCTTCCCCGGCAAAACGGTTATGCAGCATCTTACACCGCAGCTTTGGGTTTGTCGTCTGAAAAGAAATATTGATCGGTGATAAATTGTATTTCACAATCCTCTCCACATCATGATCCGACATATTTGTGAGCGTCACATAATTCCCCTGCAGGAAAGAAAGCCTGGAATCATCATCTTTGAAATACAAGGTCTCCCGCATACCCTTCGGCATCTGGTCGATAAAACAGAAAATACATTTATTACAGCAGGAACGGTATTCATCCATCAGCCCGTTTTCAAAGGTAATCCCCAGATCTTCATCATAATCCTTATCGATTTCCAACAGCCACTCTTCCCCGTCCGCTTTTCCCACCAACACCTCTATATAATCATCCTGGACAAGATACTGGTAATCAAAAATATCCCCTATCTCCTCCCCGTTCACCTCCAAAAGTCTGTCGCCGGCCTCAATCCCCATCTCCTGCGCAATACTCCCCTCCGAAACCTCCCGGATCACATGGCCTTTCCTTTCCATATATACCTCCAAACTACCGTAAGGGCACTCCCGGGCGCCCCAGATTATTATTCGTCAACGACAATACCACTGACTGTGGATTGTAAACCCTTTCCCCGGATTTCGTATGATAGCCGTCATACCACTCCCTCAGACCCTCACGCATAACGGCAGGAGCCGGCTGCCTTTTCAAATACCGCCTATACAGATCATCTACCTCTGCATTGGTAAACCCAAAATCGTCACTGTACATTTTCTCGGAAACCATTGTATATTCAGCAAACATATTCAATTCAGAACCGCTCGAATATTTCGCAATCGGCAGAATACCTGTCACGTATACCAGCGCTGCATAAGCTTTGTCTTTCAATAAGCTGCCAAGAAAAGTGATATACTCTCTTTTCCCCTCATCCGTCACAAAATCCCTATGAAAAATAAAATCCCATTCATCCAGTACAAAAATAAATTTCCGGGAATCATAAGCATCATACACCAATGTAAATGCATCCCACAATGCATCATCCTCACAGATTCCCGTCCAGCGATGCCCTTTTATTATTATAGTGAAAAATCCCATTGATTACAATATTCCGCCCAAAAAACTTCTTTTCACAAACCAACATGCCGCCGCCCTGCGGCAACCCAAACCCGCCATGAAAAACCTGGAAAAACGCCGCTTTCCCGGCGTTTTTCCGCGTGAAATGGATTTGCCAATGCTACGCATGGCAAATCCCAGAAGCTCTTAAACGGTAAAGAACACCGTTGCGGCGTACTTTGACGCCTTAGAGCTTCTTTTCACGCTGCTACCCGATCAGACACTTCTTCCCCTGGAATACAAACCCATACTTCCTGACTCTGTCCGGGGCAAAGCCTTCCGAGACAAGCTCCGCCTCATACCGCTTCCCTTCTATCTGCGCATGGGCATTTGCCAGCGCCTCTTCCAGCGTCCTTTCCTCCTCACAGGCATTCAATACCTTAAACTCAAAGATAAATGCTTTCCCATCCCTGTCAAACGGCTCAAGCATCACATCATAACGGCCAAAACCGCTTTCCCGGTTTGAACGTATCCTGTACCTGTCCGCCAGATTTACCACCATCTCCAACACAAATCCATGGTAAAACCTCTCCGGCTCCGTTTCCTCCGAAGGTTTATTGCCGCTGTCAAAAGAACGGAAAGTGTTTAACGCCACCTTGTTCATAAACGCATTCATCATACGCACATTGTCGTCCAGCATCGCTTTGATGAACTCATTGCAGGCTGTCCGGCTCCCTCCCTGGAACCACCCCTTTACCATCTTGCAAAACATCCTTTGCACCTCATAATTCGTGAGTGCCAGCGTATACCGGACATCACCGCCATCCGCCATTTCCGTCCCCAGGACCTTCAAATATCCGGTTGCCAGCAGCAGGCTCCAGACAGCGTTTTCATCGCCGTCCAACTGGTTAAACACAATCTGCTCATCCAGCTCTGCGGTAAAACTTTTTCCCTGCTCCCTGCAGCAAAAGTTCCATTGTTTTCTTTACTTCCGGGCTCCCGCACTGCAGCAGGGAACTGACAAGCCCGTTCCCGCCCGTATTTGCCCAGTAAGCATCATATCTTCCTTTCTTGCCGATAAATGAGGTTATCGACCATGGATTATAAATATCCGTGCATATACCGAAAGTAAAGCCGTCATACCACCGCTTCACCTCCTGTTTTTCCGCGCCCAGCCCTGCATCGTCCAGCGCCCGGAATACTTCCTCCTCGGTAAACCCGAAAGCCGCCGCATATTCCTCCGAAGTCGTTGTGATAACGTCCAGATTATTCAGATCCGAAAAGATACTTTCTTTCGAAACCCTTGTAATTCCCGTAATGATACCCCTGCAAAGGCATGGGTTGGTTTTGAAAGTATTGTCAAAAAATCCCCGGAAAAAATCAGCCGCCTCCTGCCAATATCCGGAAAGCCATGCTTCCTGCATCGGTGTATCGTACTCGTCCAGAAGGATGATAACATCCTTCCCATAATATTTTTTCAGATAACCGCACAGACTGTTCATCGCCGTATACGCCGTGACATCGTCCATATTTTTGCTTACCTCCGCAAATTCTGCCCTGTTTCTATCACTGAATATGTCCGCTTCCATAATATCACTGTACGCATCATACACCTTTGCAATCACATGCTTAACCGCCGTCTTCATTTCCCCGGCGTCCCCGGTTTTTACCCCCGCAAAACTCATGAAAATTACAGGGAAATCCCCCTGCAGCTCCCGGAATTTTTTCTCCCTCCAAACGGAAAGCCCTTCAAACAAATCACTCCTGCCCGCATACTTGTTTGAAAAGAAACATTCCATCATACTCATGTTCAGCGTCTTGCCAAAACGGCGGGGACGCGTGATAAGCGTCACCGTTGAGCCATTCTCCCACCATTCCCTGATAAACCCTGTCTTATCCACATAAAATTTATTCCCCTCAATCAGTCTGTCAAACCTCTGCTCCCCTATATTTACCGATATTCTGCTTCCCATGTCCCCACCTCCCGCCCGTCAATGGACCGGCCCGCCGCCGTCCCCCTCTTTTTCGGAGGCTCCGTTTTGTTTTCCATCTTAGCATAAACCGCTTCCGCGCGTCAACACAATACCCGCCGCAACGGGAATAGTAACAGTAAACTGTAACGCGAACTATAACGTACTCCCAGAAATTCCTTGACGTGCCACTACCGGAAATGATATAAAATATATATAAGACTAATTTTCATGGGAATTTCCTAAGTAAATGACATCGACACTGACATTTTTACATCAGGGAGGTTATTATGCCTAATTTACATGAACTGGAAGCTGCCATCCCGGTAGCTCCATTGAAAATCGTTGCAACGGAATCTGCAGCCTTATTGGCGGACAAAATCAACCGCCATCTCGTTTCCTTTCGAAAGACAGTTAAAAACATTGCCAAAAATGACCCTGCTTTCCAGGGATATACCGAAAACAACTATCTGGTAGATGTCTCACTCCCCCGCTTCGGCACCGGGGAAGGAAAGGCTGTATTTAATGAATCCGTCCGGGGCAAAGATTTGTTTTTTCTCGTAGACGTATGCAACCACAGCATTACTTACAAAATGAACGGATATATCAACCACAAATCCCCTGACGATCATTACCAGGATTTGAAACGCCTGATCACCGCATCTAACGGCAGGGCACACCGCATCAACGTCATTATGCCCTTTTTATACGAGGGAAGGCAGCATAAAAGGAACGGGCGGGAATCTCTGGACTGTGCCTATGCCATCGAAGAACTGAGCCGCATGGGAGTCTCTAATTTCATCACTTTCGATGCCCATGATCCCCGTGTCCAAAATGCAGCCCCCCTTTCCGGCTTTGACAATTTCATGCCGCCTTACCAGTTTGTACAGGCGCTCCTGCATATGGAAAAAGATCTGTTAATTGATAAATACCACACCATTGTGATCAGCCCCGATGAAGGAGCCCTTGACCGCGCCATCTACTTTGCCAACGTCCTTGGCGTGGATATGGGGATGTTCTATAAAAGAAGGGATTACTCCACGATTATCAACGGCAAAAACCCCATTGTTGCCCATGAATTCCTTGGCGACAATATAGACGGCAAAGATGTCATCATCATCGACGACATGATATCATCCGGCGGAAGCATGATTGACACGGCAAAGCAACTGAAAGCGATGAATGCCAAACGCGTCTTTATCTGCTGTACATTCGGCCTGTTTACGGACGGGCTGCAGTCTTTCGACGAAGCTTATGAAAAATGTTACTTTGACAAAATCATAACCACGAACCTGACCTACCAGCTTCCGGAACTGAAAGAACGCCCTTATTATATGGAAGCGGATATGAGCAAATTCCTTGCCTCCATTATCGACTTTATGAACCATGATTCCTCCATGGCAAACGTGTCTACGCCTACGGACAAAATCCATGAGATTCTGGCAAAATATAATAACAGGGAAGAACTGCATATATAAGGATCTGCATTTCCGGCCAGCGCACCACATCGCCTGGAAATTTTAACGGCGCAATGGCGCGAAGCCGGAGGAGCGTTTACGGAAAGGAACATCAAATAAATATGAAAGAACTGCCAAACCAAAACAAAGAAACCGATACGGTGCTTGCCGCTCCCGCACGGAACGGCTCCAAAATAATCCTTCTCTTCCTCTTTCTCGTTTTCGGGATCGGCTTCGGCGCAGTCGGCCTAAAACTGTTCCATACCGCATATATGCAGGAAAAAGACTGCAGTGCATCGGCAGAAGGCAGACTTGTCAGATACGAGCCATATCACTCCCGCGGCACGCGCACCTACAGCCCGGTTGTTGAATACCAGGCAGGAAATGAGACTTTGACGGCCACATCCAATATATCCGCATCCTCCAGGCCCCTCAAAGAAGGCGGACAGGTTACTGTCTTTTACAACCCGGACAGGCCGGACGAATTTTACATAAAAGGGTACGGCCTGGAAATAGAATACAAAATAGGCACCGTTTTCTTGCTTGTCAGTATTGCCGCTATTATTATCACTATCCTATCCATAATATTAAATAAGATAAATATGGATAAGGATAAAAAGGAACGGCTCTTGGCCAAAATAATAATGGCAGGTATCTTTCTGTTTCTTTTCACCGTTTTTCTTTTGATTGCCGGCCCGGGCATAACATTATGCCTCTCTGCCGCCATGGGGGTTTTTGCCCTGTATGGCGCTTACAGCAATAAGAAGAAAAAGCAATAGAAAAAAGCGTGTTTGAAAAATACTCTAATCAGGTTTGCCCCGGGAAACACTCCCCTCACAGCAGGGGGAATGTCAGTATCACTTTAAACAAATCCCCATCCAACTGTATCTCAAACTTCCCCCTCTGCGCTTCCGTCAGGTTTTTCGCAATGGAAAGCCCCAGGCCGCTTCCTTCCGTACTGCGCGCCACATCGCCCCGGATAAACCGTTCCGTCAGTTCCTCCGCGTTGATATTCAGAGGCTGGGCGGATATATTTTTGATGGCAAACTCCACATACGGGGCGCCCGCATCATCCGTCCCTTCCTTCATATCCATGTATACCCTCGTCCCCTCCATGGCGTACTTGAAAATATTATTGAACAGGTTCTCCATCACCCGCCATATTCTCCTGCTGTCCGCCTCAATGAACATCCCGGTGTCAGCCGCGTTCATCACCGGCGTCAGCCTTTTTAATTCAAATTTCTCGGAGAACTCGCCCAAGGTCTGGTTCACCAGTTCCACCAGGTCGATCCTTTCCCACTCAAGGGCAATATTCCCGGAAGAAATCTTGGAAGCCTCCACCAGGTCGTCCGTCAACTGCTTCAACCTCTGCGACTTGGAATCCAACACATCCACATACCCGCGCACCCTCTCATCTTCAATGTTTTCCCTCTTAATCAGATCCACATAATTGATGATGGAGGTCAGGGGCGTCTTAATGTCATGGGATACATTGGTAATCAGATCCGCTTTGAGCCGCTCATCCTTCATGCTCGTCTCCACCGCTGTCCGGATGCCCTCGCCGATGCTGTTTACGGCCTGAGCCAGCGCCAGATTATCCCCATGGAGATTGTTTTCATCCACTTTATAATGGAAGTCACCCTCCTTAATTTTCTCTATCCCCTTCACGACCCGCTGCCTGTCTTTCGTATGGCGGTACAGCACTATCCCGAAAACAGCATCCAGGCAGGCCGCCGCTATCATTCCCTTCCAGCCCAGCAGGATTAATATCAGGTTTACAATCAGGAAAACAAGATAAGGCACCCAGGTTTTAATAATCACATTCCCATTGTCGTAAACTTTCCATACCGTCTCCCTGCCCGTAACAAGGATTTTGCAGGTCAGGCTTTCTTTCCAGAGATTATCCGCTTTCAGCCTGCGCACCATACTGTAATAGAAGCAGGTAAACAAAAGTTCGCACACGAGTACCACGGCTCCGCCCGCCGCCTTGAACCAGGTTTCATAATAGTACTCAAAGGACATGGAATCAAACACATAAACCAGGCTGACGATAATCCCGCCAAGCAGTACGATAATCCCCGCCACGGCACATTCTGTCGGTATATGGTCAATTCCTTTCAGTGCGATATACCGGTTCCCGTCTTCGTCTACCGCACGCCCTTCCTGGACAGTCAGATAAACATATAGCCCGAGATACAGGGCAATGCAGACAATCGCCGCGCCGACCAACTGCCAATAATAAGGGACATACCGGGTATAACCGGTATAGCCCTGTATATACACATCCTCCGCGGGATAAGAGGTGTCCACGCCAATCCATACTTTGATGCTTTCCGGATAGGCATATTCAAACCCGTTAAATATCCGGCGCACAGTCCCTTCTTCAATCAGTGTATTCGTCTGGAAAACCATGTCCTTGGGACTATAATACAAATATTTCCCATACTCCTGGAACTCCTTCCCAATCTCTGCCTCCGAACGGCTATGGAAATCTATATTCGTATAAACATCCTTCCTGTCCCCAATCTCCTTCAGAATATAAAAACGCAGATTGGAATTTTCCAAATCATAAAAATCTTTATAGTGCAGATAGGATTCATAGTTATTATTCAGATCCGTTGCGGCAGTAGACACATATTTGCACAGCTCATAATAATCCGTCCATGTCCCCACATACTCCTCCACATTTTTCCCCTCTGTGGTCTGGCAGCGGTTAATCAAAACTTTCGCGTTGGTATCATCCCTGTGGAACTCCCCGTTTTTCATCTCATTTGCCGATACGGTATACTCCTCCGTATATTCCTCCAATTCGGCATTAAAGGCTGTCACGATGCTGCCCTGCAGATTTACCGGACTGTAATCAATACTTGTATATTTCGTTGTCCTGCTCAGAAAAGCATCCGCCTGCTCGCTGGTAAACCAGCGGTCTTCATATTCAACCCCGAACTGCCCCCATTTGATCAAATCCTCCAGCCGGTACTTGGCTGTCAGATACCGCAGGGGCAGACCTTCAAAACGGTAATAAAACGATGCCACATCAATTTCTTTTTCCCCGTCAAACCGGCCGTTCGTTTCCATCTGGGAGCATAATGCCACCATCCCGGCTACGTCCGCAATCCCCCTCCCGTATATATAATTAAATAAAAGGGATTCCTCGTATACTTTTCCCTTCTCCTCATCTTTCATGCTGTAGCTGTAATTCCCGTCCACACCATTCATCAATACACTGGAACCCGTCAATACCACCAGAATGAGGACTGCCGCCGCCACAATCAAAATATGCTGCAATATATGTAATGTCTTCCCCGCACCCTTCCCGAACGATTTCCTTCTCATTCTGATCCTCCTATTCCAGTTCCTCATATGCGCCCCCAGCACCCACAACCGGCAGAAGAAAATCCGGCCCAAATGCATGGCCAGCTTTTCTTCCGGGGCACTGGCTGCGCATATGCTGTTTTTTATTCCGGTTCCGCAAAGCCCCCCGGCACCCCTTCTTATTCTTTACTGTTTTTCCACTTTATATCCGACTCCCCAGACTACTTTCAGATAACGGGGTTCTTTGGGATCTATCTCGATTTTTTCCCGGATATGCCTGATATGGACCGCGACTGTGTTATCGGCTCCGATGGCCTCCTCATTCCATATGCTTTCATAAATCTGCCCGATCGAAAAAACCCTTCCCTGGTTCTTCACAAGAAGAAGGAGGATGTTGTACTCAATAGGTGTCAGTTTCACGCTCTCCCCGTCCACCGTAACCTCCTTTGTCTCATCGTTAATGCACAGTCCGCCTGCCTGGAACAATGCATTATTCTCCGTATTCAGATTCCCCAACGTCGTATACCTGCGCAGGTTGGACTTTACCCTGGCCATCAGCTCCAGCGGGTTAAAGGGCTTCGTCACATAATCATCCGCCCCTATGTTCAGCCCCAGTATTTTATCCGCGTCCTCCGACTTTGCCGATAAAATAATAATCGGGATGCTGCTGTACTCCCGGATCTTCAGAGTGGCCCGGATCCCGTCCAGCCTGGGCATCATCACATCGATAATCAGCAGATGGATATCCGTCTCTTTCAATACACGGATCGCCTGCTCCCCGTCGTATGCTTTATAAACCTTATACCCTTCCTGCATCAGATATATTTCAATCGCATCCACAATCTCCTTATCGTCATCACATACAAGTACAGCCGCCATAATCCAACCTCTCTTACTATTTACTATATCTTCATTTCTTTAAGGGATAGATAGGAAAATATTTAAGATTTCCTTAACTTTTATTTTCCGCAAATCTCCCGCAAATTGTGACGCACATCCTCCGGAAAGCATTTTTCAAACACGCTCTAGTGCAAGGCAAAATTTCGACGGCGATATGGTGCATCGGCTGGAAATTTTAATGCGGCAATGGTGCGGAACAAACAGAACGGAAGTATAATTTCTGGCTATATCATAAAATAATTAGTTATCAAATGCAAGAAAATATTTTTTTATTTGTATTTTTCCCTTGGCTTTTAGATAACTTTTCAATACCATATTTTGATTTATCCATGTTGACACAATAAAAATATTTTCATATAATGGCATAAAAAGAAAGACGCTGCTGCGTACGTATAGGAAATAGCAAGCGTAGGATAATACTGGATAGAGAATACTTTTTAAGGGCCAGTTATTGCGGCGCCGTAACATAAAAACAGCCGCTGCAATTTAAAAAGCCGTTCCCATACAAGAGCAAAATTAAGATAAAAAGGAAAGGACGCTGCAAAATGGCAACCATAGAAAAGTTATATTAAGCCTTATCAAGTAAGGCAGGTTCGATTATTTCTGCAAAATTATAAAATCAGCCTTTAGGCGCTTAAGAATGAAATCTTGCGCAAAATGACTAAATTGGGGTTCCGGGTTAGGCATTTAAGAACAATTTTCTGAACGAAATGGCAAAATTTTGATTCAGGTTTATCCTGGTTAGGAGGTAACAAAATGTATAAGTATGAACGTATCATTTACTGGTCTGAGGATGATAGCGCATTTATCGTGGAAGTGCCGGAACTTCCCGGCTGCATGGCGGATGGGGAAACGGTTGAGGAAGCAATAAAAAACTCCGAAATCATCATTAAAGAATGGATCGAAGTTACAATTGAAAGAGGACTTGAAGTCCCGGAATCAAAAGGACGCCTGATGTATGCCTGAAAATATGTATCGCTAAAAAAATCGCGATGCCCTGCCTTTGTGCCGCCGCACCGCGGCAGCACAAACCCGGCCATGAAATACCTGGAAAAAGAAGCTCTTAGGCGGCGTCCTTTGACGCCTTAGAGCTTCTTTTCACGCTAACTCCCATTCGCCCGCTCCTGCGGGCACTCAAATCAGGATGGTGAAATCTCTGATTTCACGCTAAAGCCAGAAACGCCCCCATATTCCCTCTTTTTCCATGGCTTGCCCTGTGTGAAAACAGATAATCCGGATTGCAGCAGGTACAGATATCCGTCACCTGTATCCTTTCCTCCGGCACGCCTGCTTCCCTGAAAACATAAAAATTCGCCTTCCACAAATCCAGCAGGTATTTCTTCCCGCCTTTGCCGCCGCCCTTTGGAACCAGAATCTCATCTGCTGCCCCCGGAAACCCCTCCGCGAAACGATCCGCCACATCACTGCCCACCTCATAACAATCCCTGCAGATGGAAGGCCCTACCGCCACCGCCACATCCTCCGGCCCTGTCCCGTAAGCCTCCTTCATCGCCGCCAGCGTACATGCGCCCATCCGCCCTACGGTTCCACGCCAGCCCGAATGGGACAATCCGATAGCCCGGTTCCTCACATCCACCACAAACAGAGGGACACAGTCTGCATAGAAAGTAGCTAAAACCAGCCCCTTTTCATTGGTAATCAGCCCGTCGACATCCTGGTAATCCTTCGGGACCGTCACCCCTTTTCCCCGATCCGCCCCCGTCACTTTACGCACGTTTGTGGTATGCGTCTGATCCGCACAGACAAAATCCCCCACACCACACCCTAAAACCCGGGCTGCCCGCCGGAAATTCTCATCCACCGCCTCTTTCCTGTCCCCTCTCGTATAACTGAAATTCAAAGAAGAAAACATCCCCTCGCTCACACCGCCCAGACGGGTCGAAAAGAAATGCCTCACCATTCCCGTTTTCTCTAAAACAGGAAAAGTCAGATACTCCATCCCGCCCGACACATTCCTCTTCAAAACCTCTTCTCCCGCTTCCACGGCCCTTTTCCGCCTGATCTCCATCCGGATCCTCCTGTTCCCAATTACAATTCCTTACTATGAAAAAGCCTCCCAGCCCCTATTTTCATTACCGGTGATGCCGCATGTGCGAGGCATGGGAATTTCCTTACTATGAAAAATTTCCCTGCGCCCCTTTTTATAACTGATGATGTCAAACGTGCGGGGCCATGGGGATTTTCTAAGAGCCTGTTTAAAATCTGCTTTTCGCCAGATCTGCGCCGCAGTCTGCGAAAGGTTTGCCCCGAATGAGGGAGGTGTAGTGAGACATCGCCCCCGAATGAGGGGCAAAGATCCCGCAAAATGGTGAAAGGGCTGCACCGTGTACAGATGGTGGAAATGAGATTTTAAACAGGCTCTAACCTATATTGTGCGGAAATTAAATACCCCGCAGCAAGTTAACAGGGCATCCCACTTGCAGCGCGGCATCCGCCAAATGCCTGCAGGCCGCCACTTGACCCGCTGCTCACGGGAATAAAGTTACGGTATATGGAAGAAAGCATTCTTATACCAGTAAATTTTCAGTGCTCCCCTCCCGGCGCCCTCTTTCTTCCCGTTAACCCCGTCCGAACCTTCCATTGCCACCACATCATACCTTACCGCCCTGCCGTCCCCGATCCCGTGGCGGTAACGATAATAATCCGCGGCCCGGCATATTTTCCTCTGCTTTGCCGCCGTCACAGCCTCCGCCGGGCTGCCGCCTGCCCCGGAAGACCGGTATTTCACTTCCACAAATACCAGATACCCTCCGTCCTCGCCAATCACATCCACTTCCCCCTGCCGGCACCGGAAATTCCGCTCCAAAACCCGGAAACCCCTCTCCGCCATATATTCACAGGCCATGCCCTCAAACTTTGCACCGATTTCCCTCTTATTTACCATCCATTCCCCCTTTTATGCAAATCACTTATTCAATTTTGCCCGTATCTTCTCCATTCCATCCACGAATACCAGAATTTCCGCCACCACTTCATACAATTCCGGCGGTATCATATCTCCGATTTCCAGCCGCGACAAAGTATCCGCCAGCTTGTCGTCCCGGTGCACCGGCACATCCGCCTCTTTGGCCTTCTCTATGATGCGCTCCGCAAGGGCGCCTTTCCCGCTGGCAATTACCCTGGGCGCCGTATCCGACGGATCATAGGAAAGTGCAATCGCCTGCTTCGGTTTCTCCGTTTTTTTTACCTTCCTCCCCGAAATCGCCTGCCTCGCGTACTCCCTTTTCTCATTCTCATTCATTCTCTATGCCCTCACATCAAATGAATACTGTGCCAGAAGCGCCTGCTTCTTTCCCTGCCCCGTCATAGTCCCTATCACATCCGGGTTTCCTTTCTCCTCCTCTGACATCAGCATTTCCGACTGGAAAGAATATCCCCTTTTCCTGAGCCTTTCCTCCAGATGATGGATATTGGCGGCGACAAAATCCAGAATCCCTTCATCCGCCAGATAAAATCTGGTGCTTACATCCATATCCTTCATACGCACATAAATATCCATAGGCCCCAAATGCTCCATATCCAAATGCAGAAGGGCGCTTACACTCCCGTCCTCTTTCCTCGCATTTTTCCTGTTCGCATACACATAAAGATCCCCATGCGCCTCGCCTCCGCTCATTTTCAGGGGGAGCTGTATGTACTGGAACATCTGGTTCATCTGGTTCATAAAATCAATATTATTCTGTACGGCGGTAAGATTTTTCGCCAGCGGGGTATCCTTCCCCGCCTGCCCCAGGTTCTCCAATAACTGCTCGGCCTGCGCGCGCAGCTTTCTGTAAAAGGATTCCACATCCCTCTTCTCCGCCACCTGCTCCGGCTTCATCAGCCATTGCTGTTCCATGGCCTTAGCCAGTACCTGCCCGAATTCCCGGCTTCCGAACAGCTTCATCAATTCCCCCCGCGCTGTCTGGCTCCCCGCCCCGGAAACCGTATGCTGTATCTCCTTCATCAGCCGTTCCAAATCCATACTGCCATCCCTGATCCGGGCAAGCGTTTCTTCCGGCATCCCAAGTCTCCCCAGCATGGAAGCAAGCTGCAGCCTGCCCCCGGCATTCAGTATCCCTGCCATGGAATCCCCGGTGCCCTGGCTCTGCACAGCGCTTTCCTTCCCGATCCCGACCGCGGCATCCTTCCCGTCCTCCGCAGCATCCCTGAATATACCTGCAAGTTCTTTGTCCATCCCGGCCTGCGCTCCGTCCCGTACCTCCTTTGGCAAGCCGTCCCAAATGCTGTCCGCCTGCCCCCGGAAAACAGCCGCCGTACCGGGCCCGGCCTGCAGCGGCCAGACATTTCCCGGATTCCCGCCGGAGCCTGCGGCATCCCCTGCCTTCCCGCCGTCCGTCCCTGTTGTACCTTCCGCGCCCTGCCCTTTCCCATTCTGGCCGGATGCGAAAACCTGTTCCCCGTTTTCCCTCTCAATATCCGTAAAAACCCGGCCGGTTCCGGCCCCTGCCTGCCCTTCCCCCTCCCGGCCGGACAAAAGGTTCAGGATACGCGCGTAAAAATCCAGCGCCTTACCCCCCTGCCCGTTATCCGCCATAGTCTGAAAGGCTTTCGGTATTTCTTCCAGAATATCCGATATATTGGATAAAAGCTGATGCTTATAATTCTGGTAATTTTCAAACTGCTGTATATTTTCCGGCGTAAGGGGGAGATTCAGAGCCTTCATCATAACCACGGTTTCCGGATTGGCGCCCGGATTCGCCATAACTGCCCTTCCCATATCCATAAGCGCATTCCTGTCAATGGACATCCCCTGGCGCATCATAGCCGCAACCATACGCATCAGTTCATTGGTCGCGGGAAGCTTCGCCGCCTCCAGCGCTTTCAGGGCATTCGGATCCATCGCCATGTTTTCAAACAGAGGGCGCAGAGCTATCTGTGCCCCGGAATTGCTCTTTACCTCAAAGGTCATACTCTGCCCCGGGGAAACCGGGATATCCTTATCCAGCCTTGCCGTTATCACCACATCCTTATCCAGCCGGATCTGGACTTCATTCCCGTTCTTCCCGACAATTTCCCCCTGGATGCTCTGCCCCTGCGACAGCCCCCTGGCAGCCTGTTTGGCATTCCCGGCAGGCACATGCCCGCTTACACTCCCCTTGCCGTTTACTACCGTCCTGTTGTCCGTATTTTTACTGCCATACTGAAATAACCCTGATAAGTTCATACCCACCTCCACGCTTTCCCCAAATTCCCTGTACCGCCCACTGCACCTGCTTTTTGGTACGCACTCCCAAAAAAACATGCACTCCCGAAACTATCCTCGGGAATTTGCACAGAAATTCAGGAATCGGAATACCGGCCGGCCAGATTTTTCAAAAAGGATCTCCTGTGTATCGCCGTCGGCCCATACTTCTGCAGCGCCTCCAGATGCTTCGGCGCCCCGTATCCCTTATTCGAGGCAAAACCATACTCCGGGAACAGCTCATCGTACTGCACCATCAGCCTGTCACGCGTCACCTTCGCAACAATACTTGCCGCCGCTATGGAAACGCTCTTCGCATCGCCTTTAATAATCGGTATCTGACGGATATCCACCTGCGGAATCGTCACCGCATCGTTCAGAAGCAAATCCGGCGCCGCTGCCAGCGCCGCTACCGCCTGCCGCATCGCCTCATAAGTCGCCTGCAGTATATTGATTTCATCGATACGCTCAGGCCCCGCATACCCTACCCCGACTGCAACTGCCTTTTCCATAATCTGCCCATACAACTCTTCTCTTCTTTTTTCGGATAATTGTTTGGAATCATTTAGATATAAAATATCACAATCTTTCGGCAGTATTACCGCCCCGGCCACCACAGGCCCGGCCAAAGGCCCCCTGCCTGCTTCATCAATACCGCATATGCAGGAGTACTCCTTATATTTTTCCTCATACTCCCTCATCCTCTTTAGCCGCGCCCTTTCCTTCTCCAGCGCTTCCAGCTTACGGCATGCACTTTTTACCAGGGCCTGTACGCCGCTCCTGCCGTCCTCCCCGTACGCTTTTATTAATTCAGGCAGCTTCTCGGTATCGGCTGCCTGAAAAACTGTCTTTATGTCATTTATCCTCTGTCCCATAAGAAACCTGCCTTACTGATGTTTTAAAATCCCGAATTTGTTTAAAGGCCAGATACGTATCCACGCCCTGCCTATAATATCGCTCCGTGAAATATTCCCTACGGTCGGATCCCTGCTGTCCGAGCTGTTATTGCGGTTGTCGCCCATTACAAAATATTCGTCCTCCCCCAGCGTAATCGGCTCATATGCCCGCCCGGCATCCAAAATTACCTCTTTCCCATAGTCCTCCTCCAGGACTTCATCGTTAATATAAATATTTCCCTCTTCATCGATATAAACCGTCTCTCCCGGCATACCGATAATGCGTTTGATATAATACGTATTTTCCTCATAATGAAAAGGGAAAACTACAATATCAAACCGTTTCGGATCCCGGAAACGGTAAGACAATTTATCTACAATCAGATTGTCGTCGTTGCTCAGCGTACTTTCCATGGACTGGCCGACCACCTGCGTCCTCTGCCCTACGAAATGAATCACAATATAAGTAAGGCACAGCACAATAAATAAATACATACTGGTATTCAATATTTCCTTTAAAACTTTTTTCATTTATATACCCCCGCATATCGCAAGCCCCGCTTGCGGTACTGCACCAATAAAGAGTTTGAAAGGCACTTTCAAACTTTCCGGCATGCCGCTTCCGGCGGCACAAACAATCAATAAAGAACCCCTGACACACTGCGGCGCGCATACCAATCAAATCTTCTGACTTATGGAAACCTACCTGTCGTCGGGAAATTCCAAGGTAATCCTTCCCAGCTTCCCGCTCCTGAAATCATCTATCACAATACCTGCCGCTTTCCTGAGATCCAGTTCCTTTCCCTTAGAAAAGCAATGTCTGTTCCTTCCTATCCTGTACAGCGTTTCGACAGCCCCGCTTCCGGTCCCCATGGCATTCCCGACTCCGTCCGCTTCCGCGCTTCCGCTCTCCACACCTTCACAGCCTGCATTTTCACAGCCTACACCTTCCGCGCCTTCACAGCCTGCATTTTCACGGCTTAAACTTCCCGCACCTTCACGGCCTGCATTTTCACGGCTTAAATTTCCTGCATTTTCCACGCTTTCACGGCTTACACCCTCCGCGCTTTCCTGCCCTGCATTTTCCACGCTTCCACGGCATCCTCCTTCCATACTCCCGCCGTCCCGGCCTTCCTGCGCTTCTCTTTCCCCCTCTTCCCCTGCTTTTGCACTGCCTGCTCCCCCATACCGGGCTTCCAGCAATCCCCTGTAATTTTCCTGCAGATAATCAATCAGCTCCAAAGACAGCTCCTCCATGGACAGGATATCATCATTAATGGAGCCTATCATCGCCAGGCGCAGCCCGATTTCCTGATCCTCGAATTTCGGCCAGAGAATACCCGGCGTATCCAGAAGCTCCAGCCCTTTATTCATCCGGATCCACTGCTTCCCCTTCGTCACTCCCGGTTTATTCCCGGTCTTTGTACATGCCTTTCCTGCAAAAGAATTGATGAAAGTAGATTTCCCTACATTCGGTATCCCCACCACCATCGCCCGGACCGGACGGTTTACAATCCCGCGCTTCCTGTCCCGCTCCGTCTTCTCCCTGCACGTCTCCTGAACCACGCCCTGTATAGACTTCACCCCCGCGCCGCTTCTGGAATTTATTTCCACCACCCGGAAACCCTTTGCCTTAAAATACTCCGTCCACTCCTTATTATACCTCGGATCCGCCAAATCCGCCTTATTCAAAAGAATAATCCGGAATTTATTTTCGACAAGCGCATCGATGTCCGGATTGCGGCTGCTCAAGGGGATTCTTGCGTCCACCAGTTCGATTACCAGATCAATCAATTTTATATTTTCCTGCATCATACGCTTCGCTTTCATCATATGACCGGGATACCATTGATAATTCATCCTGCTGCCATTTCCTCCTTTCCTTACGAAAACAGGGACAGGACTCCGAAAAACCGCAGCTTCCCGGCAAATCCCCCTGTCACTCTATAAAGCCCATCCCGTTCTGCCCTTTCAGGCAGAACCAGGCTCTTCCATATATATTACTCCTCTTGATCGGGCCGATATTGCCGGAACGGCTGTCCTCGCTGACATTGCGGTTGTCGCCCAGCACAAAATATTCGTCCTCGCCAAGGACTATCTCACTTTCCGCAATTCCCCCGTCCTCCATCTTGTCAAAATTTTCCTCTTCCGGCACGCCGTCCACATAAAGGATCCCATTCACAATCTGTACGGTTTCCCCCGGCACGGCCACCACCCGCTTCACATAATAATGTGAATTAGGGTTCCCTCCCGGAAGGAATATTACCACATCATATTTCTGCGGCCTGGATAATATATAAATAAAACGGTTGACCAACACTTCGTCGCCGTTATACAGGACAGGTTCCATGGAGGCCCCCACAATATTTGTCCGCATCCCCACATTGACAGTCAGTACCACTGCAAGGAATATCGCAGCGAAAGTCCCGAATACCATGCCGAAGATTTCCCTCAAAACATGGGCATTGATCCGCTTCTTCTTTTCATAAAAACTTAATCCTTTTTGCTTCCTTCTCATCCGTTTTCATCCTATGATTCTGCTCCAGGGCATACCTTAAACTGCCTTTCCCCCAATCCCCATAGCGGGAAGCCGGCAACCGGCTGCGGGAACGGATTACAATACACGCTCTAAAACAATAAAGAGCAATTACACGCCGGTAACTGCCCTCCGATTGCTTTATTACTTTTCTTTTACTTTCGCTTTCTTACCTACGCGGTCTCTTAAGTAATACAGTTTTGCCCTTCTTACTTTACCTCTCCTTACCACTTCCACTTTCTCCACATTCGGGGAATGTAACGGCCAGGTCTTCTCAACACCGATTCCGTTGGAAGTTTTCCTGATTGTAAAAGTAGCCCTGTTGCCGCCGCCCTGCTTCTTCAAAACAGTCCCTTCAAATACCTGGATCCTCTCATGATTCCCTTCCCTGATCTTACCGTAAACCTTAACGGTATCACCCACGCAAAATTCCGGGACATTCTCTTTTAATTGAGCCGATTCAATTTCTCTGATAATATCGTTCATATGTGCCTCCTTCATACCCAGATGTTCTTAATATACGCTATCTTAAATATACGGCGGCTGATATGCCGCAACACCACAAACCAGCCATGAAAAACTCTTCACACTGCTCCGCATACTGAAAATATCGATAACAGAGGACCATCCCTTATTCGCAACATGGATACTTTACCATAATATACGAAAAATTGCAATATTTTTCTTCATGTTTTTTATGCTAAACTGCTAAAACCGCTTAATTTCCGTTCCTTATATGCCGCAAACTCCCCCGCGTCAAGCGCGTCCCGGATTTCTTCCATCATGGTATTATAGAAATACAGGTTATGGAGCACGCACAACCGCATGCCCAGCATTTCCTTTGCTTTCAAAAGGTGCCGGATATAGGCCCTGGAATACCGTCTGCATGCCGGACAGCCACATCCCTCTTCTATCGGCCTCCCGTCCAGTTCATATTTCGCGTTAAACAAATTGATTTTCCCATGATTGGTATATAAATGCCCGTGCCTCCCGTTTCTGGTAGGATATACACAGTCAAAAAAGTCCACCCCTCTTTCCACGCCTTCCAAAATATTGGCCGGCGTTCCCACGCCCATCAGATAGGTAGGCTTATCCGCCGGAAGATAAGGGACTGTTTCTTCCAATATATGGTACATTTCTTCATGGCTTTCCCCTACTGCCAATCCCCCGATGGCATAGCCGTCCAACTCCATCTCCGCAATCCGTTTCGCATGGTTAATCCGTATATCATCAAAGACAGCCCCCTGGTTAATCCCGAACAAAAGCTGCTTTTTATTGATGGTATCCTCCAGGCCGTTTAACCTTTCCAGTTCCTTCCTGCACCGTTCCAGCCACCTCGCCGTCCTGTCCGCCGAATCCTGCACATATTTTCTGTCCGCCCTGCTGGAAGGGCATTCGTCAAATGCCATAGCTATCGTAGAGGCCAGGTTAGACTGGATCCGCATACTCTCCTCCGGCCCCATGAATATCTTCCGCCCGTCCACATGGGAATGAAAATATACCCCTTCCTCTTTAATCTTACGCAGGGAAGCCAGCGAAAACACCTGAAAGCCTCCGGAATCCGTAAGGATGGGCCTGTCCCATGACATAAACCTGTGCAGTCCGCCCATTTTCCTTACTACCTCATCACCGGGCCTTACATGCAGGTGATAGGTGTTGGACAGCTCTACCTGCGTCTTTATCTGCTCCAAATCTTCGGTAGATACTGCGCCCTTGATGGCCGCCGCCGTCCCCACATTCATGAATACCGGCGTCTGGATAACCCCATGCACTGTGTGGAGTTCCCCGCGCTTTGCCCTTCCTTCCCGCTTTAATAACTTATACATTTTTCTTTCCTCCAAGTGAATCTGTCCCATACCAGTTACAAGAATCTGCGGAACTGTTTTTCAAAAAATATTCAATATCCTTCCTATTTTACGATTTTACCTGGAGTTTTGCAATCAGATTTTTTCACCCCCAATAACTGTCCTCCTCATAAAATTTTTCATAAGCCTCCGGGTACTCGTCTTTCTCCCCTTCCACATGGGCAATCACAAAACTTCTCGTCTCCGCCACTTTCCCGTCCTCATATATCCGTTCCACCCACTGCCACACCTCGGCATTTTCCGGCACCTCCATCCCCTCCGGTATCTGCTCCCCATAGAGCAGTTCCTCCGTCAGTTCGCTTTTCATCACAAACTCCCCGTTTTCGTACCGGTATATTGCCCAGCTATGGGAAGCCGCCCAGTTACGCCAACTGCTCCGCACCAATTTGTGTTCGCCGTCCACCCGGGGATTGACAATTTTATTATATGTATCGCAGCGGATATATTCCCCGCGCCCACTGTCCCATATCCACCCCGCCTCATAGCTGGCGCCCTGGTTCCCGAAGCTGCCCATATCCAGGGTGATATCCTTAACCCCGTCAAAATTTATATCCTTCAGGCTCACATAATCCTGACGGTAATCGCCAAACCCCCACTCCCCATCTTCCGGATCCAGTTCATAAACCCGTTTCCCATCCGTTACCCGCAGGAAAGTCCTGACATTATACATTTCCTCCTCTTCCCCCCATCCGCGGACGGAAAAGCACTCCACCCTCCTTCCCTCATCCGCGTATCTCTGATAAATCGCCAGGAAATTCCCCTCTTCCTCCTTATCCTCTTTCCAATCCAGCATTCTATCCAGGCTGCCGTTAACCACTGAGCCTTCCCCGGTATAAATACCCTCTTCAAATTCCGCCATTTCCCGGCAGAAAGTCAGACGCAGCGCCAGCCCTTCTTCCGCAAGCAAAGGTTCTAAATCCGACTCCTCTGTGACTGCCAGCGTCACCTTCTCCAATTTCTCCAGCTTCTTAAGAAAATCTAATCCGGTTGCCGTATCCATTGCCCCGCACAGCTCACGCAGCCCCATCCCTTCCAGGCTTTCCGGTTCCCGCACCCGCAGGAAACTGCTCCCGGCATCCAGATATTCCAGCTTCTTCATTCCCGCCGCCTGATCCAGCCAAAAACAATTCTTCCCCTCTCCCGGAATCGCATCGTACAAAACCAACTGCTCCACTTCCGATTCCCGCATATTTTGCAGCAGGTTACTGTACTTTCCCTCTGCAAACTGATATAAACCTACCGTTTTCACCTGGGCAGGGAAGGATTTCCCCTCCGGTATTTTTCCTTCCGTATCGTCAAACTCAAATATCAGTTCACTGGTCCCGGTAAAAAAAGGCAGTACACTGGCCGGCACCGTCCCATCACTGCCGCATATTTTAACCCGCTGTTCCAAATCTCCCAGGCCCGCCAACTGCCCCTCTTCCCATCCATGCAAATCCGGCGTAAAAACCACTTCCCATTCATATACACTGCCCGTATCACAGTAAGCCCTGATAAAATCCAGATCAGCTCCAAGGGATATATTGACAACCCCCGTCAGCTCCAGCCGCCCTTCCAGCTTTTGCAGTTCCTCTTCATACAGCGGGCTGCCTGACGCCTTCCCCAGCTTTTCATAAACCATTTCCCTGAGATCGGCATCCCCCAGTACAATCTCTCCCCCCTTCTTATCCCTGCCCTCTTTTTCCGGCTCCCGGCGCATGTATCCGGAAGAAACCGCTTTTCCCGCCCACGGATCTGCATCAGTAACTTTCGCAAAATAATTTGCGGACAGTCCGCAGGATTTTTCTTCAGGAATACTGCCCAAAGCATCCTTCTTCCCTTCCGCCCTGCCCCCAGCCCCGGAAACGAAAAAAAGGCATCCGAATAAAAATATACCTGCCTTTATATATCTTCTATTTCCCATGCTTTTTGCCCCCTTCTTTCCACCCTTTTCTCCGTTCTTCTTTCCCATTTTATTTTCCATTCTATTTTTCATTTTATTCCATCTTTCTATTTTCCCATCTTTCCGCTCTCCCAATGCTCCGTCCAGCCGGTGCAGGACAGTATCTTCCGGTTGGGGAAGGAACCCGTTTTTTATTATATAATAGAAATGCGTCAAAACTGCATCATTTTGGCATTATTCTTCACATTTCCTAAAATTTTCTATGGCAAAAGGACCTGGCATCCATTAAAATCATTGAGAAAAGAAAGGATAAGCCCATAAAACCGGTAATTTATGTAAATCTTATCCCATATGTAATACATACGCTTGCTTTCAGCATACAATAGTGCTATAATAATCACAACCCGAATACGAAAGGAGAGATATCTATGGCATTGGCAACCTTAACCGCAAGAGTAGACGAAAAAGACAAGGCCCGCTTTGACACCTTCTGCTCCAATGTAGGCTTGAATACTTCTACCGCAATCAATCTTTTTGTGAAAGCAGTTTTACGTGAAAACCGCATCCCGTTTGAGATCTCCCAGGCTACCGACCCATTCTTCTCCGAGGCAAACATGGCCTATGTGAAGAAATCTGTCCAGGAACTAAGATCCGGTAAAGGCACCGCTCATGAACTGATCGAGGTGGACGATGAGTGAAAAAATATGGTCGGACGATGCCTGGGAGGACTACCTCTACTGGCAGACGCAGGATAAAAAAACACTAAAGCGGATCAACCAGCTCATTCACGATATCGAGCGGAACGGCTGTATGACATTCCGCTACATTATCTGTTCCATATCCGGCACAAATATATACCTATCAATAGCAGTATTGGAAACAACACCCCTGCTAAAAAACCCATTTTAAGATTATTGTCCAAAGCGCCCGAAACCACTCCAATTACCGTAGGCCCTCCCGCGCATCCGACATCGCCTGCCAATGCAAGTAACGCAAACATTGCAGTGCCGCCTTTGCTGTCCGATGCTGCCGCCTTACTAAATACCCCCGGCCACATGATACCAACTGACAGGCCGCATAATGCGCAGCCGATAAAACCAACTATCGGGCTTGGCACAAGTGAAATACATAGATATGCAATGATACACAAAATACTGCTGCCGATCATAAACCGGTCCAAGTCAATCCGTTCTCCGTATTTTCCATAAAAGGCCCTGGCGCTGCCCATCAGAAATGCAAACAACATTGGCCCTGCTAAATCCCCTACTGTTTTGCTTACATGAAGTCCCGTCTCCGCAAAGACAGACGCCCACTGGCTTACTGCCTGTTCGCTTGCTCCGGCGCATATCATCATTACCATCAGCACCCAGAATATCTTCTTACGGAAAAGCTGTCCAATGGTCAGTCCCTTTTCCCCTTCTTCGAGCAAAGAAGCGATAGGTACTTTTGTAAATAGTATCATATTTGCAAAAGGAACGACTGCCCAAATGCATGCCATAATCCTCCAGTTTTCTATACCGAACAGATAAAAAAAAGCCGTCGATACCAGCACGACCGCCATATGCCCCCAACAGTAAAAGGAATGGAGCAGGCTCATGGCTTTCTCTTTATTTGAGGTAGGGCAGGCTTCCATGACAGGGCTTACCAATACCTCTAACAATCCGCCTCCCACAGCATATACGGCAACGGCAATCATCAATCCTGTAAAAGCATTTCCAAACATATCCGGCAAGACAGCCAGAAATACGAAGCCCGCCGCAGCACAGATGTGGGCAATAATCATCGAGGCACGATAACCTATCCTGTCAACAAAAGCAACCGAAAGGACATCCACAGACAACTGTAATCCAAAATTAAATGTAATAAGCAGCGTAATCTTCGTCATCGGTATACCATAACTGCTATGGAAAGTCAGGAAAAGGAGCGGAACAAAATTGTTTACAATCGCCTGTACAATATATCCGATAAAACAGGCATACAATGTTTTATTATAACTTTTATCCATAATAGAATCCCCCGTTTGTTAAATGCTGTCCGGCGCCCCGTCATTTTCTGTTTTCCCCTATCCATTCCACAGCAAAATCCACCAGCGCCCTTTGGCTCATCATGGAAAGAATGCCATTTCCTAAAGCTGCATGGCGCACCTTCCCTGTCTGCTCAAATGCCTCCCCTATTGCCGGAAAATCTTCCCCATCTACAGCTAAGGTCTCATAAGATTTCCATATCCGCTGCCCGTCAAGCTGTATGGCGCTGCTTTCTATGACCATATGCTTATTTGGATATTCAGCCCTTACATCCGCCAAATGAAGGGAAGTATTCTTGTCATAACCAACGCCAATCAGCAAAACACATCCGTCAAGTTCATACAGTCTGCCAATGGGTGAGCCGTCTCCAAAAATATCAGACAGGCCATGGTTTTCTGTCAGATACTGCGCATAACGCCCCCATGCCGCTACTGACCTTGCAGGGT
>CANDKY010000005.1 GCA_947385425.1 uncultured Lachnospiraceae bacterium | reverse complement strand
ATCTTTCCGTTTTACTTTTTTGAGTTGTCCTCTGAATTTTCTTTTTGGGTTTCCTTCCGGTTTTTACCGTTTGGCTCCCCTTTGGAATTTTCAGGGTTGCATTACTGTTTATTTGTCAAGGTACATTTTAATGCTTATCGTTCGCAACAAATTGTTTTGTTTGATGCAACTCTGATAGGATATCACATCTTCCAAGGTTTGTCAACCACTTTTTTACTTTTTATTCCAATTTATTTTCGAACGTCTTTCCGCTTTCCCAGCGGATTTTCATTTTACCATGTCCATTTTGTTTTGTCAAGCACTTTATTATTTATTTTCTAGTACTTTTCAAATTTAAATTTGACATACATCTGGCAAATGAAACGGAGAAAGAGGGATTTGAACCCTCGCGCCGCGTAAACGACCTACACCCTTAGCAGGGGCGCCTCTTCAGCCTCTTGAGTATTTCTCCCTAGCCTGAGTTTCTATACACAAAATCGTTCGCCTGTTGTTCAACAGCGCAAGAGTTATTATACATAAGGAATTTCAGTTTGTCAATGACTTTTTTCAAATTATTTTATTATTTAATCTGTTCCGCTATTGCATCTTCAATCCTTCTTTTCACTTCCGCTGCAATCTCCACTGTTTTCATCCCTTTGTATTCTTCATAATACATAGGAGGCAAATACATAATCTTAACAGTGACCGGCTTTATTGATTTTTCATCAAAGGGTTTAAACGCATCCACAAGAGCACATGGGACAATAGGACATTGCGCCTTTACAGCGCTCTTAAAACTACCTCCCTTAAAATCCAATAACTTATTTCCTGCCCTGCTTCGCGTACCTTCTGCAAATATCAAAAAGTTCTTTCCACCCCTGACTTCCTCAGCCACCTGCCGGATCACTTTCATGGACTGTCTGATATCCTCACGATCTATGGAAATAGAACCTAAAGCATCCACTACCTGCTTTAATAAAATTACATTTCTCGCCTCCTTCTTAATTACAAAGGCGAACGGAACCGGACAGGATTCCAGAAAGGCAAGCACATCATACATTCCCTGATGGTTCGGGAAGAAAATAAATCCATCCTCTGCCGGAATATTCTCCAATCCACGGGACTCTATTTTCACTTTTCCCGCCCGGTTAGCAGCTATCGTTACTTTTTTTACACAGGCATAAGCCTCACTCATAGTTATGCCCTTTTTCTTTCCGCATCTCCAGATCTGAAAAAAATATACAGGAGCTTTTAAAAACAAACGAAAAACCATCATTGCTATTCTATACATATGCGTTACTTCCCAACCGGTATTATTCACCGCTCATACAAATCGTTACCCTGTGAATCAACAACAACAACAACCGGGAATTTTTCTATCCGCAATTCCCGAATCGCTTCCGTCCCCAAATCATCATACGCTATGACCCGCGAACTTTTAACGGAACGTGACAATAATGCCCCTGCTCCGCCAACAGCCGCAAAATATACTGCACCATATTCGGCAATCGCTTTTTTTACTTTGTCCGACCGTTTCCCCTTGCCAATCATCCCTTTCAGCCCCATTTTAAGGAAAAACGGTGTATATTTATCCATACGGCCTGCGGTGGTAGGACCTGCCGAACCAATAGGCCGGCCTTCCCTTGCAGGCGACGGCCCCATATAATATATAACCTGCCCTGACAGATCCAGCGGCAATTCCCCACCCTTTACCGCCGTTTCATACATCCTCTTATGAGCGGCATCCCGTGCAGTGTAAACAGTTCCTGTAAGATATACATAATCCCCGGCTCTTAGCTGCTTTATATCCTCTTCACAAATCGGCACCCCGATATATTTGTCCATCTCTGTTCCCTCTTTAAATCACGCGTATTATATGCCTGTTCACATGGCAACATATATTTACGGCAACCGGCAATCCTGCAATATGTGTGGGGTAAGTTTCGATATTAACCGCAAATGCCGTACTATCCCCGCCTAACCCTGCCGGGCCGATACCGGTTTTATTGATCATTTCCAACAGTTCTTTTTCCAGTTCCCTCACATATGGAATCGAAGAAGGAGAATCCACCGGCCTCGTCAGTGCCCTTTTTGCCATCAATGCACACTTTTCAAAAGTACCTCCGATACCAACTCCAACCACCATTGGCGGGCACGCGTTCGGGCCGGCATCCCTAACCGCTGACACAACCGCCTCTTTTACTCCCTCGATGCCATCAGCCGGCTTAAGCATAAAAATCCGGCTCATATTCTCACTTCCAAACCCTTTTGGAGCCACAGTGATTGTAATTTTGTCCCCGGGTACAATTTCCGTATAAATAACAGCCGGTGTATTATCTTTTGTATTTTCACGGAGCAACGGATCTTTCACCACAGATTTCCGCAGATATCCCTCTGTATAACCCCTGCGGACACCCTCATTCACTGCATCCTCCAGGAAATCCCCTTCCAGATGTACGTCCTGTCCGATTTCCATAAAAACTACTGCCATTCCGGTATCCTGGCAAATTGGGATCATATCCTCCCCGGCAATCTGCAGGTTTTCCTTAAGCTGGCATAAAATTTTTTTCCCTAATGGAGATGTTTCATTATCCGCCGCCCTAACCAGGCGCTCTTTCATATCCTCGGAAAGGAAATGATTTGCCTCAATGCACATATCCTTAATATTTTCCGTAATCACAGATGTTCGTATCGTACGCATATGCTCTCTTCCACCCTGTCAATCTGTAATAATTGTATTCCTGATCTCCTCCAGTTCTTCCTGAGAAGGCTTCAGCGCTTTCCACCCCAGAGTCTGCCCATCCCCTGCATACCGCGGAATCAAATGCATATGGAAATGGAATACGGTCTGTCCTGCCGCTTCCCCATTGTTCTGAACAATATTGAATCCGTCACAGTGTAATTTTTCCGTCATATGGACAGCCATTCTTTTTGCCAGCAGCATTACCTTACCCGCCGCCTCATCCGGTATTTCATACAAATTACGATAATGATTCCTCGGCAATATCAAAGCATGGCCTTTCGTAGCCGGCCCCAAATCCAAAATCACTTTAAAATCATTATCCTCATAAAGCACTTTGGAAGGGATATCCCCATTCGCTATTTTGCAAAAAATACAGTTTTCTTCTCTCATACTTTTCCTCTGCATATTATCAGCCTTTCCTCTTTTCAGACAAGGCCTTTCTGCTTTTCCTTTCCTAATCTTTTCTCATCCAATTACTTATTTCCATGTTTATTTCTCAAAATTAAATATCTGATCCAGAGCACGAAGTACTTTAAAATCGCCCTTCATTTTCATCTCTCCCGCCATAAAGCCACGTTGGAAAGTCATCCTGCCGTTCATAATTTCATCCAGAGTCCGTCTGCCAAGCTGCAGCTCCACATCTGCATAATCCACCATGCCGAATGAACACTGCAGATCCGCATTCTGCACATTAATTATAAGGTTTTTCTTCTTATCGTCAATAATAAGGCGATATACTCCTCTAAATCCCGGCAGCGGTTTAAAATGCTGCTGCAGACGTGTAATAATTTCCCCCGCTTCCTCCGTTGCTCCATTGTTCATCATATCCCGAAACAGGCTTGTCAATTCCTGAATATCCTCTTTTTGCCTTTGGACATACTGATCGTCCGATACATATTGTGACAATTGTTCCGACTCCTGGGGGGTCAGATCTATCTGCGTTCTGGAAACCATCTGCCGTATCGCCTGATTGCTGGCTGGCAGGCTCAATATCTTCTGGTTAACCGTCCGGTACATATTCTCCGCTTTCTTCTCAATCAAATTAATATAATCCCGGTTATCCTCCAGAGAAGAAATGTCCGCAATATATCCGCATACGCCGCTGCATGGCTGCCCGCCAAGGATTTCCCATGCGGACAGAAGGTTTAATTTCCCTTCGCGTTCCCCATAAGTCGTTGACATCACAACCGGACACATATAAATCTTACTTATTTTTTCTTTATCTCCATACAGCCAGCAGGAATCCAAAAACTGCTGCATATATCCGCCAATCCCATACCACTCCACTGTTGTTGCCAGAATAATACCATCCGCCTCTTTTAAAGTCTGAGGCAGCGTAGTGATACTATTTTTCAGTTCATGAAGATAAAAACGTTCTACCTCTACGCGGAGTTCCTCCAGCACCTCCTGCATTTTATTAATTACAAACAAAGTCGGATCATCGATCAGTCCTCTTCCTCCATAATAAATATTAATCTTCATATTCTCTCTTCCCCCTATATCTACGCATCCTGCACCCGCTTCCCTTTTTTTATTCTGGCAGCAATCTGGCCGATCAGAGCTATCGCCGCTCCGCTTAAAAGGCCGCCGATATGGGCTGCATTATTAACATCGCTGCTTCTGAGCCCGCTGTACAGGGAATATGCAACCATAAACACCAGCCTGCGCAGAGAAATATGTTCAAAGTGTCCTTTATGGGAAACTACCAGGACAAACAATGCTCCAATCAATCCGAAAATTGCTCCGCTGGCCCCCGCCGAGAGAATGCTCGCCCCTGAATAAAATTCATATGCCATAGATGCCAGATTGCCGCCGATTCCTGCAGCCGCATACAATAGCGCGTACCGGACAGGCCCGTAATACTTTTCCACCACTTCTCCAAGAAAATAAAGGATAAGCATGTTACTCATAAGATGGTTGGTATCCCAATGAAGGAACAGGCTCGTCAATATCCGATAATACTGCCCGTCCACGAACTCCGACAATCCAATCGCTCCCAGCCTGAATAGCTTTTCCCCCGTAAATGTACCCAGAAAAAACACGAGAATATTTACCGCCGCAAGAACCGCTGTTACTGCCGGTATCCGGTATTCCCTTCTGCCTGTTTCCCTCGGGGATACCCCCATTCCCTCTTCTTCCCGCCCGTCCTGCTGCTCCGGGTGTTCCAGGAAACATTCTATCTTTTTTCTCATTCCGTAGAAATCGCTTACCTTGCCCTCAAAAACCATCAGTTTGTTTTCACGGGAATCTATCATCCACGACATGGCATCCTCTGTGCAAAGCCACTTTGCTTTCCCGCTGTCTTCACAGACAATAAGCGAAAGGATGTGGATTTGTGAAATTCCCTTTTCCAAGAAGAAATCTTTTATTTTTTCTTTAATATGCAGATACTGCTCCGCTGTTATAAATATATCCTGCCGATAATCAATTAAATGAAAGACATTGACATATGCATTTTCTATCTGGAAAAAAACGGTAAATTCCGGTAAATTAGAAGGAATACATGCGTACCCCTCGCCTTCAAAAAACCTGCCCAACTGCTTCGCTACCATACATGCCTCCATGCCGCACCGCAGCATAAACAATGATAAAAAACCTGCTATGGTCAAGGGTATCATGTCCTCCCGCCTCTGTCAATGAAATAATCCATTTGTACACATATCTAACGATAACAAAATGTCATCCTCCCTAACCTTAATTCGTCCCCCTGTTCGATCAATACTGTTTCATTAGGCTCCAGACGAAGGCCGTTTTTAAAAGTTCCGTTGGTGGAGTTCATGTCCGTCACAAAAATACCCTCCTTTTGCCTTGTAAAACGGGCATGGATCCGGCTGATCGTACTGTCCTTAATCACCACATCCACACTGCCTGCCAATTTTCCAACTGTACAGGGCAGTTTTGCCAGATCAATGTGATATTTGTTTCCCTTATTTGTCCCATACAGCTTATGCTCCGTCTTACATACTGCAGTTTCCAGGAAAACCGTATTCCCATATTCCCGGCCATCTCCCGATATATCCCTGGTTTTCCGTTTTACTGTACCTGGTACGGCAGGCACCGTGCCCCCTTCATATACACAAGCCGCAGAGTCCAGGGGCAAAGGCTCCTCCCTTTCCGCAATCGGCTCCCCCGCCCCCTGCCCTTTTGTATATTTCCTGTCTTTCTTCCAGTGTTTGCGCATACCGCAAATATTTAAAATAAGATACACAAACAGGCCGGCTGCCATAATCGTTAAAATTATACTTCCCACAGTAGATATTGCCGTTTCCTGTATAGATAAAGTATAAAAATACCGTATTCCAAAAACCGCCGCTGCCGCTGCTGCACAGACTGCCGATAAAATCCCTGCTGCCATCAAATGTTTAGGCGCCTCTTCCTTCTCCTTTGCCGATTCCATGGAAAAATCCTCACTCCCGAAAAAATCCATATCCTGCTCTTCATCCATATGGGCCGATACTTCTATTGATTCCGGCACTTCCGGCATATCTTCGGCAAATAAAGCCAGAATTTCGGATATAATAAATTGATTATCCTGGGCCATCTCATAAATTTTATATACAAGGGACACCGCCTCTTCCTGTGCATGATCCACTCTCTCCACCAGAAACTCCGCCAATGGCATATACCCCTCTTCCTCGTAATATGGGTAATACAGAAAAAAGTATTCCTCCGTTTCAGGATTCCTGAAAATATATTCAGGCTGCAGAAGAAGGCCGCGGCTGTTCAGCAGATAATTATCCAGTTCATCCAATGCTTCTTTTATGTACTCAAACAAATGTTTCAAATTCCCATAATCCATAGGCGTGCCGTCAAAAAAACAAGCCATATTCTGCCTGGAACTTATCTCATAGTAAAAATGACACTCCTGGTCAACGTACCTGATCTTACAAGCAAGGAAATGCCTCATTTTATTTGTTGTTATCATTTTATGCTGATAGCTCTGCGCTTCCCTGGCCCTGTCTTTTATTATTAAATAATTATGATTTAAGTCTTTATAATATTTTACGTTTTCCATATCCTCTGCCTCTTTTCGCTTCCATTATCAAAAATCAATGCGCTTCCAATCCGTTTTTTATCTTCAGTGCCAGCCTGGCCTTCCTGATACATTCCACGGGACAAGTCCGCTGTACCTGCCACTTCGCTCCGAATCCCCACCCGGTTCCCGTCATGGTTCCCTTTGCTTCGACAGTTACTGTTGATTTACCCACCTCTGCTGCATATTCAATACGCGAAATCCCCACATACTTTTTTCTAAACCTGCCCGCACTTTCTGATAATACGTTCCGCTTTACCTCCCCTGCATCCAATCCGCAGCACAGGCTTCCGCGAAATGCCAGAATATAGGTATCCTGTGTTACTATACATTGATCGTATAAATAAAAAGCCAGGTAGAAAATCATCCCTGTCAGGGCAACAGCCACCGGCACAATCATAGACGCCTCTACCGTAAAATATCCCCCTGTCTTCCTAAATTCCCTTTTGAACAAGCATCCCTACCCCCAATCCTATTGTCAGAAACGGCAAAAACGGTATTCTGCTTTTCCCGCTTACTTTATGCAGCGCAAGCAAGGACAGAGAACAAAGTGCGGTGAGAACCAGTCCTGCACAAACTGCCGCAAAACAACTGTCTGCCCCCGTCAGTAATCCCAATGCCATAACCGTCCATCCGTCCCCATATCCAATCCCTTCCCTGGTACACAAACTCACAGCCAGCAGAAAGAATCCCGGCAGCAAAGAAAAAAAGAAAGAATCCCATCCCGTCCTGCCCAAAAACAATGTATATATAGCTGCCGCCATGCAAAATGCCGCAAGATATATTACCGGGATTTTTCTTTCCCTTATATCCGCAATGGAAAGCAGAATCATACCTGTAATTGCTATTACCCATCCGGTCGTCATATTTTACCCTCCCGTTTCTCATCCTGCCCCGGATAAACCGGAACCAAAATTTGGCCATCTTGCGCAAGAAATTGTTTAAGTACCTAACTGCTACCGCCTGGCCGGTGCCGATCCCCGGCCGCATCATCCGCCGCACTTTGAGCATCTTCCCTTACCTCCCACTTCCGACAGGTGTACAAGATAAACGGTTCTTTTCAGCCCCGGGCAGTTCAGTGAACCATGCACCTTATTCCCCTGGCTGGTAATATATACGAAAGCCTGGTATCTACTACTGCTGCATTTTTCACAATCATAATATTTCTCTCCGCCGGTATTCCGCAATTCGGCAGCACTTCCAGCAGGAACCGCTTCCACGGAAGGATTCAAATAAGTGCAGTTGCGCGCCACATGATACACTGTTCCGTGTTCCGTTACATAAACGACAGGATCCTCCTCAGACATATCGCTTAACCCGTTCCCCACATCATATCCTGTCCATGCCCTGCCGTAATATCGGTTCTCCATTGCAAAATCTGGAAAACCAATCACTCTGATAAACGGTTTCACCTGATAAGATGCTACCAGTTCAATAATATCATCCCCTTCCATAACCGAAGATTTTGCAAAATGCAGCCCGGACGATCCTGATGAAAGGCAGCTCTTATCCAGATATTCCTTCCCCAGCATCCCTGTTACACGGTTCCTCGCATAACCCACGGACAAAACCAGGGAATCTATCCCTTCTGCAAGTACCGAATCACCTCCGGCAGCCAGTCTATAAGCATATCCGTAAAACGCCATACGGTTGCCGGTCTGATGCATAGCGCCGGCAATATTGCAGTGAAGCCTGAGCATGTCAAATGAAAATAATATATTCATTAAGAAAAAGAGAAAAACCGGTAACGCTATAGATGCCTCCACTGCCATACTGGCATTTTGCTTTCTGCTGTTAAGGGAGGAAAAGAACGACATCCTCTTTCCGGAGCCAAAAGACAACATAGATGATAAAGACTTACATATGTATGATAATAGATTCTTGCCCGGAGAAACAAATGTTTTTATGATATGTTTATAGTTACAAAATAGTCTCCAAAAAGAGGACATCGTTCTTTTTCTCCCTTCCCGGCTTTTCATTCATACCCATAACGCCTTTTTATCTCACAGTGATATCCAAAAGCGCTGGATATGGAAATATCGGCCATATAGCTGTCAAAACATGCATCCATACAAAAATGTGCGTTCCCGGGTGTCTGCCGGATGTCCATTTCCATAATATCCATAACCCGCATATTCTTCCTTTCCGCACTTTCCATACACAACATAATCCTCAGGTACTCTTCATATCCTAATCCCCTCCCCCCTGTGGTCCCGCCCGGAACATTGCCTGTAAACCGGAGTAAATCGGAAAGGCTTGTCTTCCAATCCGCCCCTGTTTTCATCAAAGGAACCTTACCTCCATGCATCAGGCTTTTCACATCCTGGATGCTTTCCACATATGCCCATGCGAACAAAATGGAATACTTAACCAAATCCTTTAATTGCGGGACAAGCATAACTGCCGTTAAAGCCAACGCCGCCGCTTCCGCCTGCCCGCATTTTGCGGAATCCGAAAATATATAAATTACATTGGCCACTTCCCGCCAGATCAGCAGGCGTTTCACCGTCATTTCCAAATTTTCCAAATCCGATGGTTCACCATAAATCAGGTATTCTATCTGGTATTTTAACAGCGATTGTTCTTTCTCTTTCCCAAAATATCCGCATTTTTCAAAAAGATAATTGTCAAACAGCAAATCATCAGCCAGCCCGGACGGTTCCTGGAAATCCGGCCTGGTTCCAGCCCCGGTTCTTACAGCTCTGCGGGATATGTAATCTCTCGGTCGTATAACGGCTCCTGAAACTGACGTATCCCCTCCCAGCACCGTCCGCAATGAAAACCCGCCTCTGGATGCATTGACACTGTCCGCCGGATTGTCTAACGATACCTCGTATTCCTCCCCTTCCTCGTCCACCTGTACCGGAATCTCTGTTTCATTAATCTGCTCCTGGATACTGTCTCTCTCTGCTGCAATATCCCTTGTATCCAGCCCCAGGCTCCCAACCTCGTCTGCCAGCCCAAGAACATCTATTACCTTCCCTTCCACAGAAGTATCTTTCATATACTCCAATGCCTGCCTTTTCATGACATCGCCATTATAGTCGGAGGCCAGGGAATATTCCCTTATTACTGCTTTGTCTACCGAAAGCGCCAGCCAATCCCTTGATGGAAACAGGCCGTAGCTGTCCCTTTCCCATCCCTTTGCAGTTATGTTCCATGTAGCTCCTAAGATGTTCCGAAGAATTTTCTATGATGGCGGAAGGGGTTCCGTATGACATATCCACAAACAGCAGGTCATACTGTTCCAGAAGTTCCCTGTGGAATTCCGCCAGGACGCTGTTCATCCCTATATCCGAAATACATTCCGCTTCCATCCGCACAGCGTGCAATCTGGCCCCTTCCACCATAGTCAGTATGAAGGAAAGAATCAATGCCAAAGACAGTGACAGATATACTGTCAAATACCCTCCGTATTTCCTCATGACATAACCGTATTGCTGTCTTCTGTTATTTTCTTAAACACATTCGTCACTAATGTTCTGAGTTGATTCTTAAAAATAATAACAAGCCCGATCAGCACTACGATAATCAATATAATTTCTACCGTCCCCATCCCCTCTTCTTCCGCCAGAAATTCTTTAAAATTTTTAAATCCTCTTTTTCTTTCCATCTCCAATATCTCCTTTCCGTTTTATAATTTTTTCCGTCCGAAATCCGTATAAATCCGTATCAGACAGAAAACGAAAAATAGGCGGGTATAATAATCAATACCATAACGATACCAAGCATCAGCATCATAGGCAGAAGCAGTTTCGTACCGGCCTCCTCCCCCAGCTTCCGCGCCATATTGCGGCGCTCTTCAAACGCATTCTTCGCTTCCTGGCGCAATGCCGCCAGTATCCCGTTGCTTCCCTTTTTCAGGTTCTGTACCAGCAGATTGGTAAATTTCATATATTGTATCAGCCTGCATCTCTTGCCGAAATGCTCATAAGCTGCCGCCTCAGAAACCCCGCTGTCCAATTCATAACATGCCAGCAGCATTTCTTCATATACATAATGCATTTTACCGCCTGCCCGCCGCTCTTTCTGATAATCAAATGCAATCTTGCGAAATACATTGCGCACTGTCATACCCGCCCCCAGATAGAGTGTGATCCGGCCTACCAACTGCGGATAATCCAAAAGCATCTGCTTATTCCTGGCCTCTATCCGATCCTGCAGATCCTTATCTTTCAGAAAATAAACTGTTATGGCCCCGATTGCCGTGAGCAAAAGGATCATTCCGCTGCTGTCTTCCTTTTTCTCGCTCCATGCTATTTTTTTGCCCTCCACAGTTTCGGGCAGTTCCACCTGCGCTTCCTGCCGGTTCTGCCCCTCCCGCATTTCCAGCAGTTCATATACTTTCCTGCTAAGCTGTTCTTCCTGTGAGTAATCGGGCGGAAAAATATGTATGGGAAAAATGTGCTCCTCTTTATAATCCCCATAACTGAACACCGCAGTCAGGCAGACCACTCTTCCCTCTTCCCCCAATTCTTCATTCGTGACTTTTCCGTCGGAATAGACACTCGAATAATCATCACTTTCCCATTCAATACGGAACGGGTAGCCTTCTGCTTCCCGTATCAGCCTCAGATCTTCCCTCACTTCCTCCAAAGAAGTATTGTTCCCCAATATCAGATCCGGCAAATCCTGTGCCAGGCTGCCGGCCATCTGTGACACCAACATCGTTTCGTACTGTTGTTCCGCAACCGTAAAACTGAAATCCTGGCAGGAGGAAATCCCGCCCTCTTCCTCTATTTCAGCCTGAAGCCTCATCTTTGTACTTCCCTGCCCGTATGTATTTCTGTTGATATATTTTCCTTCCTGCAGTACATCCCCTGTATTGCTGCCTAAAAATAAACATACGGCAAATATATTTCCTGCCAGAAGCATCAACAGCAACAGTTTTATCTTACCGATGTAAAACTGCCTGGCATATTCCCTTTCCCTCTCCGCCCTACCACCGCTGTCCGGCTGCAGCAGGCTGATATTCTCCTGGATACCTTTCTGCCCGAACATCCCTTTCTTTCTGCCTGCCTCGTATAAATATTCAGGTATCCCTATACCCCTTCTGCGCGCCAGGCAAAACAGAACGATAAACACAATAAAAATCAAAATGTATAATATTATCATTTCCTACCTCACATACCGCAAACATTGTTTGCAATGCATCAATTTTATACCTCGATATTGACTATTTTCCTGGACAAAAACACCGATGCAATATAAACGGCAAGACAGGCTGTCATAATCATAATACCTGCCGGATTATGATATAGCACATCAAAAAATCCTTTCGAAGTAGCGCTGATATACAATAAAATCCCGAATGGTACTATATTCATAATCTTCTGCTCTAATTTCTTTGCACTAATCAATACCTGTATTTCTTTCTCAGTTTCCACCTTTTCTTCAATGACCGACGCACTGCGTTCTATCACTTCTGTCAGATTTCCGCCGTTTCTTTTCGCTGCCGCAAAAACCTGTGCAAATTCCATGATTTCCTCCACACCTGACCGTCTCCCGAAATCGTACATCATATCTTCCAATATCATATTGTTCCCCAGGCCGGAAATTATAGTATATAGTTCCCGGCATATGATACTGCCCTTCCCATACAGAAGGCCCATATCTTCATAGGACTGCCGGAAGGAATTTTCTACCGAATAGCCCGCCTTCTGATTGGCCGACACTGCCAGTATGGCATCTTTGAACTGTACAGACGTTTCTTTCTGATGTTTCTCATCTTTGTCTTTCGCCGCCTCGCGCCGATACAAAACATATACCGGCAGCAGAAACGGCATTGACCACACAGAACGGTAAAAGAAAAATGCCAAAATCGCCATGATTCCTGCTCCCGCCACTATGTCTTTCCATTGCTCCCTCAGATTTCTATTCCGGAATGTTTTTCCCCGGGTATCTTTCTTCCCATATCCTTTTCCCCTTATTCTTCCACCAGGTAATTGAATTCCGGGCATCTTCTCATTCTTCGCCATTTTTCCCAATACCCTCTCCTTCCTATATACAGATTCCTGCTGCCCTGAGTTTACCCCTTTTTTTCAATTCCCCCTTTTTCCTCAGGCTTCCTATCACCTTACCCCGTCCATCTTCCCCTTCTTCTTCAAAAGCATATAGCGATGCCGTCTTTATCTCATTTCCCTCAAATCCTTCTATTTCTGCTATCTCCAGCACCCTGCGGCTCTTATCCCGCAGCCTTCCCAAATGGACTATGATATCCAATCCCGATGCAATCTGCTGCCGGATTGCCATAAGCGGAAGTTCCATTCCCATTAAAATCATGGTTTCCAGCCTGCTTAGCATATCCGCGCTGCTATTGGCATGTCCGGTTGACATGGAACCGTCATGGCCCGTGTTAAGGCACTGCATCATATCAATTGCCTCACTGCCCCGGACTTCCCCTACCACAATCCTGTCCGGGCGCATACGCAGGCTCGCCTTGATCAGATCCCTGATGGTAATCGGTTTACACCCCTCCACATTGGCATTGCGCGTCTCCATCCTTACCAAATTAGGGATATCCCGGATCTGCAGTTCCGCATTGTCTTCAATTGTTATAATTCTTTCGTCCCTGGGAATATAAGAAGAAAGTGCATTGAGAAAAGTCGTTTTTCCGGAACCGGTGCCTCCGCTTATAAATATATTGTACTTCGCCCGTACCAGACAGGACAGAAAACCTGCAGCCTCTTCCGTCAGCGAACCCATCCTTGTCAGTTGTTCCATTCCAATCGGATGCTCCGGAAAACGGCGGATAGTTAAAATCGGCCCGTTTAATGCCACCGGGCTTAGGACAACATTGACCCGGGAACCGTTTTCCAGCCTGGCGTCCACAATAGGGGATGCCTCATTGACCGTCCGGTTGCAGCCGGCAGCAATCTGCTGTATAACATCCTCAAGCTTTTCCCTGGATTCAAACTTCATCTCATAAGCGCTTACATGGCCTTCCCTCTCAATAAATATCCCATCCGTCCCGTTAATCATAATTTCCGTCACATCGGGATCATCCACAAGTTCCTGAAGGATGTCCAGTTTCCTGATTGAATAAAACAATTCCTGACGCAAACGGTTCCTCTCGTCCAGATGCATAACCCGTTTCTTGCTTTCACCGATGATCAGGCCGTCTATCATATCCCGGATCTCCTCATCCGATGTTTCCCTTGAAAAATCCAGCTTTTCCAGGATAACGGATTTTAACCTCTGTTTGCATTCCTCCATATCCGGCTTCCTCCCTTTTTCCTCTGTCTTTTCTTCATTAACCATTCTGCCGCCTTCTCCTTTTCCCTTTTGAATATTTTCTCAAATGAGATTTTAAACAGGCCCTAACTGCCGTATATCTCCTCATCAATGATTTGTCTGACACAGGCTGCCATCTCTCCGCGATCCAACTGGGCCATCCCGGACGGTATTCTGCGGAACACAGGCAGTTTCCACTTTCTTGTTTTTCCCGCTATATCCCCGTATTCCATAGACTGCAGCAATGTTTCATACTGCCGCATCTTGGCCTCCGCCATTTCATCCTCCTTCTGTATCGTAAAAACACATCTGCACTCCCTCAGTATGTCAAACAATCCCTGCACATGCTCGGACAGATCCAGAATCAGATATTCATATTCCGATATCTTCTCTATTTCCTGGAATAGCTGGATCCACTGTTCCCCGCCAATCCCTGCCAGTTCCTGATAAGACATAGCCGGAGGTATGTAATCCATCCCGTTCAGCGGCTGGACAATCCCCTCCAGTTTATATGCGAGTTTCTCCCTCTCACAGTTAAAATAGTAAAGGGCATCCGTGATATCTACGGTATATTCCTGTTCCAGCAGATATCCAAAACCGGAATAACTCTCAAAATTCAGATATAATGTTTTATGCTTCTTTGCCAATATCTGTCCCATGCTCAGAGCAAAGGTTGTCTGCAGGCTGCGCCCTACCGGCGTATAACAGCCGATCATTTTCATCCTGTTCCCTGTTGCCAGCCGTTTCGGCAGCCGGTCATTCCCGCCTGTATAGCTATCCATCACGGCTTTGATGATATGTTCCGAAGCCTGATATTTATTAATGTTTTCCACCTGGCTTCCTACCTCGTTCCCGCTTTCATTCAAGACCACCATATGCCGTTTGGGCAACTCCTCCATATCTTCCTCATAGACATTTTCCCCTACCAATAACAGCTCCACTTCATTGTTGTCCATAAATTTTTTTAGCTGAACCGTATCGGTAAAAGAATATACCGCAAAGGGAAAGGTATCCTTCCTCTGCAGATAATCTGCCAGATGGTACACATAATCCCGCTCTCCGTCACATAGCGCCAAAATCTTCTTCATTAATATATCCCCCCTTTGTAAAATAAAACACCCAGCAGGACAGGCAGGGCAAAATGAATCTTTCTTTTCCGTCTTTCCCGCGCCTCCCCCGCATCTTCTTCGTAAAGCTTCCATTCACCGCTTCCGGCAACATCGCAGATATACGATATGAGATACCTTATCCGCAATAGAAAGTTCCTCTCCGCTATCATTTTAGCAAGGGAGAAAACAGCGCCGATAAAGAATGATATCCCCAGACATGCCATCGTTTCTTTTATGGGCAGAAAGCACCCGACTGCTGCCAGAAGTTTGATATCCCCTGCGCCCAGGCATCCTATCATAAATAACGGATACAGCAGACAAACGGGGACAGACATGGCAGCCAGTGCCCCTGTCAGGCCGCTTGTCCCGCCGCTTTGCAGCGCATATGACAATCCTGTCAGGATTGCAAGAAGAATCCATTCGTTATATATCTTGTCAAAGAACAAATCTGTGGCCGCCGCCACTGATAGAAACAGTAACAATAAATTGAATATACACATCTCCCCTTTCCTGCTGTATTCTGCAAATCAATAATTTGGAATTTGCCGGGACGATTCATCTGTCCCATGGAATACCGGTTCTTACCCGCCGGCTCTCTGAAATTCTGAAACCATACATTCTGGAATATAAACTCTGTATGTCCTGAACTGTTATAACTGATTATAAACGCCAAATGCCGATTTGTCCAGTATTTCCGGACAATGAATAAATCTTCGGCTGCTTTTACAGTATTTTATAAAGATTTATGCCATAGAGCATAATCAACCCTGGAAAACCTAAAATTCCCGATGTAATCACAGTAATCGGATTAATCCCGATCGCTATGAGAACACCCTTGGAAACAAAAAAAGCATTGATAAAAAAGGCCGCCACAGTTCCCGTCACTGCCCGAAGAACAAAATTGATAATCCATTCCTTCTGTTTTCGGAAAGCCCCTATCAATAATACAAAAATACAGGCCGCCACTATCATCACTCCGCTCATATAATAATCCATTTTTCTTCTCCCTGCTGCCTTTATTTCATTTATATGACCTGTACTTTTTTAATATTACATGAATATTTGATTCCTTACTGTCTATACTTAGAAAAAGAGGAAAAAAATGTAAAGAGGTGTAAGCATGAAAATATGTTTCCGTCCGTCCGCTTATGCGGCTCCCGCAATAAGTGAAAAAGAACTCCAAAGAAACCTTATCCTGGCAGACCTGGAAAAAACCCGCCGTGCTCTGGAAGATGCCTATACCGGCTTTGACAGCGTAACAGACCCGGATTTAATCGACTGCTATATTTATGAAGTCAACTCTGTCCTGAAAAGGTACAAGTTCCTATTAGAACAGGCAGCAAAAATTAATTTGCTGCCTGATGATGAACTAAGCGCGGAATCCCCTGTCAATGCCCTGATCGGCTAGATTCTCCGTTAAACTGTTTCTGCCATAGGTCAGTCCGGCATAAACGCTCTGTACATTAGACATAACCGGGCCGGAGGTATCCATTTCACTGAGCTTTTCATATGCCCCATGAAGCTGGTTTACTATCTTCTCTGCATTTTCCAAAGGCTCCGCGGAATTACGTACCTCCGCCCTGGCTAATTCCCTGTTAATATAAAGATATAACTGCAAAAAATTCATTGCAAGCCCGTAATCAAAATTAAGGGAAGCCAGAAGCTCATTTACGCATCCCCGTGCCTTGCGTATCCCCTCACGGAATCCGGCACGGTTCTGTCCGGCATGGGCTTCCCTGGCTTCGCCGGTGTAAATCATGAGCATCTCATAAAGAATCTTAATCATCTCAGTCTTATTCGCCTGTGTGATTTTTAATGTATATTCCTGTTTTAATTCCTTCGTCATAAGAAACCATGCCTTTCTATAGTTTAGCGCATTAGCTATTCCGCTTTCGGCCCTGCAAAACTTCCGCATACGGCTTTAGCAGGAGCCGGAAACCGAAATTTGTTATGTCAGTTTACTACAAATAATACATCTTATTTATCCCTTTACTGCAGAAGCTGAAGCACCTGCGCCGGCCGCTCGTTAGCCTGCGCAAGCATGGACATGCTCGCCTGGGATATTACCTGCATCGTCGTATACTCCGTCATTTCTTCCGCCATGTCCACATCCATAATCCGCGAATACGCGGCTGTCATATTTTCCGTTGTAATATCCAGATTGCTGATCGTATGATCCAGGCGGTTCTGGTATGCGCCAAGCCGGCTCCTTACACTGGAAACATACTCGATGGCTCCCTTTATATCCTCAATTCCCTGCGAAGCGCCTTCCATCTCCGTCATATCCAGGTTCTTGATCCCAAGATTCTCCAGAGACGTAGTCGGGATACGGATATCTAAAACCTGGCCTTCCTGTGAACCGGTCTGCATAGTCATTGCGCCGATACCTGTGATATCCAGTTTCATATTGGTAGGAAGAGGTACATCACTTCCCGGTGTCCCTTTGATTTTCAGGTTAACTTCGAAATCCGCTTTGGAAGCACTCTGAATTTTTATGATCGCCCCATTTACCTCTGTGATCGTTGCATCGGCGGGCCAATCGGCATCCACGGTATCCGTAAATGTACCCGCCGGAGTCGTTGTCGTTATATTTGATCCTACAGCCATTCCAGTCACTGGCTGCCCGATAAGGCTCTGCACATCACTTTCCACTATGTCACCTTTATCATCCAATGTAACATCTGGAACTCCTCCAATGCTGGCAATCCCATAGATCCCCGGCACCACCTGATCGGAATAATATCCCACTTTTACGTCGGGGCTATTGGTATACCCTTTCAAATCAAAGTTCCCATTCAAAAGATTTTCTCCGTTAAACTGGGTATCATTAGTAATTCTCGTAATCTCCTGTTTTAACTGATTAACTTCCTCCTGGATCGTCTTACGCTCCGCCACGCTGTTCGTTCCGGTTGCCGCCTTAATCGCCAGTTCATTCATCCTCTGCAGCATTTCATGCACTTCGGATAATGCCCCGTCCGCCGTCTCAATAACGGAAATCGCATCACTGCTGTTCTGGCTTGCGGTTGCGATCCCCGTAAGCTGCGCATTCATTCTCTTTCCCATAGCCATCCCCGCCGGGTTGTCTTTCGCCTCCACAATTTTCAGGCCGGAAGACAATCTCTGCAAAGACTGTGCAAGCCGGTTGTCATTCCTGTTCAGCGCATTATTGGCGATCATCGCCGATGTATTATAGCAAATCTTCATAATCTGTCCCTCTACCTTTCCTGCATATATTGGATAAAAATCTTCGCTGCCTCGTATAACTTTTTCGTGGATACCGGTTTAAACTCCGGCTTTTGCCCTGCCTTTGGCACCGTATTCCGCGCCGCTTTCGGCATCCGCTCCCGAACTGCCATTCCGGGATCTTCCTCCCGTTCTGATGTCCGGAATACCTGCGCCAGGTCAAGTCCTCCGCTTTGTATCACATTCATACCTGCAGTTTCTATATCGGCATTCCCAAGCATTTTCTTTAATTCTTCACCTGACTGCCTTAATACGTCCGCTGCCTGCCTGTCTTCACAGATAATATAACTGTCCGTCTGATAACCTCTGCCGTCTTTATCAAATATCCGGAACTGTGCCGCAACCTTGCCGTAACGCTCTGTATCCATGGTTGCTATGACCTTTCCGTTTTCATCATCCTTATGTACGATCTTCAGATTAATGGAAGTCACTTCGCCGCCTATTTTCACAGGGACTTCGTAATTTTCCTCTCTCGCCATACTGCCGCTCAGCGCAACCTGTTTATACAGACTGTTGAACTCCCGGATATCGATCCTTCCGGTATCCTCCTGTTCATAAGCCGCAACTTCCAATATCTTCCGATATGTCTCTTCCAACTGCGCATATGCTTCTTTTGCGGAATCCGCATCGCCCATACTTTCCTGCAGCCTGGAGGCTGCCTGCTCCAGTTCCTCCCTGCCGCCATTTTCATCTGCCAGTTCATATAATCGCAATGCCGCCCTGCCGCGCGCTCTCATCAAAAGCCCTGCCGCCGCCAGATTGTCGGCCGTGATCGGTTGTCTGAAATCCAACAGCTCACGTATCACCGTATCCTCCGCAACTGCTTCCTGACGGAACCGGGATGCCTGCTGCTTTACATATTCCTTTTCCGTATCTTCATCCTGCTGCGCGTCCCAAAGCGCCTGCGCTGCCTGTTCCAGATTCATGTCCCCGTCGGCAGGCACTGCACCCATTTTGTCGCCGTCTATCCTGTCATAAATCTCCGACGCGAGCTTTTTGTAGTACTGAATCATAATATTGCTTTCAATCTGTTCCGATATGCTTTTATTCGTGCGGGTATACTCCACTCTCTCAAAACCATCATCAATTTTTATATCCATCCCCCGCCTTTTGCTGCTTCTCACGGCGGTGAGCAGATTTTTCAATGTCGGCTCCACACCCTGCTGCATTAACGCGCCTATCGCTGCACCGTCCGTTTTTTCCAACTGGCGAAGCAAACGGTAAATACCAATGTATGCCTCCTTTTCCTCCTTTGTAACAGAATGGTTCTTCTCCAGCTTATATAAGTATTTACTGTACTTCTCCAGTTCCTGCTCCGGATTCCTGTCCTGATTATTCAGATAATTTTCCAGTTCCGCCATATCCATGGCCAATGGGTTTACACCGTCCCTGATCATCTGCATTGTCGCAGCAGGCGTCATCTTATTCAATACCCTTTGCACGGACAAATCCGTTGTCTTAACCGCCACTACATTTTCCGCTGTAACTTCCATATGGTTATAACCAAGGATCCGGACTGCCCTTCTGTTTGCCTCGGATGTTTCCATTCCCATATCCCGCAGTAAATCATCCACATTGCGGAATGCCTTTTCTATGGAATCGCCCAAGTCAACCCTGGGGCCAGTCAGCAAAGCTTCATAGCTTTCCCCCGCTTTCTCATAAGCGCTTCGTAAAACCGCACCCGCTTCGTATGCCGACCGCAGGGTAAAAGTCTGTCCTGCCGGGGAAGCAACCGCCGCCTGGATCTGAAGCCGGCTCTGGAAAGAAAACCTTCCAACCAGCGCCGCCGGCATACCTGCCAGTTCCCGGACTGTGGACATAGTGTCCTTATAAACTGCCATACGTCCGCCGGCACCGCCTACGCCATCCTCACCAAACAATTTCTTCCCGGTCCGCTCATTTACCGCTTTAAGGGCATCCACCAACTCTTCCAGATGCGCGGTATCAATAGAAAATCCGCTCTTTATCAGACGGTAATTTGCCTCCACGGTCATCTGCAGCCGGACTTCCTCCAACAGCCGCCTGCTTTCCATCCGTGACTCATAACGGACAGAATCGGCAGCTTCATAATGCCTTCCATACAGCCCCTGGTTCAGCCGCATCTGGCTGGCCTTGAGAATGCGGAGATTTAATTTCTTCCCTTCCGCAACGACCCGGTCTACGGCTTCGTCACTGACAAAATGTACATCTTCCACATACTGCGCCGCTTTTTCCAATGCGGATCTGCCATCCCCGATATTTGCCTCCACCGCTTTCTTCCCATCGGCAATGGCCGCGGAAGCTGCAGCGATAATCTCCTCTGCACTGTCAGGGATTTTCAGGTTTTTCAATTCATAAAACGCATGCAGAGACTCTTCCGTGAGAGGCATCCCTTTCTCAATCAGCCATCTGGCATCATCCAGCGTCTCTTCCGAAACCTCAAGCCCCGCCTGTTCAATCACCTTTTCCATCTGCGGCTGAAGCTGCTGCCAGTCGTATACCTCCGCTTTCTTCGCATAATAGCCTGCTTCATCCTGATAATATCCCCGGCCCTGTTTGCCGGCATCCGCCAGGGAACTGTACTGCGCCCGGTAAATATTATCTACTGTAGGCTCCATTTGATTGCGTATCATATATTTCACGGTACCGTCACTGAGAGGCTTCAACTGCTGCACCGTGTCATATGCCTGCATGACAGCTTCCGCATTTTCCTCTGTAACAGGTATGTCATACTCGCCAAACTGCTTTACAATCTGCTCCGCAAAAGCCACACTCCCTGTGATCTCCGCCAGCGTCTCCATATCCAGATCATCCGTATAACCTGCTATATTGCTGCCGCCCCTGATAAGGGCCGCCTTAATTTCATCAACGATCGTAACAACCGTCTCTATCTCCGTATCGCCGGGATGATAGCCCTCTTCCTGAAGCTTCGCAAAATCTTCGTCAGACATTACATTAGACATTACTATCATATAGTCTTTCTGAACGGCAACATCCGCCTGTCCTGCATCCTGCATAACATCTTCCATGGTTTTTCCCTGATCCCCATAGGCAGTGTTATCCTTTGCCGTACCGGAAATATCTAACGCAAATATCCCATGGCGGCTCACCTGTGCAGCTGCCATCCTGTCTGCATTTGAACCGTTATTACAGGCTCCCGGAGCATACTTTCTTACTTCGCTTTCCGCCCTTTCTTTCTCAAAAACAACATTCATACTGACCTCTTTTCCGCACATACATCCATACCAACCGGGCAGAGGATATCTTTCTCCCTTACGCGCCCCTGTGCAATCGAGTAGGGGAGGCTTTTCCCCCTACTCGCGCGCCGGGCACCCGTCAGCTCTTGCTGACATTTTCCTTTGGGTGCCCGTGTGCATAAAATAAAAGGCGAACATACAATATGTTCACCCTTTATTTCGGCACAATATATCGAATTCTTAACCTTTAGAAAACAAAAACAACGGCTGTATTGGGCGGCAGATCAAACGTAATGCTGTAATCTCTGTAATTGACCGGCTCTTCCTCCTTTACGGCTGTCAGCTCTGCAGGTATCTCATGGCCGTTCCCGCCAAAACGTTCCTCATCGCTGTTTAACAGCAGCTTATACTTTTTCTTCTTCGGTACGCCAACCTGATAGTCTTCACGCATCATCGGCGTCATGTTCAGCACAAACAACAGGCTGTTCTTCCCGTCCGACGATTTCCGTATGAAACTGTAAGTGCTCTGTTCCGCGTCATCGGCATTCAGCCATTCAAAGCCGTCCCAACTATTATCTATCTCATACATGCAGGGATATTTCCGGTAAAGCTTCAACAGTTCCTTTACATATTCATGCATACCCTTGTTCAAAGGCTCGCCAAGCAGGAACCAGTCCAGCTCCCTTTCTTCGCTCCACTCCCTCTCCTGTGCAAAATCCTGCCCCATAAAGAGCAGCTTCTTGCCGGAATGCCCGAACATATAAGTATAACCCACCCGCAGGTTCGCATACTTGTCCACCTGATACCCGGGCATTTTATTTACCATGGAACATTTCAGATGCACTACCTCATCGTGGGATAACGGCAAAATGTAATTCTCCGAATCATTGTAACTCATGGCAAAAGTCATTGCATAATGATTGTTCTTCCGAAACAGCGGATCCAGCTTCATATATTCGCAGAAATCATGCATCCATCCCATATTCCATTTAAAACTGAAGCCCAGCCCTTCGTCTTCGATATCCCCTGTCACTTTTGGCCAGGCCGTAGACTCTTCGGCAATCGTCATAAACCCGGGGTAAGTGCCGAGCACAACTGAGTTCAGATGTTTGAAAAATTCAATCGCCTCCAGGTTTTTGTTTCCGCCGTATTTGTTCGGCACCCACTGCCCGTCCTGTTTTCCGTAATCCAGATAGAGCATCGATGCCACAGCGTCCACACGTATTCCGTCCACATGGAACTCTTTTAACCAGAACAGGGCATTTGCTATAAGGAAATTCTTCACTTCCGTCTTACCGTAATTAAAAATCTTTGTCCCCCAGTCAGGATGCTCACCCAGCCGCTTATCCGGATGTTCAAAGATACACTGCCCGTCAAATTCCGCAAGCCCGTGTTCATCCGTTGCAAAGTGCGCCGGAACCCAGTCAAGAATGACCCCGATCTTATTTCTGTGCAGCTTATCCACCAGATACATAAAATCCGTCGGCTCCCCGTAACGGGAAGTAGGCGCATAATACCCCGTCACCTGATACCCCCAGGAACCGTCGAAAGGATATTCCGCGATACCCATAAGCTCAATATGGGTATATTTCATTTCCTTCATATATTCCACGATCCGGTCCGCAAATTCACGGTAATTATAAAAACCGTCCGGCGTCCCGTTCGGATGCTTCATCCAGGAACCGATATTACACTCATAAATCGCCAAAGGTTCCTTTGTCTGATCTTTTCCGTCCCTCGCCTTCATCCATTCCGAATCCGACCACTTAAATTTCGTCAAATCCGTTGTCTTAGACGCATTTCCCGGCCGGAATTCCGCATAATTTGCAAAAGGATCCGCTTTATACAGTTTCCTCCCATCCGGCGTCCGGATCAAAAATTTATATAACTCATTCACACCCACTCCCGGAATAAAAAGCGCATGGATACCGCCCGGCCCCAGCCGCTCCATCTTATGCATATTCTCATCCCAGCCGTTAAAAGTACCAATTACATGGACACTCTCCGCATTAGGAGCCCATACACCGAAGAACATCCCTTCCACACCGTCTTCCTCAGACAGATGCGCTCCCAGCTTCTTATAAATATCATAATGCGTCCCCTGCGCAAACAGATACTGATCCGCCTCCGAGATAAACACCTGCTTTTCCTGGTACACCTCTTTCGTTTTCTTCTTTGCCACTGCCATAAATTCTACCCCCTGATCTTATAATATTATAACATCCCGCCGCGCCGCGGCAGAAATCCCCCGGAACCTCTTAAGCGGCATCCTTTGACGCCTTAGAGCTTCTTTTCACGCTAATAGTGCATAAAATCTTTTTCCCTGAGTATAATCATATCCTCCGCATCATAACGTTTCCCGAATAAAATATCAAAGAAATGCTTGGGATTCTTCTTATCCGCAAAATAAATCGCATCGTCCACCAAATCTTTCACCTCTGCCACCGTCACTTCATGGTCGCTTGTCTGCATATCCGCGATCCGTGTATGGAGAGCCAGAATCCCCAGTTCATCAATGGAATACTCCATTTCCTCCGCATACTGCTTCGCATATTCCACCAGCGCCTGATCATTCAAAGATTCAATATCGATCCTGGCATTAAAGTTATCCAGAAGGAACCGGTTCTTATGGAGGAATATGTTCATTTCATCCCTTTTCCCCTCCATAATAATAAAAATATTCCTGTTCCCCTTCTCCAGAACCCTTTTTAAATCCATGGCAGTAGCGCTGGCCATCCCTGTTGCATGCTCAATAATCAGCGCACCGTCTTCCAGTTTGTCCAAAGTAGCCGCCACTTCTTTTTTGTTCAGTGTCTTTCCTGAAATCTTTGCTACCCTGCCCGAAAATTTCTGCTCGACAAGCTGCAGCATACGCACAAGATTCCTGGCCAAATCCAAAGTTCCCGCTTCTTCTTCCCCTGTGACAATAACATTTCCGCTGCCGGAATCCATACTCATTGTCCCTACGGCATAAAGAATCTGCTCTTTGGATTTACGGCTATGTATAAACCTGCCAAAAAGCTCCTTTTCTTCCGGTGTCAATGACTGCGTTTTATGTTCCCCGCGGCTGTCGTCCTCCGCCTGCTGTCCTGCGGTATCCTCCGCCTCTTCCATATCCTCCGTGCTCTCCGCTGCTGTTTCTTCCGGCTCTTCCGCGTCAGCAGCATATCCGCCGGCTCTGCCGTGCCCTTCCTCTTCCGGCAAACCCTCGGCCTGTTCCGGCCGAAAAATATCTTCAAAAATCCCTTCCCGGGATAATTCCTGCGCCAATTCCCCCTCTGTCATCATTTCCGCCGGAAAGCCTGCATCCGCCTCCTCTTCCGGCTCTTCCGCGCGGTTATCGATGCCTGCCATCTCGGCAATCGTTTTCATATATTCAAAATTTACGATATTTTCATCTTCCAGGCTTCCCTTTTCCGGCTCTTCCGGCACTGCGGCGGCTTCCTTTATCCGCCCTATGCTTTTCACTATATCATCCAGACGCTGTTCCGATATGTCACGGGGATCCACGGCGCTCTGGCCCGACTCCTTCAGGATGGCTTCCACTACTGCCTTTTCCAGCTGCTCAAGCAGCCCGCTCTTTGTCGCCTCGTCAAATTCCGAAAACATATTGCCGGTATGCTGCTGCACCCGTTTGCGCACATCCTCCCGGCGTTTTTCCTCATTTGCCCGTTTCGTCCGTTCCCATTCCGCCATAATATCCGCAATGTTCATCTGCCCCGTAATCTGTTTCTCCACATTCTCATTGCTTGGAACCACCAGGCTGATCTGCCCGTCGTATTCCTGGGTAAGCATCTGTTCAAACCCGGACGGCTTGTGGGTTTTCATCAGGTTCGGATGTGCCTGTATCGTTTCCGGCTGCTGCGGTTCCGGCCGGGCCGTCTCAGGCTGCACGATCTCCGCTTGCACCGTTTCCGCCTGCTGTTTTGGCGCTCCGGGCTGCATCCCATCAAGTACAGGCGTTTCCTCGGAATACGGCAGGCTTTCCGGCCGGTACATCGGTGTTCCCTGCTGCGGCAGGGCAAAACGGGCAGGCAATGCGGTCTGATATATCACTTTTTGCCCGGGCAAAATTTCCTTCGTATCACCAAAGTCTATTCTCTTTGTATCCTGCTGCAGAATATCCCTTGCATCCTCTTCAAAAAAAACCTCTTCAACAGCCGCAGAAGGAGACGCCTGCCCCCTCCGCGGCTGTACTGCTTCCGACGGCTGCTCCTGCCGCCTGTACTCCGGTTCCCTGAGGGCAACTGCCGCCGCGTCCTGTTGTTCCTGTACCGCAAAGGAATCTTCCGTCAATGCCGCCGGCTGCCCGCCGAAAAATGCCCCTGTCCGGACATTCCCGTCCTCTCCCAGGATTTCCCGCATGCTCTCGGCCAGCTCCTTCTGCAGGTTCATTGTGTTATACTGCCCCAAATCCACTGTCTTAACCCGGAATTCTTCTTCCGGCCGCACTTCTTCCTCCGCAGGATATTCAGCCGCCTCATCTTCCGGTTCCCCATACCGATCCGATTCTCCATAAAAATCCGGATCCGCGTACAGATTCGGATCTGTATACAATTCCGGCTCTGCATATAATTCCGGTTCCTGATAAAATGCTGCTTCTTCCTCACCGACTTCCGGATCCATCCCATCCGGATCCATTTCCTCCTCCCCCGTGTCCCCCGGAGCCGCTTCCTCATCACCGGGCTCCATCTCGTCCAACTCCGGTATTTCCTCCGGCACAGTCTCTTCCTGTTCCTCTTCCGGTGGTTCCTCCATCGCCTGCTTTATCTGAAGATACTTCTCCTGCTGGGATTCGCTCAGAGGCTTATGCAGTTGTTTCAGTTCCAATGCTTTTAAGACATAACGCCCCTCGCCGAACCAGAGGATCATTTCATCGCATTCTTCGACACACTTTGTCTCCAGCCCTACCCTGTGATATAAATATGCCAGTTCATAAGCCCATTTCTCCCGATAATCCCGTTTCTTAAATTCCTCCAGGACCGCAATGCGTTCTTCCAGGCTGACATCCTGCGCTTCATACAATTTATATTGTAAAATATACCTGCCGGTATCCTTCGGTGCAATTTGCACAAATTCTTTATAATACTCGATTGCCTGGACAAACTCACCCATTTTGATGGAAAGTTCACATAGAGAATAGACAATAAGGCGCCCGCCCGGATGACGTTCATATGCCATTAACAATATATCTTTGCTTTCCTGAAACCTGCGGTTTATCTTATACAGGTCACTGATCGTACAGAGCATCATTACACTCTTTACCCTGTGCCAGTCAATCGTATCCGCTATTTTGACCGCCTCTGCAAATTCCCCGTTGGCGATTAATGATTTTATTTCCTCCGCACGTATTTTATATTCGTACTTATCCAAGGTGCTCACCTCATAAATCCATCACTGCTCAATACAAAATTCAGATTCTGCAATATCCCTATTTTTCATTTTCTAAGTTTACCATAGGAAATTATTTATGTCAAAGCATTCGCGCATGAAAGCATAGAAATTTGTAACAATTTCGTCATATATGTAATAAATACTATTCCGCCAGGAAGTCGCTTAACCTGGCAAACTGCGCCAAAGTTAAGTCCTCGCCTCTGACTGTGGGGGAAAGCCCCATCTGCTTCAGGGCATCCGCAGCCATTTCTTTTGTGACCGGGAGCCCCGCTGCGTTGGCCAGGCCGTTTACCAGGGTTTTCCTTCTCTGGTTAAAAGAAGCACGTATCAGGGCAAACATATAACGTTCATCTTTTGCGCTGACCGGAGGCACCTCATAACGGCGCAGCCTGACCACCGCGCTCCCCACTCCGGGCCTGGGTATAAAGCATGCCGGAGGCACCTGCATAATGATTTCCGGTTCTGCATAATACCGGACTGCAAGTGACAAAGCCCCGTAATCTTTCGTGCCTGGCCCCGCTTTCATCCGTTCCGCCACTTCTTTCTGCACCATAATTGTAATACTGTCCAGAGGTATACCGCTCTCAAACAGCCCCATAATAATAGGAGTCGTTATATAATATGGAAGATTCGCCACTACCTTAATCGGTTTACCGCCATTTCTTTCCTCCGCAATCCTGCGGATATCCACTTTTAAAATATCTTCATTTATCACCGTAACATTGTCGTAAGAAGACAGGGTTTCTTCCAAAACTGGTATCAGCGCCCTGTCAATTTCCACCGCAATTACTTCCCGTGCACTTTCCGCCAAATACTGCGTCATTGTTCCAATACCGGGCCCAATCTCCAAAACACAGTCCTGCCCGGTAATAGCGGATGCATCTAAAATCTTATCCAATATATGAGTGTCCACCAGGAAGTTCTGTCCGTATTTTTTCTGTACATTAAAATTATATTTCTTCAATATCTCAACCGTATTGCCGGGAGTCCCCAAATATGCCATTTTCCCTTACCCTTTCCGGAATCTGTCTGCCAGTTTGCCAATGTCGTTAACTCAATCCGACTGCTGCCGGGTTCTATGCAATACCAAAGAGCCGCTTTGCATTCCGCATGGTAGTTTCCACAACTTTATCATAATCCAAACCCTTGATCCGCGCAATCTCTTCCGCAATAAGCGGGAGATATAAAGACGAATTGCGTTTCCCCCTGTACGGCACCGGAGCCAGGTAAGGGCTGTCTGTTTCCAGCAGAATCCTCTCTATCGGGATATATTCCACGACTTCCTTCAATTTTCTTCCGTTCTGAAAAGTCACCACACCGCCGATACCAAAATAAAAGCCCATCGCCATATATTCCTCTGCCGTCTCCTTTGTGTAGGAAAAGCAATGGATAACGCCGCCTGCCTTTCCGGCATATTCCGCCTTTACAATATCCAAAGTATCCCTTGCCGCCTCTCTGGAATGGAGTATTACCGGCAATCCCACCTCATTCGCCATCCGGAGCTGCCGCCCAAACCATTTCTTCTGTATCTCCCTTGCCGGCTTGTCCCAATAATAATCCAATCCTATCTCCCCTACCGCTACTATCTTCGGATGGGCGCACTGTCCCTTTAACCAGAGAAGGGAATCCTCCGTCAGTTCCCCGCTGTCCGAAGGATGTACTCCTGCCGCACCGTAAACAAACGGATACCTGTCCGCCAGGGCTATTGTCCGTGCTGTCGTTTCCAGACTCGCCCCCACATTTATTACATACCCAATGCCGTTCTCCTCTAAACTATCCAGCAATGCATCCCTGTCCCCGTCAAACGCGCTGTCATCATAGTGCGCATGGCTCTCAAATATCATATCTTACTGCCCCTTCCTGTTGTTAAGTTGAAAAATTAAATTTTTTTAAAAAAACTCTTGCAATTTGAGACACATTATACTATAATAATACTTGCATTGCAAATGGTATATAAAATAAATAAGCGCTGCTAGCTCAGTTGGTAGAGCACCTGACTCTTAATCAGGGTGTCCAGGGTTCGAACCCCTGGCGGCGCATAAGAAGTACTGATTTTGTGGACAGCGAGCCATGGGGTTGGTACTTTTATTTTACCTGCTTTTGCCAAACTATAAATATAAAATTAAATTATAAAATACAAAATAAGGAAAGGAGCCTGTTTTCCCAATGGATATATATTTAACACCGGCAAACACCGCCGAACAAATTACACAAATTAAAACATTATATATGGAAGCTTTCCCGAAAGCGGAAAGAAAGCCCTTTTCCCTGATTATAGAAAAAAGCAGGGACGGCTCCGCAGATATCCTTTCAATAGAATCCCAAACAACAGAATCCCAAACAATAAAATCCCAGGCAACGGAATCCCGGACAAAATTTGCGGGGGAAGCCATTCTGGCTAAAGACGGGGATCTTGTCCTGTTGGATTACTTTGCCATTGCCCCCGGCATGCGCAACTGCGGCGCGGGCTCCCGCGCGTTGGAACTGCTGCTGCAGCGCTATCAGAAATACCGCTTCTTTCTGGAAATCGAAAGCACCGTCCATGCCGCACCTGATTCGGACAGGCGGCTGCGCCGCAAAGGCTTCTATCTCAGGAACGGCATGGCCTGTATGGATTATCTGGTCTCCCTCTGGGGCGTAGAAATGGAAATCCTCACAAACGGCTGCACGGTATCCTACCAGGAATATTACTCCCTTTACGAACACCTTTACGGAAGCCGGATCAAAGAACGGATCAGACTGTTAGAAAATACCCATGCTTCGCATATACCCCATCACCAGTAATAGAAACAGGAACGAGGGGATTTTTAACAGGAACTGCAGAAAATGAGGTAACAAACCATGGAACAACAACTCTCTCTCTTTGACAACAGGGAAACATTAGCTCCCCTTGCAAGCCGTCTGCGCCCCGATTCCCTGGACGGTTTTATCGGGCAGGAACATCTTCTTGGGAAAGGCAGACTGCTTCGGCGGCTCATTGACAGCGATCAGATATCCTCTATGATTTTCTGGGGGCCGCCGGGTGTGGGTAAAACAACCCTGGCTAATATCATAGCTAACCGGACCCATTCCGCATTCATTAATTTCAGTGCCGTTACCAGCGGCATCAAGGAAATAAAAGAGGTCATGGCCCGTGCTGAAAACAGCAGGATAATGGGAATGAAAACAGTCCTGTTCGTAGATGAAATCCATCGTTTTAACAAAGCCCAGCAGGATGCATTCCTTCCCTTTGTAGAAAAAGGCAGCATCATCCTGATCGGCGCAACCACGGAAAACCCGTCCTTTGAAATCAATGCCGCCCTCCTCTCCCGCTGCAAGGTATTTGTGCTGCAGGCCCTGACCACGGAAAATATTGTAACGCTTCTGGCAAACGCTGTCCAAAATCCCAAAGCATTCGGCCAGGCCAGGATCAATATAACGCCCGAGCTTCTGGAGTCTATCGCTGTATTTTCCAACGGCGATGCCAGGACTGCCCTCAACACTCTGGAGATGGCCATTACCAACGGAGAGATAGGGGCCGGGACAATAACCGTTACAAAAGAGGTACTAAGCCAGTGCATCAGCAGGAAATCATTATTATACGATAAAAACGGGGAAGAGCACTATAACCTCATCTCCGCGCTGCACAAATCCATGCGGAACAGCGATCCGGACGCCGCCGTCTACTGGCTGGCCAGGATGCTGGAAGCAGGGGAGGATCCTCTCTATATTGCCAGGCGGCTAATCCGCTTTGCCAGCGAAGATATCGGCATGGCGGACAGCCAGGCCCTTCCTCTCGCCGTATCCGCCTATCAGGCATGCCACTTTAACGGTATGCCTGAATGCAATGTAAACCTGGCCCACACCGTGACCTATCTTTCCCTGGCGCCAAAATCCAATGCAGTTTACATTGCTTACGGCGAATGCAAAAAGGATGCCCTGCAGACACTTGCCGCCCCTGTCCCCCTGCAGCTTCGCAACGCCCCGACCAGGCTTATGGAAGAACTCCATTACGGGGAAGGCTATGAATATGCCCATAATACGGAAGAAAAACTGACACATATGTCATGCATGCCGGATTCCCTGAAAGACAAGACCTACTACCGCCCCACAAGCCAGGGTGCGGAAGCCGCCGCCAAAGCCAGGCTTGAAGCCATCCAAAAGTGGAAGGAAACTTAAGTTAACAATATTTGAATTAACAACATTGCATATATCCTGTTGCCGCTATCCCCGCCCCTTAATTTTAAATTTCACAATATTCTGTTCCTGCTCGCAGTCCAGGATATTCAGCGATTTTATAAAAGAGGAAAATTTGGAATGCCCGAAGTTGCGTACATCAAAATCCGGGAATCTTTTTCCCAACTGATTACGCAGCTCCGCCGAGAGAATCCATTCGTCATCATCGGAACATTCCTCCACCAAAGACAGGATGGCACGCTTAATCATTTTTATGTCCGTCTGCGGTTTCAGTTCCTCTTTTCTCTTCTTCGATATGGCCGCTGATGCCGCCTTCGTCCCCTTTTTCAATTTCGAAGACTTCGAAGCCGCCCTTGCCGCAGTCAGTTCTTCTTTCCTTCCAGCGCTTTCTTCTTCCTGTTCTTTGGACTGGAAAATAATATCCAGATATTTGAACTGGTTGCATGCGGAAATAAAAGGCTTGGGAGTCTTGCTTTCCCCCATACCAATGACTATCATCCCCGCCTCCCTGAGCCTGGCCACCAGGCGGGTAAAATCACTATCCGAGGAAACAATACAAAACCCGTCTACCGTGCTGGAATACAAAATATCCATGGCGTCTATAATCATGGCAGAATCCGTTGCATTTTTTCCCGCCGTATAGCTGTACTGCTGTATGGGGGAAATCGAATTATCCAGCAGGACATTCTTCCACGAAACAAGGCGCGTATTCGTCCAGTCGCCGTATATCCTTTTATAAGTAGCTATGCCGCTCTTTGCGGTCTCCTCCAGGATAATACTCACATATTTATCTGAAATATTATCCGCATCAATCAATACTGCAATTTTTAAGTCTTTATTCATCCAATACCATGCCTTTCTTTTCCGGAACGTGTATAAAATTCCTTCCCACTATTTGCCATGCACATCCTGGGAAAAGAAATTTCCAGGCACGTTCCCGGTTATATTCTCACTTCCCCCTCGTGATGCAGCAGGGTAACATTGCCCACACCTTCTATTTTTGAAATTTCATTCGTCAGACGGCTATATTCCTTAGAACGTATTTCTATAATCAGGTTTTCTTTCCCGTCCGTTATACTTTTGGAATCCACCTTATACTTTTGTGCGGAAGATTTTATTTTTGCCAGGACTGCCGGTTCACTTTCGATATTATCCATCTTTATTACCAATAACATCGGTTCCGCTGCCAAGGGTATAAGCTGCAGGACAAATAACCCGAATGTTACTACAATAGCGACTATAATCCCAAGTTCATATAATCCCGCACCGCAGATAATGCCGGTTCCGATAGACCAGAACAAAAATAACAGATCCATCGGTTCCTTTACTGCTGTCCGGAAACGGACAATAGACAGCGCTCCGACCATCCCCAGCGATATTGCCAGGCTGGACTGCATTGCTATCACTATCCCTGCAGTAATTAATGAAATCACCGCCATTGTAAGGTTAAAATTTTTATTATAAAAACTACCTTGTGCAAGAAAACGGTAAACACAAAATATATAAGCAGCGATTAAAAATGTAATACCCAGGGTGACTGCCATCTTAGTCGTTGAAAAGTCCACATAAGTAAACCCCTCTAAGATAGATTTCCTAATTAAATCACTGAAATTCATTATATAACCATACTCCTTTGTCCCTTAAATTTCTGTCTTACCAAAACATACTTCGAAACAGACTGGCGCTGTAACGTTTCCAGATTTACTGTCCTGCGTATATACTCAGGCAGCAGTTCATCATACTTTACCTCAAGTATATGCATACCCGGCAGCATCACCGTTTCAAAGCCCTCCGGCTTCCCGTCCGGGAAAAAGGCGGTCCGGACGCTCCCCCGGACTTTCATATCAAAGGTAATCCGCACATTCCCTACCTGCTCCACCATCGCACACCTGTCATATTCCACGATACATTTCGGCATCATTTTTTTTGACTGTATCATATAATCCAATTCCTTTTCCAAATCACCTCCCCCGTCTGTCTGATTCCCGGAAACCAGTTTCCTGCAGCTTTCCAACGATATTTCCTCTGTAACCTTCTTTGTCAGGCCCCGTACTTTACATTTCTTTTCCAGATGGATCATTCCGGGATCTCCGTTGTATATGCGGATCCTGTATTTCTTACGGTTGTCCACTCCTGATCCGCTTTCATAAAAGCAGGAATCATATATATCATCAAAATACAGGCTCTGTACCGTATAAAAATCACCGTCCTGATTTTGATCATAAGCCATCATGTTTTCCAGCCGATATCTTATTTTCTGCATTTCCAGATAAGTCAACTGAAATTTCAGTTCATTCCTGTATTCCATACCTGTATACCCTTATCCGCATCCGTCTATTCCAAATATTGCGGCCCCATATCGCCTTCGATAAATTCATAAATATATCCCGGCCGTTCCTTTAAAAAAGTACGGATCCGTTCTGCATTCTCCTGTTTTTCCGTCCTTAAATCCCGGCCGTTAAACCGGAGGTTGCTCATGCACAAAGGCTCCATCATATGATTCAAATAGGCATCTATAAAAGTATCCACCCTTTCGGGGGAATATATCTCCTCCGCAATATAGATTAGCCGCTCCGCAAACTGTTCCTTAAACTGCGCATTTTTAAACAGAGAAGCAAACACACTGTCTAAATACACTACATTTGCCAGTGTATCCTCATCTACCGCATCCAGGGCGCCGGAATTGACATCATAGAGCAGCCAGCGCCAGCGGCCGTCTGCGTACGGAGTACCGGAAACGGTACTCCGTGTCCTCCATGCACCCTCATTCTTCCCCGGCCAGTCGCCGCTCCTGCCGATAAATATCTGGGCGGCATAATAATCAATATAGCTGTCCATGTCAATCAGACTCTGCGCCTTTTTATAATTCCCCTCTGCCGTCATGTCATTTCCGGATATATATGCCCTCATCTCCTGATACAATCCGGCATCCTTTTCACTGCCTTCCGTTATTTCCCCTTCTTTGACAACAATCACTTCCTCCTGGGATACCCCGTAGTGATCCTCGAAATAGTCTGAATGGTAACTTTCCGTTATGTAATACACACCCCAGAATTCACCGTCCAGAAACAGAGAAGCAGGCAGGAAATCCATGGTACAGAAATTGAGGCTTTCCTCCATCGTATGGATCAGATAATCCTTTATTTTATATTCTGTATCATCCGCCCCGGAAAACAAAACAAACTTGTGGGATTCGTCCCCGATTCCAAATATATCTTCCGAAAACTCGTCACTCCCCGCGTATTCCCGTCTCGCATAAACGCTCAGGCTTTTCGGAAGTTTCCCGCGGCTTCCGTTACCCTGAATCCGTATGCCGCAGTCCTCCGACAGAAGCACTGTTTTATCCGCATTCATAATCTCAATATGGGCAGGCCTTTCCGATTCCCTGCCCCGTGCGCTGTAATTCGCATTCCACCACCACCAGGCCCCCCTTAACGGTGTATTCTCGTCCGGCAGCAATTCCTTAAACGCATCAAAAGCCCTGCCGGTAACATATATCCCTGTATCATAATCAAACAGATTCTTCGGATCCGTTATAAGGGAAACCGTCAATAAACCATCATATACCTGTTTATCCGCAAACCCGATAAAGTAGGAACCGCATATGGAATCCACGCAGTTTCCCGACTTGTCAAATGCGGCGGCTCTGACAACATTACACTTATCGACCTTATAACCAGGGACCGCATACCCCGGGTTCCCTTCCGAATACTTATCCACCAGCTCCGTCAGAAACGCCGTTGACACATCTGTCCTCGCCGAGTATACATTATCATGGGCTGTCGCATCTTCCAGATAAATTACCCCATCATAGGGTATGGAATCCGGTGTAGGTTCCGTCCCGTCCAGCGTGTAATAAATATCGTATCGTCCCGCACCCTGTATCTCTAAAGAAATCGGGCCATCGTAATAACCGGGCTCCTCCGAAAAAAATAATCCGGAATCCGCACTTCTGTATGTATACCAGAAAAATATAAAAAGAAGGAGGAGGGCTAATAACAGGAACCTGTATTTTCCCAGCTTTTCCGTTTTAAATAAACCACTGTCCAATTCATCATCCACCCTGTAATAAACCTTTCCACATTATAATCCCCTCTGAAATATTATATAGTCTATCACAACTTGTCCCATTTGCATAGAATTATTTTAATGCGATAAACTGCCCCATTTTTCAAATTCCCTCGCCTTGTCAAAAAATGTACTTTCCGCCAGGCTACACTTCCGGGCAGCCTGCTTCAAGGTCAGTTCCCTCTTTTTCCATTTTTCATAAACTTCTTCAAAATTGCCCGGCAAAGATACCGACGGCCTCCCAAACTTCACTCCCCTTTCCTTGGCCGCCGCAATCCCCTCCGCCTGTCTCTGCTTAATATTCATCCGCTCATTTTCCGCCACATAACATAAAAGGGCAAGTATAATATCGCTCATAAATGTACCGAGCAGATTCTTTTCCCTCCGGGTATCCAGGACAGGCATGTCTATCACCACGATATCCGCCCCCTTTTCTTTCGTGATGATACGCCATTGCTCATTCAGATCCGCGTAATTCCTCCCCAACCTGTCTATGGACTTTACAAACAATACGGAATTGCTGTCCAGTTCCCGCAGCAGCCTTATATATACAGGCCGTTCAAAATCTTTTCCCGACTGTTTATCCATATAGATACACTTCTCCGATACCCCTGCCTCCGCCAACGCAATCCGCTGCCTGTCCTCATTCTGTTCCCGTGTGGATACCCTCATGTATCCATAGATTTTCTGTTCTTCCATGCTAACCTCCGTCACAGTATCCCGCTGCTGCCCTTAGGAACTGTCACAGGTTATTTTCAAACAGCCCCTTACAGCAAATCGGGCAACAGCAAAATCAAGATTAAGACTATTTCTTAGCAGGAAGAAAGACTGCAGGCCGTTATCTCCCGTTTCCCAGGTCTGCCTGCGCCGGATTGTCAAGAAGCCTGCCTTCGCTGTCAAAGCGTGAGCCATGGCAGGGGCAATCCCAGCTCAGTTCATCCGGATTCCATTCCAATGCACATCCCATATGGGGGCAGCGCGGTGCCGCCGTAAACATCCCTTTTCCCAGCCCCTTTACCGACTCCGCGCCCTGTTCTGCCAGCTTCCCCGCCGCTGCCTGCAGGTTCAGCCGCTGCGGTGTAAAAACCTCTTCGTACCGGCTTTTCCCGCTGACAATCAAATCCCGCAAAATCCCTGCCGCTGCCATACTTCCGGTCATCCCCCATTTCCGGAATCCTGACGCCACATACCAGTACGGATATTCGGCAGAATATCTCCCTATATATGGAATATCATCTGCAGGCATACAATCCTGCGCCGACCAATGAGCCACTTCCCTTCCCTGAGGGAACAACTTCCCTGCCGCCAGACGGAGATCCCTGTATTTTCCCCCTCCTTTATTCTCACCGGTCCGGTGGCTGCCGCCCCCTAACAGTAAAATATCACCGCTTTTACGGAAAGACAGCCCGTCCTCATCGATCCCGTAATAGATATGATCCATCTGTTTTGTATTCCGCAGCGCCAGCACATAGCTCCGTTCCTGATACATCCGCAGGAAATAAAAACCGGGTACATTGATAAACGGATAATGCGTGGCAAACACAATATTTTTCGCCTCAACCCTGTAATTATCCGTAATCACTTCATGCCCTTCTACCTTAAGTACCCGTGTATTTTCATACACCGTCAGCCCCTCCGCAATCTTTTGCAGGAACAGGAGCGGATGGAAAACTGCCTGATCATAAAAGCAGAGCGCACCCTTTACCTGAAAAGGCAGTTCTGTCTTTGTCGTATATTCGGCACAGATCCCCAGGCTTTTCGCCGCTTCTTCTTCCCGGTACAACGCTTCCTCATCTTCCATCGTATATAAATAGGAGCTGCAATTACGAAACTGACAGTCGATCCCCCGTTCTTCTGCCATTTCTTTGTACTGCCTGATAGCCGCACGGTTTGCTTCCATATACAGTCCCGCCTGCTGTCTTCCTACCCTGTCTATCAACTTATGATAAATCATTCCATGCTGTAAAGTAATCTTCGCCGTAGTATTTTTCGTCTGGCCTCCAAAAAGGCGGTTCGCCTCCAATACGGCCACTTCAATCCCCATTTGTCCAAGCAGCGCCGCTGTCAGAATCCCTGCGATCCCTCCGCCAATCACCGCTGTATCCACCGACAGGTTTTCTTTTAAAGGCTGTCTTTCTTTTATTCCAGACGTCATCGTCCAAACAGATTCCACCGCTGTCTCCTCTTTTCCCCATCCGGACACTACCCGCCTCTGAATACGCTGTACTCTGAGGCAGTCCCCAAAGTACGGTACACTGTCCTGTGCCCTGAATGGAATATTTTACAAAAAGTATTGACTAAGGGAATCATTTATATACATTGCTTTTCGTACTGCATCCTTTGCAATAACCATACAACTCTAATTTATGGCCGGTAATCGTAAAATCTTCCGCCGCATCCAATGCCGCATTCTCAAAGGGGCACCTTTTTAACGGTATCATCCGATGGCATTTGAGACAGACCGCGTAATGCCTGTGCTGCCCCCGGCACCACTCATAATAAGACATATCGCTGCCCGACGGGGCAGACTTTATCACATACCCCTTTTCCTCAAAAACCGCCAGGACACGGTATACGGTAGACATGGCAAAATTACCGTCCGTCATTGACTGCAAAAGCTGATTATAAATATCCACCGCGCTCATCGGCCCGGAGGCCGCCGCCAATAGCCGGAACACTTCCTCCCGCTGCTTCGTTCTCCTTATGTTATCAGGAAATTGTAATTCCGCATCATTATCCCTTTTCATGCCAGTCCCCATCCCCAAAATTTGCAAAGCACACATCCCTATATCACAACACCCGCCGCATCTATAAATATACCGGCAGCCACACCAATCACATATAACAATACCGTAACCATTACGCTTTCTTTTATATTGCCATTCACCCGAAACAGCACAAGAAGCCCTATGCCGCTCCCTGCAAGCAGACCGGCCATCATCGCCCCGGCTCCAAGCATCCCTTCCAGATAAAGCTGCGTCAGTACTACCGATGCCGCACAGTTGGGGATAAGCCCTATCAGCCCGGCCGCCAACGGCCCGGCCACAGGCTTATCGGAAAGCAGGCCTGCTATAAAATCCTCCCCGGCTATTCCTATTATCAGATTTAAGCTCAAAGAGAACACAAAGATAAAAGATATTACACGGAAAGTATGGCTTACTGCCGACCGGAAAATCCCCCCTCCGCAGCCGCATTCCTCCCCGCTGTCTCCATGGCCGGAAACCCCCGCTGCCTTTCCCCCTCTTCCAGGGCAGGCATGCGCGGGCCTCCCCTTCCGCTTCCGCACAATGAAATCTGCCAGAAATCCCGCCGCCATGCCAATCAGCACTTTCATTCCCAGCAGCTTTACAATCACACCGATGCCTATCCGTTCCGATAACAGGATCGGAAGCATTTCGTCTGACGTAGACAGGAACACGGAAAGCAAAGTCCCCATAGTTATCATCCCGCCCGCAAACAGATTGGAAGCGGCCGCCGAAAAACCGCACTGCGGAAAGCCCCCGGCAAACGCACCTAAAACAGGCCCGAAACACCCGGCTCTTCCCACCGCCTCCTCCGTTTTCTTTCCAAGCTTATGTTCCACATACTCCATGGCGGTATATGTGAGAAATAAAAACGGCAGTAATTTTACAGTATCCATAAACGCATCGAAAATCATTTCTTTTACATTCTGCATAAGGGCCTCCCTGCAATTGCGACTCATTTGCAATTACACAGGATTCATTATACCGTATACCTGCCATTTGTCAACTCGCCAAATCCTTTTCTTTCACAAATACGCCTTTCAGCTTCTCCATGCCGAACCTTTTTGTGAACCATTCGCATTTACACAAAAACAGATAATAAATATTCAGCCCGCATCCATGCAGGGTTTCAAAATTTCCCTGCCCTTTGGAAATAATCACATCCGCCTTATGTACTGCGTCCGCCGCTTCCTCTGACAGTAAACTAAGCTGTGTTCCTGCAACTCCGTTCCCGTTGCCAATCACTTTCGCTATCTCCGTCAGCCCTGTGTCCTTTGCATCGCCCAGCACCGCATCATTCAGAACCGGCACCCCTCTTACGATAACCGTCACATGTATCTGCGGATACTGCTCCTGCAATATCCTGATAAGCAGCTTATCCGCTACGATCTCCCCGCAATTATCAGACAGATAAACCACTTCCTCTGCAGCCCGCAGTTCTTCCTGCAGCCTTTCCAGCGTACTTTTATCTACCTTCTCTTTCTTTGCATTTCTCAGAAGCTCCAGCAGTGTATCCTTTTCCACATGGTTCATAGCCCCATAATCAATATAATTCGCTGTCCTGGCATAATTCAAAGCATTTCCAAGGATTTCTTCCCTGTCCCTGCCTGACCGGATATCCTCCTCCATTTCCGCTTCCATCTTAAGCATCAGCATGTTGAACTCCTTTTTCTCCTGGCTATAGTCGGGAAGCTGCCCAAAATAGCGCCGGTAAGCCTTATTGATCTCATACACCAGATACGGCGCGGTTGCATCATCCTCCGAGGATGCAATCACCCCGGCAACTTCCTTCAAATAAGCGGATTTTGCATTCTCGTCGTCTATTCCCCTGATCTTCTCCTCCTGCCTGTCCATCAGGCACCTGATACACATCGCACTTATCTTCATTTCCCTGTCCTCCATACATTTTCTTATTTTTTATTCGGAAATTTTACCCGATAAAAGTATAACTTCTTTTGCTCTTTTTTTCAAATGTGATATTTACTTGACATCTTATGTAAAGTATACTATACTAAAAATGTAAAGTTTGCTATACTTTTACGACATTTGCAAATGAAGGATGTGATGGCTTGCAAAACAAAATACAGGAACTAAGGAAAAGCCGCAAAGTTACCCAGAGTGAACTTGCCGATGCCGTGAATGTAACCCGCCAGACCATTATCTCACTGGAAAACGGCAGGTACAACGCTTCCTTACTTCTGGCCCACAAAATTGCCCGGTATTTTAACATGACAATCGAAGATATCTTTCTATTTGACGATGAATCAGACGAAAAACCGGAATAAAGGAGGAAAAACTATGATCTGTTTTAGAAAAATGGCTGCTTCGAACGTAAAGACAAATGACGACTTCCGCAAAATAATCGGGAGAAAGAGCAATATCATGAAACTTCTCATCTTCTGCGGATTCGTTACCATCCTCGTAACCTGGATTGCCGCTATGGCCGGACTGCTCGATTCCGACTCCTTTTTCTGCGGCCTGTATGTCGGTTTAGGCTGCGGTCTTATTCTCGCCGGAACCATTAAAGTGTTACAAATGCGGAAACTTTTAAGAAATGAGGAGCTTTTAAAAAAAGAACGCATCAAATTCACTGATGAACGCAACCGTGCCATTACCGCTAAAGCGGTACAGACTTCCATCTTTATTATCCTCGTACTCTCCTATGCTGCTATGCTGATTGGTGTTTTCTACAGCAAAATTATTTTTTACTGTTATTGGTCAATGATCATTGCCTTCTTCCTTGTTTATCTGGCATGTATCAAATATTATAACCATAAAATGTAAACGAAGGGGTGTGTTTAAAAAAATTTTTTCGGCAGATATATGCCGCCGCGCAAAGCGGCGTACAGGAGGTATGGGGCCTGCACAGGCACCCTGTTCAGATAAGCTGCAAACAACAGGGTGCAGGCGCCGTGCAGGCGCCCGCAGACTGAAATCTGCACTTCTCCTATAATTTTACACCCAAACCGGCGCCATACAGACCCGCAATACCGTCATCCCCCGCCAAAGAATCCACAATACGGTCCATCTCTCTTTTTGACTTTGCATCCCTGCTTTCAGCTATCGCTTTTTCCTTCTCCGCTTCTGTCATATTTGCAAAACGATCCATCGCCTTCTGATTCATCGCAAGAGACAAACCAAAGCCAATAGGAAGTTCCCGATTATCCATTACCATTCTCCTTTCATATACCATTCCCTGCCATTCCCGCATACTAAGGAACTGTCCCGAAATTATTTGCAATATTCCTTGTCTTTTTCTCCGATAGCACCAGCGCCAAATTAGTTACATAGCCCGCTATGCGCCTGATTTTGCGCTGGCGCTCTCGAAGAAAAATCCTGTGGACTATTTGCAAATAATTTTGGGACAGTTCCTAACCGTCAACTTCTTTAACAATAAGTATTTCCCTTTTTTGCACTGTCAATCAGCCACTTTATTCCATCTTCCTCCTGAAAAATCCTACTTTAAAAAAACTGTAAAACAGGCAGGTCACTCCCGGATACAGGGCATACACCAAACGCGTAATCTGCATATAGCATGAAAACCTTAAAATAATATTAAATAACTGAAATTCAAATTGTGATTTCGGGAAAAAAGCGTATAATATAGAACAGAATAAAATTTAAGAAAAAAATTATATTTTTGTTTACAAATACATCGTAAGGCAGTATTATACTAAATTAGATTTCATTAGAAAAAATATATACCAGGAGGATAAAAATGTCTGATTTCACTGTATTGTGTGTCAACACATTTGCCGCATATATAGGGGTTATCCCTTTTCTCATTATATTACAACTGCTTTTCAGAAAATGCAGACTGCCAAAGCGCCACCAGTTCGGGGTATATCTCTATGCTTTGGGGATTTGCCTTATTTTGATGGCTTCCGATACCCCTTCTTTATACCAGATAAATTTTTATCCCCAATTCAATTTCATTCCTTTTTATGGATTTATGGACAGCCTTGGCCATTATATCCAAAGCTTTTTGATTTATATTCCTTTCGGGCTGCTCCTTCCTACCTTATGGAAGCGCTTCAAACATGCCGGCAGGACTGTTTTATATGGACTCCTTCTCTCCGTTATAATAGAAATATCCCAGATTTTCTGCCTGGAAACCAGCGCTGTTACAGACATTACCGATGTCATTATGAATGTTCTGGGAACCACTGCGGGATACCTGCTCTATCTGCTTATCAGACGTATGCATTTTATGCGCCGCATGTGCCTGGGCACAAAAGATGCAAGAAAGAAGGTTTTATCCAAATGGGAAATATATATCTATTTTCTGGCTCCCTGGCTGGTCACTTTCCTCCTGACCCCCTTTATCTCTAATGCCTTATGGAATATAATATGGAATTATGCTTTGGGGATGCCTATTTAAAATCTGCATCCCCGCGGTATTTTTTAGAGCCTGTTTAAAATCTGCTTTTCGCCAGATGTGCACCACAGTTTCTTATTTTTCTGCACAAACCTGGAAGATATAGAATTTCAGATAATAAGATTCCTCTGCTGCCCACAGAATCGGGTGATCCGGCGCCTGTGTGCGGAATTCCACCTGGCGCAGCCTCTTTCGGGCGCCTTTTGCCGCCTCCTTCACCGTCCTGGCGAATAACTCCGGATCCATAAAGTGGGAACAGGAGCATGTGACGAGAAAACCCCCGTCCTCTACCAGCTTAAGCCCTCTCAGATTGATCTCCCGGTATCCTTTCACTGCATTTTTTACGGAATTCCTTGACTTGGTAAATGCCGGGGGATCCAATATCACCACATCAAACTTCTCTCCCTTTTCCTCCAGTTCAGGAAGCAATTCAAAAACATCGGCGCAAAGAAACTTTACTCTGTCCTCCAGATGGTTCAGCCTAGCATTCTCCTCTGCCTGCTCTATGCCAATCCGGGACACGTCCGCACCCAGCACGGAAGCCGCCCCGGCAATGCCCGCATTTAACGCAAAGGAACCGGTATGGGTAAAACAGTCCAGCACTTTTTTCCCTTTGCATATCTTATGAATCGATGCGCGGTTGTTTTTCTGGTCAAGAAAGAAACCGGTCTTCTGCCCTTCTTTCACATCCACTATATATTTTACGCCGTTTTCCTCAATCTGCACCTTCGTGTCAAAAGGCTCCCCCAGAAAGCCTTTAAAGCATTCCATCCCTTCCTTCCGGCGCACGCCGGCATCGCTCCTTTCATATATCCCCCGGACGGTAATCCCGTCCTCCGCCAACACCGTCTTCAATTTCTCCAAAAGCAGCGGCTTCAGCCTGTCTATACCCAGTGCCAGCGACTCTGCCACCAGCACATCGGAAAATTTGTCTACGACTAGGCCGGGAAGAAAATCCGCCTCCCCGAAAATAATGCGGCAGCTCGAGGTATCCACCGTCTGTTTCCTGTATTCCCATGCCGCACGTACCCTCTGTTCCAGGAACTCTTCCGTAATACGGTTTTCCCTTCTTCTGGACAGTATGCGTACTGCGATCCGGGAATTTGTATTGATAAATCCATATCCCATAAAATAACCGTCAAAATCATGAACCTCTACGATATCTCCATTCTCAAACACACCGGAAACAGAATCTATCTCATTGTCAAAAACCCACATCCCGCCGGACTTTAATGTACGCCCCTCCCCTTTTTTCAACACCACTACCGCTTCATCCATCGTATCCGCTCCTTCTCCTGTTCCGATATGCACCGTGACTCCGTTATTTTCTGTAAGGCTTTATTATAGGTATAATCATCCAGCCGGTTATCCTTAAGATAGGCCATACTCTCCTTTGGGTATTTCATATAACATACGGAAACTGCCCAGGCTATAGCCATCCTTACATAATAGCCCTCATGACGCACCTTATCAAAAATCCCCCAAAGCCGGCTTAAATATTCTTCCTCCACATAATAATCCAGAAGCATAACCACCGCAAACCGGACCGTAAATTCCCTTTCCGATCCAAAGAACTGCCCCAGCCACTCCCAGACCTCATCCCGGCAGGAAGGGGCATGTTTAAACCCGCTGCAAAAGCTGTCACATACCGACCAGTTGTCTACCTTAGGCAGGAAAAGCTCCGTATAGGAAAATATATCAGACAGGCTGCCCTTCCAATACCCGATAACCATCCCCTGCAGCATGATTTCCTCAAAAAGCTCTTCCTGCGCATTTCTTCCCAGTACTGCTTCCAGATATCCTCTCCCGTTTTCTTTTGCTATCCTTTTTGCCAGCCTGCGCAAAGCAGGCAGCCTTACACCCGCATAATTCTTTACTTGCGGCAGAAGCTTTACCTGAAATTCCCTGTATGTTTCATCTGTCATTGCGAGAATCTCTTCCCTGACACTATCCAAACCGTAACCTGCCTGCATTTTCCTTCCCTGTCCTAAAATGTATTTGAAATCCTTTTCTGCACAGTTCCTTACCTATGTTACCGTCCAAATCCGGGAGGCAAAGCAATCTGCAATGGTTTATCATGTCGGATACTTTTTCATCCGCACAAAATAGCTGCAGACCAAAATAACATCAGCGCCAACCCATGCCATTATTTCCGCATAAAAAATCCCCTCTTCCCCTATTAACAGCGGAAGCAGTATGGCAGTCCCGGTCCTCATGGCAAACTCCGCCACACCGGAAACCATAGGAAGGACCGTGTCCCCCATTCCCTGCAAAGCGGAACGCACCACATGCAGAATATATAAAACAGGCAGAAAAACACTCATAATAGCCAGATAATGATAAGCGACGTACATCGTCTTTTCCGCTTCTTCCGGGCTGCCAGAAATAAAGCATCCCAATATCTGATGCCCGAAGATCAGCATCCCTGCTGCAATAACCGCAGATGTCAGCAAAGCAATCCCCAAAGCCGCACGCATCCCCTTCCTGATCCTGTCAATATACCCTCCCCCCAGATTCTGTCCTACATAGGTTATCATTGCATAGCCATAAGAGGTAGCCGCCACTTCCAAAACCCCGTATAATTTATTCGTCGCGGTAAACCCTGCAATAAAGGTAACTCCGAATCCGTTGACTACGGACTGTACGATCATTCCTCCCACGGAAATAATCGCATTCTGGAAGGCCATCGGAAGGCCAAGGAAAACCAGCTTTTTATCCAATTCGCCGCTTAGTGCATAGTCTTCCCTGGATAGAGTCAGAATATCAATTTTCCGAATATGTATATAACAAAATATACTGGAACTGAACTGCGCGATAACAGTAGCAACTGCCGCCCCTGCAATCCCCCATCCAAATCCCATAACAAACACCAGATCCAATATAATATTAATCACAGCCGCCAATATCATAGCATGCAGAGGAGTCTTTCCGTCTCCCAGCGCACGCAAAATGGAGGCGAGGAGGTTATATGCCATTACAATCGGGATACCTGCAAACATAATACGCAGATACAGCAGCGACTGGCCGATAATATCCTCCGGCGTCTGCAGCAGACGAAGTACCGGAAGCGCCACAGCTTCCCCCAGCACAAGCAGGACGACTGCGCTTATTGCCGATAAAACAATGGCATTTCCCACCACCTTTTTCAACCTCTGCATATTCCCCGCGCCAAATTCCTGCGCCATCAGAATCGAAAAACCCTGCGCAAATCCCTGGACAATGCCGAGCATCATCCAGTTCAGCCAGTCCGACGCCCCAAGTGCCGCCAGTGCATTGACACCCAATATCTGCCCGACGACCATTGTATCCACTACGGTATACAATTGCTGAAATACATTTCCAATCATAAGAGGAAGCGCAAAAGCAAAAATAAGCTTCGCCGGCTTTCCCGCTGTCATGCTTTTAATATTCGATGCCATCTCCTTATACCACCCTGTCTCTTTTATTTAGGAAATCCCCATGCCCCGCATATAGTAGCATCACCAGTAACGAAAAATAGGGCAGAGGGACTTATTCATTGTAACTGTACAGAAATAAATTTATTCTTTGCACAATTACATTCGCTTTCTGTGTATCATATCATAATTCCGCCCATAAGCAAAGCTATTCCTTAAGGAACCGCACATAACCTTTCCGCTCCCTGGCAATATTTATCATGGCTTCAGCTTCATCAAAGGCTGCCGGAAGGAAAATACTCACATCTTCCTTGCCTTCCTTTTCCTTTGCCTTTATCTCTTCCCAGTTTAGCAGCACTTCTTCCGTACCGTTCACTTTTGTGCCGTTGAATACATGGGGATGCCGCCGGATCATCTTATCCCTTATCCCGCATACCACATCCTCCAAAGTAAAGACGCCCTCTTCCTCGGCTATCTGTGCGTGCATGACTACCTGGAGCAAAATGTCCCCAAGCTCTTCCTTCAGATTCTCCGGGTTGCCGGTTTTATCGAACGCGTTAATTCCGCCTATCACCTCGGCCGCCTCTTCTATGCAGGCCGATTTAAGGCTCATATGTGTCTGCTCCCTGTCCCAAGGGCAGCCGTCCTCTGCGCGGAGCTTACGGATTACCTCTTTTAATTCATCAAACGATTTCATTTTGCCCTCCTTTTCTCCAGATCGGTTGTTTTATAATACATTCTATCAAAAAACAGCAAAATCTGATAGACCTGAACCAAAATTTCTACGGCTACGGCAATGCCTCATTCACCGGATACAACAACCAATGTCATTAACTTAAGCTTCCCGGGGTGCTGCAGACCATATATCTCAAGACGGACCATCGAAAGACGCCGGCACTTAGGCGCCGTGTTTTGGCGCTACACTACATGTAATGTAGTGTTAGTACCATTGCGTCTGCCGTGAGCGGAAGCGCGTCCGGATGAGATATGTGGTTTGCGGCACCCCGGGAAGCTTAAGTTAATGACATTGGTCCCCCAACACCAACTGGATTTTTTCATAATCCTCATAAAAATATTCCTGTAAAAGCGGAATGACATTTTTTTCAAAATAGTTGAAAACGTCTCAATCGAAGGGCTGACAACCTGCTCCTTTCATAATATGATTAAATTTTAATGCTTGTCATATAAAAACTTTTCAGGCAGTGTCACTTGAAAATCCCTTGCAAGGTTCCTGAAATCATCCGGCATGATAGTCTGGCGCTTATCAGACTGCATTGACAGCATTTTTACCAGGATTTCCGCGGATTTTTCCACGGTATGCATCAGTCCGAAAGTCAGGTCAAAATCCTCACCCGCCGCGAACATTCCGTGGTGCGCCCAGACTGCCACGTCATAATCCTTCATCAGTTTACTCGTCTCCACTGCAATCTCCCTTCCGCCCGGAACCATCCAGGGCACAACGCCGATTCCGCCCGGGAATACCACGGGACACTCTGTTGCCATTTCCCACAATTCCCTTGTAAATACCTCGTCAGTCAATGGCAGCACAAAGGTCAGCGCGATGACATTTGTGGTGTGTGCATGGTAGATGACGCGGTATCTGCCGTCAGTCATCTCTTTCTTGACCTCATGGTTCATCAGGTGTGAGGGAAGCTCGGAAGTCGGTTTCCCGCCGTTAACCAGTCCCCACACAATACGATAGTTCTCACCCTTTTCATCAAGCTCAATCATACAGATGGAATCCTCCGGCTTGATGATGACATTCCTGAAATATTTTCCGCTCCCGGTTACAAGGAAATACTCCCCTGCAAGCTTCGGCACCGTTGTTCCTATGGGCTGCCATTCCTTCGCCGCAAAATTTTCTTTTACTGACTCCACTTCCTCCGGCTTTACGCGGTAGGACAAATTGCCTCCGTTTCGCTCGTGCCAGCCCTGGTTCCATCCGTCATCCGCCATCCTGATAAATCCCTGTACAAATTCAGACTCTAAAAATTTCATATTCCTGAACTCCTTCCCCTATCTTTTTAACAATACTTCATCTTCATATTTCTTAACGGCGGCAAACCAGCTCTGATCGGAAACCACGCCGCACTCCCTGCAGTATTCATCCCAGACGTCCCCGAACGGATACATCTTTACATCCTCCTGCATCACCATGAGTTCCGTCATGCGGTTTTCTTCCTGGAGCCTTTTAAGTTCCGCATTCGGCGTGCAGAGCGCACCCAGCAGTGCCTTCTGCCAGCTGCGGAAACCGACTGTCCACGCAGATATCCTGTTGATACTTGCATCAAAATAGTCGAGTGCCATGTACACGCGGTCAAGTGCATCGTTCCTCACGATTTCCTTTGCCATCTCCCTCGTCTCGTCGTCAAGCAGCACCACATGGTCGCTGTCCCAGCGGATCGGCCTTGTAATGTGCAGTGCGATTTCAGGGAAGAAGCACAGCAGTGCCGGAATCTTGTCAGACACCACTTCCGTCGGATGGTAATGCCCATTGTCCATCAATGGCAGACAGCCGTCATGCGTTGCCGCAAAGGTAAGCGCAAACTCCGCGCTTCCTGCCGTGAATGCCTCCACGCCGATGCCAAACACTTTGGACTCCACACAGGGCTTGACAAGTTTTTTGTCATATGGCTCTGACAAAATCTGTTCAATCGAATCCTTGTAGCGCAGGCGCGGTCCCATGCGGTCAGCCGGAATATCCTTGTAGCCGTCGCCTGTCCAGATGTTCATGACACACGGTATCCCCGTCTGCTCCGCAAAATACCGGGAAATACGGATGCATGCCTTTCCATGCTCTATCCAGAACCTCCTTGTCTCCTCGTCAGGACTTGACAGCGTCAGCCCATCCTTCACTCTGTCATGTGAGAAAAAGGTCGGATTAAAATCAATTCCCATATTTCTTTCCTTCGCAAACGCCACCCATTTTGCAAAGTGCTTCGGTTCGATTTTGTCACGGTCCACAAATCCGCCATCCTCAAAAACGGCATAGCTTGCATGCAGGTTGAGCTTCTTTTTTCCCGGCATTAATTTCAATGCCACATCCATATCCTGCATGAGTTCCTCAGGGTTCCTTGCCTTTCCGGGATAATTTCCCGTCGTCTGGATTCCTCCCGTGAGCGGGCCGTCATGGTCAAAACCTGTCACATCATCACCCTGCCAGCAGTGCAGTGAGACCGGAATCTCCATCATCTTTCTGATCGCCGCATCCGTGTCAACGCCGACTGCCGCATACCTGTTTCTTGCGTCTTCATACCTTTGAAACTGATTCATTTTCGTCCTCCTTATTGAAATTATTTTATCAATACTCCTTTATCGGAAAAGATGCGCGGATACATTTCCTTGCGGCAGCCAAATCTCCCAATGACCCGTCTGCAATCATCTGTGCCGCAAGGTTTCCGGCTGCTGTCGCCTCCGCCGGTCCTGCACAGACCTTCTTTCCGGTAACTTTTGCAGTCAGCCTGTTGAGGTAATCCGCATTTGCCCCACCGCCGATAATGTGGATACAATCATAGGTAATTTCAGTCATTTCCTCAATTTCCTTTGCCGCCCTGGCATAACATGCTGCCAGACTGTTATAGATAACTGCCGCTGTCTCCGCGATTCCTTCCGGCTCTTTTTGTCCTGCTTCCCTGCACGCCGCCTTTACTTCCTCTGTCATGTTTTCCGGTGCAAGAAAACGGCCTGCATTGCAATCCACAATGGATGAAATACTGCACTTTGATGCCGCCTCACAGATCTCTCCGAAACCAAGCTCCCCGCCAATTTCCTTTTTGACCGACTGTATCATCCAAAGCCCCATGATATTTTTCAGATAGCGGAACCGATACTGATAACCGCCCTCGTTTGTGAGGTTATGCTGCCTGCTCTGCTCGCTGCAATTCGCTTTCATAAGCTCTGTACCCATCAGCGACCATGTCCCCGAACTGATGTATAGCATAGTATCACTTTCGGCAGGCACTGCCATGACTGCGGATCCTGTATCATGTGTTGCAGGAAGCACGACCTTGCAGTTATATCCAATTTCCTGCGCAATTCCATCTTTCAAAACGCCGAGTTCCGTGCCGGGCAACCGTATCTTCTGGAAAATGGACTGCGGGTATCCAAGTCTTTCTATTAGTTCCCAGTCCCAGTCATTTGTCGCGGCATTTACCATCTGTGTCGTCGTCGCGTTTGTATACTCTGCGGCAGCGTTTCCTGTCAGCAAAAAATGGAAGTAATCCGGTATCATAAGCAGTTTTTCCGCGCTTTGAAGCTGATCAGGATTTTTTTCTTTCAGCGCCATCAATTGATAGACCGTGTTAAACAATTGTTTCTGGATTCCGGTTTTGCCATACAGTTCCTTCTCGTCAATCATCTCATAAACTTTTTTATCCATGTTTTTCGTGCGGTCATCGCGGTAGGCCACGGCATCCCCGATCCGCCTGTCTTCTCTGTCCAGAAGCACGAAATCAACCGCCCATGTGTCAATCCCCGCCGAGACCGGGATTTTTCCAAGTTCCCTGCATTTCTTCATTCCCGTTTTGATTTCCCCAAACAGTGCATCAATATCCCATATTTTCTGACCCTGTTTTTCAACCATACCGTTTGGAAACCGATGGATTTCCTCAAGTACCATTTTCCCATCCTTCATATGCGACAGGATATGGCGTCCGCTCGACGCCCCGATGTCTATGGCCAGATAGTATTTTTCCATGTTCATCACAACCTTTCGTTTCCTGTTCAATACATTTATCATATAAAATGATATGGCATAAAAAAAGGACATCTTTTGACAGAAAAAGTGTCCTTATTTGTCCTTTATAATTATTTACTGATACGATATTTTCTCGGTGTCATACCATACTGTTTTTGAAATATGCGGTGAAAATAGCTTGTGTTGTCGTATCCCACTGCCATTCCGATATCCATAACAGACATTGCAGTATTTCGCAGAAGGTATGCCGCCTGACTGAGCCTCTTTTCCTGAACAAGCTCCGTGTAGCTGCGCCCTGTTCTTTTCCTGATTTCCCTGGAAAGCCAGTACATGTCATAATTCAGCAGCCCGGCAAGTTTTGTCAGTTCCCCGTCACGGTAATTCTCCTCGATGTAGCTGTACACATCAATAATCAGGCGTCTGTTATGATTTTCTGTATTTGTTTCCATCAGCTCCATATGGTTCATCAACTGCAGGAATAAAAGTCCCATTGTTGCCTGGTTGATACTGCGCCTGTTGGGCTGTCTGTTCCAGATGGACCAGATCAGGTTTTCAAGCAGGTTCTGGATTGGGAGTATCCCTGTCACTTTAAAATGCATATATCCTGCGTCTTCATTTTCGCCTTTCAGACAGCCAATCACAAAATCGCGCAGCAGATTTTTTTCCTCTCCCATCATTTTCAACACATAATCGAAAAACTCCGGCAGGATAATAAAATTAACCGCAATGTCATCCTCCGCCGCGGGATAAATCTCCTGCTGCGATTTCTGGTTCAGAAAGAGCATTTCCCCCTCATGGAGCCATATGTCCTCGCCGTCAATGATGTGATGGGTGCTGCCACAGCACATATAAATCATTTCAACATAATTGTGCGAATGTTTTGGGAAATGGACAAAACGGGTATGCGGACGCACCTGTATGAGCTTTCCCTCGTCAAGAAGCTTCCCCGCATCAACGATATACGCCTCCCTGATATCAGAATCCTGAAGCATGTAAATATCTTCTTCAATTTTCGCACTGCCTCTTAAAATGCGCTCTTCTTCCGCCGTAATTTTCTTCAGTTCGGCATATAATTCCTTTGTTATCAAGACATAAACCTCTCATTTCTGTACTTAAATTTTTTATTTGATGCCGAAGCAAAACCATGTTTCCATCTTTTCCCTTTATGACAGCGCTATCCCTAGTTACCATTATATCCCATACATGACCAATGTCATTAACTTAAGCTTCCCGGGGTGCTGCAGACCATATATCTCAATCCGGACCATTGAAAGACGCCGGCACTTAGGCGACGTGTTTTGGCGCCTTAGTGCCGTTGCGTCTGCCGCTGAGCGAAAGCGCGTCCGGATGAGATATGTGGTCTGCGGCGCTCCGGGAAGCTTAAGTTAATGACATTGATACATGACAACAACTGTTTTGCCCCTGGCGCATATTCCATCAGTTCCAGCTTATTTCCGTCCGGGTCGGTCACCCAGAACTGGTATGCCCCATCTACCCCAACAAAATTTGCGTATCCGGTTTTATTCCATTTCCAGTAACGGCATCCCATGCCGCATGGATGTCAGACACTTCCAGACAAATGTGCAACATATGGATTATATCACAACTGAAATCAATGATGTTGACAAAATGATTGAAAATATGAATTCTTCTAATACTGATTTTGAAAATACTGTCCAGTTCCTTTGTACCATTCCGGATGTCAAACGTGATAGTGCAGTCACTGTCATCTCCAAAATTGGTACTGGTATGTTTCAATTCTCAAGTTCCAAACGTTTATGCTACCGGGCTGGTCTTACATCCAGAAGCAATGAATCCCTGAGCAAATCCTTCCACCGGAAGCAGTCAATGCAATATCTGATGCTATTGGAAATTCCGGTTATACCGTTTATCATGTTGGTCATGAACAACGTATCCTTTTGTGGAACCATTCCAATGAGATCTATTTGCTGAAAGACATTCCTTTTCGTGAACTGACGCAGGACATTATTCAGAGCGTCATTCAAATTATACTGATTATGACCGCAGTTTTCCTTCTTTTGGCTATGGGAATTGCATTTTGTTTTTCCCACACCATTACGAAAAAACTAAATGCATTGACTGCAAACGTTGTCGCGTTCGGTGAAGGAGAGCTTTCTATTAACGCAGATGACTATGGGAAAGACGAAATAGGAACGCTGGCTTCTGCCTTCAACGAAATGACGCAAAAAATAAACGAATTAATTAATTTGAAATATAAGGCAAAGTTATTGCAAAAAAATGCGGAGTTTCAAATGCTCCAAGCCCAAATCAAGCCGTATTTTATCAATAACACTTTACAGGCCATGGGAACGCTGGGCTTAAAAAAAGGAGCAAAAGATGTATATCTCATGGCAAATGCGCTCGCGCGGACGCTGCGGTACACCCTCAGACCTACCGCAAAATTGATTTCTCTTTCCAGTGAACTGAAAAACATGAATGACTATCTGTATATCCAAAAAATATTATGGGGAGAGCAGCTTCATACCAGCACCAAAGTGGAAGATGGCTTAAATGACTGGCCGGTTCCTGTTCTCATTTTACAGCCGCTGGTGGAAAACGCAATCAAACATGGACTTGACGACAGTCCCGAAGGAAGTATCCATGTTTCGATTCGCAAAGTCAACGAAAAACTGGCAATTACCGTTTCCGATGATGGACGCGGCATTCCGCCTGCCATCTTAAAAATGTTGCAGGAATGGCTGTTGATAAAAGAAAATGTAAACCCTACGCAGGAACATGTGGGAATTATAAATATCGTAAATCGGATGACATTGCATTTTCACTTGGTTTCAGCAATGGGAATTATTTCAGCAAGGTATTTAAAAAAAATATTGGAATTTCTCCCAGTAGCTATAGAGTAAAAGAATGAAAAAATATAATCTGCATGCAGAAGGACAGGCTACAAAAGCCATGCTTGGTCAAATGGGAAAATCTTCTGAATATTATTTTTGATCCGATTATAATTTTAGGAAGTGTTCTTTCTATTGGTATTCCCGCCTCGCTCTCTTCCCATTTAATGAGTGTTTCGAATATCATTTTAAACGAAATCATGGTGGGTTATGGCTGCAATGATATTTGTCACGTCCTGAAGGTTGCTTGCGGCAGTCACGGCCTTCTGCAGGTTCTCCGTGGTTCCCTGTTTCATGCGGTTTTTGTTTGCCGCATTGCTGATGATCTTTTTCTCCTCGGCAGGTGTTACCTGCCTTGTGTAAATGCGGAGGGTGACACCGTCCTTCTCCCCGAGGTGGCGCAGGATTGCCTGCTCGTCGGTGGCGGTCGGGTATTCCCTGAGTGCCCACACGCTGCGGTAAGTGTTGCCGCAGATATAGTGGTCCGTGTAAAACCGGATGACGGACGGGGCGATCATGTCCAGAAAGCCCTTAAGCTTCGCCTCATCCGGTGACTGTGTCTCCATTTTTTTCTTCCTGTCTTTGTTCATTATATTTGTTTTCATTAAATCCTCCTTCACCATTAAACCGGGCACAAAAAAAGTACCAAACATTCCGTCTGATACTCTTTGTCCCCTTTTTTTGTATTCTTTTTACATGGACTGTACGGGTGCCTGCTGCTCCTGCATTCCAGCCTGCGTTTCCTGTTGCAGGAGCTGTTCCATGCTGCAGTCCAGTATCTTCTTTTTCCGTTCCCTGAGCATTACTTTGTAAAATTCTTTCTGTACCGGTTCCAGAAACGGCGTTTCCTCCACCAGACTGTCAATGCGCCCCATGTCAATACGCCCGTAAATACGCTTCAGCGCTGCGCTACAGTCCCCGTTTTCCAGGGAAGATATAAATTTAAAATAAGACACCTTTCTGCCGTGTTCTTCTATAGCGGAAGCCGGATACACAAAGATACGCTTGTCAATCTCCTCTTCCTGTTCCATGACGCCCTGCATTTCCTCTAATGCAAGCTGTGAATAAAGACAGGAACCACAGTCATAGACCGGCGCAATCTCCGCCGTCTGTTTCTCCTCATCCACCAGAATCCCCCAGTTGCCATTATGGCGGTCAAAATTTCCAAGCAGGGCATCCACAATAAACATGTCCCAGAAAAAAGATTTCATTTCTGCATGTGGTATCAGTGTCTGTTCATCAATTGCTGTCATAATGGAGGAGATTTCTGTGCCATACCCGTTCTGCTCACTGTCCACGCATGTATTTTTCAGCTGTGCAAATTCAATCAGCCTCTTTCCGCCGTCTGTAAAATCGCGGCAGGCAACCACTACCTTCTCTTTCCCCCGTCTGTCTGTATATGTGCCAAGGATTGTCTCCTGTACCTTCATTCCGAGCAGTCCATAAATATGGCAGGCAAGGTATTCACTGATGCAGCCGTTTGTATAGCTCATGGTTTTGCTGCGTCCGGGCACTGGCGGAAATTTCAGCATATACCCTTTCCCCTGATACCGTATGTGTATCTTATTTCCATTTGCACCGCCATAAGCCTTGAATTTATTCACTTCGCATGATGTAAAATCAATCATCTTCCTCTGCCTCCTCCCCAAACAGGTATTTTGCCCGCAGGTAATCCGCATGCTCCTTCGTGATCCGCCCTCCCCACTGGCAGGCATTGATGGAGCCGTACAGCTCTCCCCACAGGCAGTCCATATGCGACACCTGCTCCTTCTCCCCCTGTATAAATTCATCAAGGGAATGCTGCAGGCTTTCCGGCAGCCCTGTCTCCAGATACTTTTTATCCCTGGGCATCCCGTCCCCATCCATGTCATTTCCGGTTTCCAGGAGCACCAGCTCTTCCACGCTGGTCCCAAGCGCCTCCGACAGCTTTGAAAGCAGTTCTTTGCTGCACTGTTCAAAACGGATCTCGCCATAGCAGAGCCCTGACAGTGTGTCCCACGGCACCCCGCTTATTTTTGACAGGCTGTAACGGGACAGCCCTTTTTCTTTTATGCATTCAAGCAGTGTCATTTCCATCACCTCATGTACATTATATTGATGTCTGGACAGGAAAGCAACAAAAATATGGCACTTCCCGCAGGTCAGTCATTTAAGATGATCCACCGCTCCCCGTCAGTTTCTATTGGTGCGGATCCCATAACTTGGGTGTTGTTTATCCGCCATTTTTTCCTCACCTCCTTTCCGCATTTTTCATGATTTTTTCTCCAAATTCTGCCTCAAAGCGATTTTCTCCTCTTTGCATCTATAAAATTGGCCAAAAAAATAGGGCAAAAATTGGTTGGATTTTTCGCCAATTTTCGCCCTCAAACCACAAGATGTTGTGGTTTTTAGTGCCAAATTCTTCACTTTTCCACAAGCTGCATCATTATTACTGACTCCTTTTCTATCAATTTTGCCGTTATTCCAATTCCCTTTCTATTTCCTCAATAGAAGGCAAACTACTCTGCAGCTCCTCTGGCAAAGATTGCGTAAGATGATTTTGCCACTCTGCTACACCAATCGGGTTCTGATAACCAGACAAAGAGTATTCTATCACAATTTTATTCTTACCCTTAACCAATAAAAGTCCAATTGTTGGTTTATCATCAGGATGGCGCAAAATATCATTTACTATATTCTGATACATATTTAATCTGTAACGCTTTGTGAAATTAGGTACGCTATAAGGGCAGCTGTAACAGCTCCCTTATAGCCCAAGTCCTGTCAAATCATATGGGTTGAGCTGTATCTTCTCACATAATTTTTGAACACTTTTTTTGACCGGGTATACAATCCATTTTTCATCTGTTTTTCCTGCTTTGATTTTTACCAGTGTCTGCACCAAATCCTTGTAAGAAATGTTTTTAGACTCTCCTATGGATGCGATCTCTTCGATTGCGTTCACTCCGATCATGCTGGACAGGTGATTCAGGAACAGCCATGCTTCTTCCGTATAATTATTCCTCATGTAGGACGCTTCATAGGACATTGTGTCTCCATATGTCTTGAAAAACTGCTCAATCGCCTGCCTTTGCTTATAGATACTGTAAACCTGAAAAGCATTTAACTCCGTCCGGTTTGTCTTTAATGTAATCGTTCCCATTTCCTCCTTGTCCACATAGGCTTCCTTGACCGTAAGAGGTTCTAATGACTCCAGTTCTTCATCTGTAAGGCGGCCTTTTCCTTTCCTGCGCCGTTTGAGTTCCTGCTCTTTCCGGCGTCCTATGGCGGTATTGTATTTTTCTGTCCGCTTTGTGACATCTGATATCTCCTGCGCCAGCAGATCCGTATCAAGAAACAGGTGGATATGGAATCCTTCTCCCGGGAGCGTCAGGCTGTGGATACCCCTCCCATTGAAACTAAAGGCTTCCTCATATCCAAAAGGCGAAGCCGGGACATGCCCTTTTACAAAACGGTTCCCCCGTTTGAGGGGAATCACATACTTAAGGCCGCACTCTTCAAGAAGGCTGAAATCATCGTCACTGGCAAAGCCTTTGTCTGCTATGACGGTGCAGTTGTCCGCATAAGCGGTGGACTCCTTCAGGATGTCAGAAAACGCAGAAACATCAAGCGTACTCCCTAAATACTGCTTATAATAGACAGGATATCCGATATCCTCTCCCAGGGTAAACATATATAACAGGTTGATCTGGGGCTTGTAACGCATTTTTGAATCATAGCCGCATTCTGCATTATCCACGGTATGTGACGCTGACAGCAGCCTGTGTCCGTCAAAAAGAAGGAAGCGCTCATGCTCGGCCACCATTTCCTGCATATAGCCGCGTATTACGCCCCGCATTCGCCCCAGGGTGTTCAGAAACTCTGTGATGGAGCCTGGCATAAAAGAAAGATTCGGATAAATATAAGACAGGATACTGCCCTCATAATGCAGCTGCATCCTGCGGAAACGGCAGTCATAAGCGGCACGGATAACTGCTGCTGTGTATATGTACTGCCATATATCAGGGAAATATTTTTGCAGTTTGTCTCGCATCAATGCCGTTTTTTGATAGATATAGCTTACAGCGCCGACTTCCACTACATCATTCAGCACCGGATTGACCCATTCCCGGCGTGCCTTGCTGGGGACCAGCCCCTGTTCTGTGATGCTGCCGAGGATATTTCCGGATATTTTTTTCGATCTGCCAAGCTGAGGGTCATAGACACTGCGTCTTTCATACAGATACCAATGCCCACGGATAAATTTGATCTCTGTATTGGCAGGGCGTGCAAAATTTTTTACATAATCAGGCTTCTCCATCGTATCATATCTCCTCATAGTATACCTAATTAGGTATACTATGAGAATACCATATCAAGATGAAAAAAGCAAGAAGAACTGTTTAATTACGGGCTTTTTTTGAAATTAAGTCTATTTTCTTTCGGCTATAGCGTACCTAATTTAAAGCGTTACAGATTAGAAAAGGAAAAATTCAAATAATACCAATGCAATATCTCTCTTATACGTTTATTATCTAAACAAAAGAAAACCTCCAAATATTCAAAATTTGAAGGCTCGCTTTTATGTATTTATTATTTCCCGTATTTGGTTATCTTTTTCCAATTTGGAGGAAATCCCATCTTTTCGTATAATTCTTGTTCTTCTATACTGTCGTGCTTACTAAGATATTTATCAATCAACGTCTTAAGTTCATTAATAAATTCCTTAAACCACTCATCATTCAGCAGATACATCAAAGCAATCACTATTGAAAACAGATCATTTTTTCCATTTACATATTGTGTACCCTTTCGCACAATATTCATTTTCTTATGTATCGGCAAATCAGGAATACTGTCATTAGTTTTATACGTGAACAACCTTTCTCCATGCGCACAAACATTCCTAAACTTTACCATAACAGTCAAAATAGAAATCATCTGCCTTTCATTAATACAAGGGTAGTTTTTGCTAATCTTAATTTGAATATCCTGCTGTAAAAGCATATACATTTTAGAAATATTTCCAAATGTCAAAGCATTTGTTAATACCCACAATGGTACATTCCCATGTTTTCTCTTCGCATGATTTATATAATTATAATCCGTAGACTCTTTTACATAACCATCTAATATTTTAATCAGCTTGTTAATATCTCTTTGATTCTTCTTTCCTATATAGTTATAATTTACAGAATCAAGATACTCATTTTGACTCTCACCATATTTCTCTGTAAAATAATAAGACACTTGCGACTTTAATTCATTTTCCACTTTTATAATGTATCTAAGAAACAACTGTCTTAAAATTTCGTCAAAATAATATAGCTCTACAATATCCTCAAACCTTGTACCATCTTTATATTTTTTCGTCGTTGGATTTTTAAATATATCCTTATATCCCCCAATTAGTGAGTAATAACTTGTCTGCCTTAAAATATTTTTAGCATATGCTGTATCATCAATCCGCAAGTTCTTTTCATTCTTTAGTTTGTCTATCTGCTGGTCATAGTTTAAAAAAATCTTTGGCATATATAACATCTTCTCCTTGAAATGAAAAGAGGAGACCCCGCAGGTTCTCCCCCGGTCGCAGGCCTCACAGGTTTCTGCAACGCGATCACTGTAATTATCTTACCCGACTTTCAATTTCCTGTCAAGTATTTTTACAGTTACTTTTAATATATGCAATTAAAGTTTTTTCATACCTGTTTTTAAGATTATGTCACAACAGTCATCTTTATATTAATTTTTAATGCACTTCATTTGGATTTTCGTTCTTCCCTAGCATTAATCCTCTATTTTATCATTTGACATTCAATATGTTTTCAAAAAAATTAATATCTTCTAATTGTTTCATATTTCCACTTTCATCAAAAAAATACTGCATAAGCACACTAATTAAAAAAGTACTTCCATAAAAAGCATATATCTCAATGTTAATATTCTTAAAAAATTCATGATCTCTGCTCCTTTATTCTGCATAAATAGAATTACTCCATGTATGTCATATTTATACGAACCAGCATATCCGCTATACTATCTGCATCCCGCCCCCCTGCTCTTCCTGTAGCTCCTTTATCCCTTCCTTTTGATCCTCGCCCTGAATAATCCCATCTTCGATCAACATCTGCTCACATTTCTTTAACAGTGCAAGCCAGTCCTCCCTGATATTCTTGGGATAATGGTATAGATACGAGTAATCCTCACAGGGTGTGTTCCATTCAAAATTATATTTGATATTCTGTGGCGTAATCTGGTAGCTGTCTCCCTTTTGTTCCCTGAGCTCTTTTTCGAGCTCCAGACGCATCTGATAGTATTCCTCATTTCTTGGTTTTGCCCTGTCGATATCTTGGACAATCCTGTATCTTTTGCTGAATTCACAGTCCTTGTCAACCAACTCGCCTTTCCTCCAGTCATACCCGTTCCCGATGATACAAAACAGATGGTTCAGACAGTGTTTTCTTGATGGGAATAGCTCTGGATAAAAATCCATCATGAATTGCAACGTTTCTTCTGCTCTCACTTTCTCTTCTCTCCTCTGCTTCATTTTATTTTTTTGCTACAAGCCGCTACCCTGCCTGTTTTCAATGTAATTTTACATTACTGCTTACGCCAACAATAAAACACCCGATATGGTCGGGCATTTTACTCATAAGCAATCTCCTGCTCCATCACAATCCCCGACTGGAACTGTATCTCTATCCTGTCCGCGGAAATTACCCTGATGCCTGCAATCAGCCTTCTCACAAGGTCGTTGTCAAACTCCGGGATCTGGCAGATGTTTGCGCTGATGAAAGCATCCATGTCCTTCACACGCTGTTCGTAGTTTTCTGCGAGCTTTTTCTTTCTTGCCGATTCCGTCTGTTCTTCTTTGAGGGCACCGATTTCCTCCGCAATTTTACGGTACTGTTCATCAAATTCCTGTGTGTAGTCTCCCACTTTCGCGTTCTCTGCGATCAGCGCGACCATTTCTTCCTGCTTTGCCTTTATCTGATCGCTGTATTCGTCAGACTGCTGTTCCCTGCCGTAGCTGCCGATTACCCGGATGACATTCTGGCGGAAGGCTCCGACGAAATCCCCCTCATTTCTGGTGATACGGTGGATGGCCTCCATGACTGCCCTGTTTAATGCGCCTTCTTCCAAAGTCTCGGAATCACTGCATTGCTCTACACCGTTTGTCAGGCGGTTTGAACATCTCCATACAATCTTCTTTTTGCCGTTTCTTGCCCATGTCACCCTGCGGTATTCCTGTCCGCATTTGCCGCACATCAGGATTCCGGTCAGCGCGTATCCTGATGAATATTTGCTCTTTTGATTTTTCTTTCTTGTTACTGCGGATTTGCACATGGCTGACCGCCGCATGATCTCCTCCTGTACCCTGAAAAATAATTCCTTGGGTATGATGGCCTCGTGGTCATCTTCCACATAGTACTGTGGCACAATACCATTATTGACGATTTTCTTCTTGGTCATGAAATCTACCATGTACGTTTTCTGCAGTAATGCATCGCCCATATATTTCTCATTTCTGATCATTTTTGCGATTACGCTCACATTCCACTTGTCCTTTCCGGTCGCTGTCTTGATTCCCTTTTCTTCCAGATACTCGCTGATTTTGGCAGTGCTGTAGCCTTCAAGGTAAAGCCTGAAAATCAGGCGCACCACTTCTGCCTCCTTGGGTACGATGACCAGCTCGCCTTTGTCGTTTTTGGTGTAGCCCATAAATTTGTTGTGGTTGACAATGACCTGTCCCTTTTCAAAGCGCCTCACCACGCCCCATCTTGTGTTCTCGCTGATATTCCGGCTTTCCTCCTGTGCAAGACTGCTCAGGATTGTCAGTAAGATTTCACCGGTGCCGTCTAAGGTGTTGACTCCCTCCTTCTCAAATACCACCGCCACATTCTTTTCTTTCAGCTGGCGGATGGTGGTGAGCGCGTCCACTGTGTTTCTTGCGAAGCGGCTCACGGACTTGGTCAGGATCATGTCGATTTTACCGTCGAGCGCATCTTTTATCATGGTATTGAAATCGTCCCTCTTTTTGGTGTTCGTCGCACTCTTGCCGTCATCGGCATAGATGCCGGCGTTCTTCCAGTTCTGGTTTTCCTCTATCTTGTTGGTATAATACTCTACCTGCGCCTCGTAGCTGCTTTCCTGCTGCTCCAGCTCCGTGCTGACGCGGCAGTATGCAGCTACCTTCAGCCGTTTCTCCGCAAGCTTCACACTGCGGTCATACTGCGGTTTGGCGGGTATCATGGATATTTTTTTCTTTTCTGCTATACTTGCCATTTCTGCTCCTTTTCCTATATTTTATTTTTATATATGTATCTGCTAAATCCTGCGTGGCATCTGTTCATTGTTTGGAGAGCTGTCATAGTTATTAATCCGAATATGACATTCCGCCTGCATATTTGAAAAATATCATAGGCAGCATACGCTCTCATGGGTTGTCTGACTGATATTCTATTTTTATGCTACACCCGTTCAGGAACACGACCTCGACTGTATTATTTTTATAAACCACAATCCTTGTCACCAGCTTCCGGTACAGCCCTTCATCAAACTCTGTCAGCATCTCCCTGTCCGAAAGGATTTCCTGCATCTTTCCTGTGCGGAAATCTGTATCATTTATTTTCAGGGTTCGGTATCTCTCCTGTGCCCGTTCATATATAAGTGTCATGATATCCGCATGTGCGTTTTCCTGTCCTGAATCCACATTGATATGATTACGCTCCATATGGTCAGATTCCTGCGCAGTTTCATTTAAAACCGCGTTCTGATGGTCATTCTCCAGGCGCTGCATTCCCTGCCTTGTATCTTCCTGTTTCCGCCTGTTTTTCGCCAGCTCCAGCCTGTGCTCTATTTTCCTGTATTCTGCGCTGACTGTTCCTTTTGCTGTGGTGGGAGGGCGCATCCGCTTTCTGTCCTGTATGATCTGGTTAATAGCACTGACACAGACTGCTTTTACCTGCTCATCTGTTATATATCCTCCCGAGCAGGATACACGGTTCTGGTATATGTAATTCTTACATTTCCACTTTGCCGTACCGCCCCTGTTCTTTTCCCTGCTCCTTGGCTGGATATGGCTGCATGTCTCCCCGCAAGCAGCGTCCTCTTCCTCCTGCATTCGGTCAGCTGGCGGGTGAGCTGGCTGTTGCTCTCCATAAAAAGGGCAGAGTCCATATATCCTTTCTTCATTACCTGGTTCAGGATGCGGCTCTGCTCGCTTAGATTCTGTATTTCGCTGTCCAGCTGTCCAATCTCTTCTGTATCCGCCATGCCCACAGACAGCTCCATTAATTCATTTAATAATGGCTCTAAAATAACGCCCTGGTTGCTGTAGAGCTTGTTCCACATCACCATGAAAGCCTGCTGTATGGCATCTTCTCGCACTGCCTTTATGGGGCAGGCGTTTTTATCATGGATATATCTATGGCAGCTCCAGATAACCCTTTCATTCGGCTGTCCTATACAGACTTTCTGTCTGCGGAAATGGCTGCCGCATTCCACGCAGATGATGCGTCCTGAAAATAAATACCTGTTCCCGTATTTATCGCCGCCCATTTTCAGCGACCGGCTCCTGTATTCCATGATTTTTCTCACATCCCCTGCTTCCTCATGAGTGATAATCGGTTCATGGTCATCTTCTATCAGGTACTGATTCCGCTGCCCGGTGTTTGCCTTTCGCACGAACGGGAACTGTGATTCAGTGTATGTCCGCTGCTGCAGGCGGTTGCCCTCGTAGACTGGATTGGATAGGATATCCCTGATGGTGCTTTCACTCCATTTCTCCCCTGATCGTATGGTTGGAACTCCCTTTTTATTTAGTTCCTTTGCGATCAGGTAGGTGCCAAGTCCGTTCAGGTATGCATCGAATATCCACCGCACGGTCTCTGCTTCCTCCTCTACGATCACCAGCTCACCGTGCTCATCATTTTTGTATCCATAGGCAGGTGTACTGATAACAAACGTACCCTCCTGAAACCGCTTTTCTACTGCCCACCTGTTATTTCCTGAAAAATCCTCCGATTCGCCCTGTGCGATGGAGGAGAGGATGGACAACATCAGCTCGCTTTTTTCGGTCAGCGTGTTGATATTCTCTTTCTCGAAAAGAATACCGACACCGAGCGCCTTTAGCTTCCTTATGGTCTGGATGCATTCCACAGTGTTGCGGGCAAACCTTGTGACGAACTTTGTGAGGATCAGGTCGATTTCCCCGTTCTCACAGGCTTCAATCATTGCCTGAAATTCCTCCCTGACTTTTACCTTGGTGCCGGTGGCGGCTTCATCCGCATACATTCCGACAAATTCCCATAGCGGGTTGTTCCCCATCTTCTCTGTAAAATAAGCTACCTGTGTGGCGTAGGATTCTGCCTGTGCCTTACTGCCCGTGCTGACTCTGGCATACCCGCACACCCGCAGTTTCGGTCTCCCAGGCTGGCTGGGTTTTGCTGGCACCGCGCTTATGACTGTAACTTTTTTTGCCATGTGTTTTTCTCCCTTCCTGTATTTTCAGGGATTCTTACGTCCCTGTCAGCAACATACACTACTACACAAATCTGAGTATAGCTAGTGTTTTTACAGATATACTTCCGCTAATTCCGGAGAAAAAGCCTCAATATTCAAAGTCCTGATTTTTTCCCGTTCTTCCCCGCTGATCAGCCCGTTTTCCTGCATCTTTTTTAAGAGGTACTCTGCCATCTTGTACATGACCTCGTTGGCTTCCTTCTTCATTCCTGCTATACTCCTTTTTTATCTCAACAATAATAATTCTTTCAGCTCTTTAATCTGTCTGAAAGTTTCCTGCGATGGTGACTGCAACACCTACTGTGAATATGGTAAAAATACCAAGCGCTGCCAATATAGCCGCTGTTATAATAATCCACTTCATATACCCTGTTACCTTCCTTATGCAATGTTTTTTAACTTAATACTGTTTCAAAATCTATTTCCAGTTAATTAAGTCAGGGAATTTCTATATTTACATCATGCCGTACCCTGCCATTGTCACTGCCTCATCTTCCAGCGCAAAATACTCTTCCGCCGCCTTCCTGTCCACGCTTAAAACTTTCCCCGCACTCTTTTCTCTCATCTGGACTGGCACAAGGTGGCTGTTAATCTCCCTGCACAGGTTCTGGTCTGGACACTCATTGATAAATCCACCATATGTATCCAGTATCAGGCGGTCACACATATCAGTGACCACGATCTTCTCCGCATCAAAAAAATGACTCCCAATATAATTTGCCAGATTTTCCGGCGTGGCCGCGATCACGCTTTCCTGCCTCATGCCCCCGCCAGCCGGATACAGACAGGCATTCAGACAAGTCAGATCCATAGCTTATTATTAGCAGTTCTTTTCCTCGTGGTACTATACCCGTAAGATAGAACCGTTTCAATAAATGTGTAATAAGTCTTACGTTGGCTGTAAAAAGTTGCAATTTTATGCCGATATCTCATGCCAGAAATGAACACCCCGCCCTTTTGAAAATTCATACTTTAATAAGTTTGTAAGGTTTTCAATATTCCTAAAATCCATACAAAAAAAACAGAGATAACCCTTTTCTGTTTATCTCTGTTTTATCAATGTTATTCCATAGTGTTGATTCTTATTTGATATACCAGGCGGTCAAAAGGATTCCATAAAATAGGTCCTGTTTACCATCACGATAACGCTATAATAAGTTCACAAAAACACGAAGGGAGCAGTTTTATGAAAGAGAAAAAATTAAAATTTACAGTCCGTGTAGAAGACCTGTTGAGAAAATTTGGTTATGTTGCAAAATATAATGCACGTTCTGCCAACAGGGAAGTAGAATTCCTTATGAAGAAACGGATTGCTGAATTCGAGAAAAACCATGGCAAAATAACAGGTGAATAAGTTCTCTGCTGTAATCACACAAAAAAATCCCTTCCGGTTTTCTATCCCGGAAGGGATTCCTATTTTTCCATATGAAGTTGCATAAAAAGTTTTACCCTGTCCGCCAGCATAAAAACTGCCGTAATACAAATACTTGAATAGACAGCATAGGCACAACCCAGATATCCCAGATGCCATAAGATGAGGAACACCATTATCTGCAAAATAACTATGATTCTCGCACATCTGCCAAAGCGTTTTTTCTCTTTCTGGTCAAGTTTTCTATTTCTGCTGTTCATCGGGCTGAAAATAAGTATAATCCCTGCTGCCGCTGCAAGCGTAAGCAGTACTGCAGGGACGGACATCCAAACAAGCAGTCCGCCCGTATACACTGGTATAAACAATACGACACTTGAACTAATGTAGCAGAACAGTCTGTCGTCACAGTGAAAACCGCCAGTAAAGCTCCTAAGTGTCATAAAAGAAAGCGTAAACACACATACCACCAGAAGCTGTTCCGTGAACAGTCCTATCAGGAATGCCGTAGCAACATTCATCAGTATGATAACCCCGTTCCTGATCCCATACTGATAAATCTCCCTGTCATCTCCCTCTATAATGCCCCGTTCCTGCATCCAGCGGCTTAACCACCCGGACATGGTTAAAACCTCCTCAGTTTTTTGGCATTCTCCGGTATCTCGTCCTGTTTCCCTCTCCTGCCGCATCATAAAGCGTACTCAGTCGGTTCTTCATGTCATGCTTGATATTCTGAATCTCCTCCTGATAGCGCTCCATATCCTTATAATATTCGTCCTGATAGGAAATCTCACTCAGAAGCATTTCTTCCTCATGCCGCTTTTCTGCCATGTCTGTATAATTTTCCATCATAAGAAACACCATGTAATCTGTTAAGATGATTGTAAAGATAATGCAGATGCACAAAACCCCTGTCCGTGCCGATAACTGCTCCTGCACCACCTCAATCAACAGAAAACACCCTACCAGGCTTGCAAGCGGAATCAGTGCCAGTATGTAGAATACCTCTCTGGGCATCGCGGAAATATGAAGGACCTTTTCCTTCTTAATACGGCAGAACACCTCCACCAAAACGGCACGAAAAAGCTCCATTACAAACACTGTAATATAATACACAGCCTGTTCGTTTGTTACCAGCTTTCCCACGAGTATCCTGTAAATAATATATCCTGCCGGTTCGGCGACAACTACCAGTCCCATGTACATCATTACTGCAACCACTTTCGTTGATATATTCCGCTCATACTGTGATATAAATATTCCTAAAATTACCGCTAATGTGATAAGGTTCAGCCAGTTTACCCCTTTCAGGTTGATGATGCTCCCTGCTGCCTCACATACCAGAAGAATCACGATGGAAATTTCCACAGGAGTTCTTCTCTTCCCAATAAAGACTTCAAGAAAGCGCCAGAAGATGCACAGGTCAAATATGTTTATCACCAGACGGATTCCATACAGCGCCATGTCACATTCCTCTCTGAACAAAATCTATATGTTTTTCTGCAAGTTCCTTCCGGTATCCTCTGGTGACTGCCAGCTCCTGTCCATTGGACATTCGGACGACTCCGCCGGAAACAGTCTTTACATGCTTCAGGTTCACGATAAAAGAGCCATGTATGGTAGCAAACATCCTCTCATCAAGACATTGCCATCTTTCTTTTGTCGTCATGTTTGTCTTGTACAGGATGTCTGCTGTGTGGATAAGCGCCTGACGCCCCTTTTTCTCAAAATAAAGGATTTCGTCATATTTAACGCTGTAGCGGCTTTTGCCATAACCAAAAGAAAAGCTCTGATTTGTCATTCCAAGATAGTTTTCTGCCTTTTCCAACAGGAGCCGCAACCGCTCCACCGTGATTGGTTTCTGAATAAAATCGAAAGTAACCGTCTCAAACACATCTGGCATGTATTTGGTATAGCCTGTCAGGAACACAATTAATGCCTTGGAATTCCGGCTGCGGATTTCGCGTGCAACGGCGAGTCCATCCATTCCCGGCATCTCAATATCAAGAATATACATATCTGGCTCTTGCTCATGTCCAGCATTTGCCGCAAGCATCTCCTCTGGATTTTGATAAAATTCATACTCAAATGCATATTCAACAATTGCAACAGCATATCCGTTAAACACATCGACAGCCCTCGGATCATCGTCACAGACTACTATTTTCACCACTTCACCTCCCAGTAAAAAGTTATCCTATCCTGTGCGTAAATAGACAAATCATATAAAGAACCATAACGGCTTAGAAACTGCCACACAAACCTGCATAACAGTTTCTAAGCACCTTTTTATATGAATCCTATCCTCATAGCAAAAAACATATTTATTATGGGCAGATAAATATTATATCAATGATTCATAGAGTTTAATGATATCTTCAACACTTGTCTCTTTGGGATTGCTCGGCCTGCAGTACTGTCCCACTACCTCCAAGCGACGATCTCGTCAACTGAAGCATTCCATAACTTGGGTGTTGTTTGTCCGCCATTTTTTCCTCACCTCCTTTCCGCATTTTTCATGATTTTTTCGCCAAATCCTGTCCAAACCCGATTTTTGCCCCGTGATCGCCGTTAGACGAGCACTTGCATCTATAAAATCGGGCAAAAAAATAGGGCAAAAATTGGTTGGATTTTTCGCCAATTTTCGCCCTCAAACCACAAGATGTTGTGGTTTTTAGTGCCAAATTCTTCACTTTTCCACAAGCTGCATCATTATTACTGACTCTACGTGCACAGTCTGACCAAATTGGTCAATCCCCCGTACTTTCTCCACCCGATACCCTCCATCACACAACACCTTCAAATCCCTCGCCATAGTAGCCGAATCACAGCTCACATAGACAACACGTTCCGGCCCTATCCGGATTATAGTATCCAACGTCTCCTTTTCACACCCTTTACGCGGCGGATCGACCACAATGACATCTGCCCCGGCTTCCCCACGCGCATACATTTCCGTCAAAACTTCCTCCGCCTTCCCCACAAAAAATTCCACATTATCGATCCCGTTATTGGACGCATTCCTTCTTGCATCCTCAATCGCCTGCGGAATCACTTCCACACCATACACCTGCTTTGCTGCCTTTGCCAGGAACAGGGAAATCGTCCCGATACCGCAATAAAGATCCCACACAGTCTCCCTTCCTGTCAGATTTGCATATTCCAATGCCACACTGTACACTTTTTCAGCCTGCCGGGAATTCACCTGATAGAAAGAAAGGGGGGAAATGCAAAAAGTAACGCCTTGCCCTGTCCTGGCAAACTCCTCCGTATCCACTGCATAAATGGTATCGGATATCGTTCGCTTTCCCCACATTGTATACACATCCTCCCCCATAATCACATTTGTCCTCTTTGAATTAATGCATACCGATATACTCGACATCCCACGGATTTTAACTAATTCATGGATCAATTTTTCCTTCTCAGGCAAAAATTCCCCTCTGCGCGTACTGTTAATCACCAGGCAAACCATAATTTCGCCGCTGTCAAACCCCTTACGTATTAAAATATGCCGCACTGCACCCTGCCCCGTCTTCTCATCATAAGCCGGCACGCCGCATTCTTTCATATACTTCAGGATACATTCCAATATCTCCTTGTTTTCCTCCGCCCCAAGTGCACAGTCCGTGTTCGCGATAATATCATGGGTTCTTCCTGCATAAAAACCTGTCACCAGATTTCCGTCCTTATCCGTCCCCACTGGAAACTGCGCTTTATTTCGATAATGAAAATGGTTCTCACCGCCAACTATCGGTTCCATAATCCTGTCTACATATTCCGCATCCAAGCCGCCTATACGGATCAAATGGCTGCGTACCTTATTTTGCTTAAATGCAAGCTGTGCCTCATAACTCATAGCCTGTATCTGGCATCCGCCGCACTGTCTGTGATATTTGCAGACAGGTGCAACCCGTATCTTTGACGGCTCCAGAATCTCCATCAGCCTGGCATACGCATAATTTTTTTTGGCTTTCACAATTTTACAGCTCACGGTATCCCCAATCACTGCATCTTTTACAAAAAGGGTATAGCCGTTTACCTTCCCTATACCCTCTCCGTTATCTCCGATATCTTCAATTTTTACTGTAAGAATGTCATTTTTCGTATATTCCATCCTTATTCCTCATCCCTGCCTTATGCCCCTATTCCATCCTCGTTGCCCTTAAATTCGATTCAAAAAGTCTGTTGTATCCTAGCCAGTCATTATTATTCTCACCGGCATTTTCCAGGGCCTCCTTAAAGGTTTCCAGTTTTGCATCCATATCATCCGCATGATACAGTGCCAATGCCTCTATCAGCGCAGGGGTTTTCGGCGAACCAAACTCCAGCTTCCCCTGATGGGCCAGAATGCAATGCTGAAGCTGTGTCAGCAGTTGATGCGGGAACCCTTCAATACCTGCCGCCCGTTCCGCCACCATCTGCGCTCCCATCACTATATGCCCAAGCAACTGGCCGTCGTCCGTGTAATCATTTTCCGGAAAAAGGGAAATCTCGCGGATTTTGCCTATATCATGACAGATAGCTGCCGTCAGCAGTAAATCCCTCTTCAAAACCGGATAAACCGTACATAAATAATCGCATAGTTTTGTCACACTCAATGTATGTTCCAACAAACCGCCTACAAACCCGTGATGTATCCTCTTGGCTGCCGATGATGCCTTGAAAGTCTGGGCAAATTTCCCATCCCGTACAAAAAAATCTTCCAACAACTTCTTATAGTATGTATTACCGATACTTTCAATCAAATTCAAAAGCTCCCGGTACATCTGTCCGATATCTTTACTGCTGACCGGAAGATAATCCGCGGAATCATATTCCCCTTCTTCGCACTTTCGGATACGCTTTACATTTACCTGCAATGCATTCTGAAAACTGGTGATTTCCCCATACACCTCGATATAATCCAATGTATCAAAATCACCAATCCCCGGATTATTCGGATCCCATATCTTTGCATCAATAGTACCTGTTTTATCCTGCAAAATTACATTATCATATGCTTTTCCGTTTTTCGTAACTGCAGATTGTTTGTGTTTGCACAGGTATATGTCAAAAATCCTGTCTCCCTCTTTGTATTCCTTTATATATTTCATAGTCTGGCCTCCTATTCCAATTCTCACTTTCCAATTCTGGTTATCACAATTCCAGCTTTCCCAGTTCCATTTCCCTAATTCCGGCTTTCCCGGTTCCATTTCCCTAATTCCTGCTTTTCCGGTTCCACTTCTTCAATTCCGGCTTTCCCGGCTCCGGCTTTCCACTTCTGGTTCTTCCCGGTTTGGGCTTACTCCAAAATCCCCAAAGTAACCTCCACTTCCATTTGCACATACTCCTCCGGCCCCTGCCGCATCAGTATGATAGAAACCGTATCCTCCGGTTTCAAATCAGCCATGGTGTTGATAAAATCCCAATACACACCGATTTTCTCCCCATTTATCTCCGTTATGATATCTCCGCTTTGGATACCTGCCGCCATTGCCGGGGAATCCATCTCTATTTCCGTAATATATGCCCCAAAAGGAACACCCAGGTTTTCATTTGCCTCGGAAGTCACGTCCATTGCATGGATTCCCAGATAAGCCTGATCACGCTCATTGCTCATCCTTTCAATCACCCGCCGCAGTTCGGTAATCCCCAGTGCGGACACCAAATTCTGCATATCCTCACTGTTGTGCGAATTGTCAATGATTCCCAGCACCTGCCCCCTTACATTGATTAATACCCCCGAAGCCTTCTGGCTTCCGTATATATCCGTGGTAAGTATTTTATAATAAGCATCTACCGCGTTCAAAAGATTGCTGTTGGAAGTAAGTATCCCGTAACATACGGAGTCGCCGTTTCCCAGAGGGCTTCCGATTGCAATAACCGGATTCCCGATAATCGTCCGGCTGCTGGAAGTTGCGGTCAAATCCGCCGCAGACAGCATCTCTGCCGCATCCTCGTCCAACTCTTCCAATAACACAGAGAGGATGGCAAGTTTTGTATTTACATCCTTTTTCTTCATCTGCGCCTGTGCCTGGCTTCCCCTGAAAAAAGTCACCATAATATTTTCCGCGTCGATGATCTTTTCATAATTTACAAGGATCAAAATCTCCCGTTCCGTCTTCGCCACAATGATCCCCGATGTCTGGTTCTTCTTCTCATAGGTATCGTTAAACCAATCTACATCTGATACCGAACCGGTTACCGTTACCAACGATTTCCCTGCCTCTTCAGCCACCTTGGCCATTAATCCATACATAGAAGAATAATCATCAATATCCAACACGATGCTGTCCAATACCCGGGCAATCTGCTCATCCTCCAGCTTAACCTCCACAGGCGGCGCCGGTTCCTCCATCTGGGAATCATCCACAATCATATCCTCCGGCAGCATTTCCTCTGTTTCTGCCGGAAAAGTAATCGGTTCCGGCTCCTCTTTCGGATACAGCCAATTGCTGATTACCGGCTCTAAAATCAAAAATGTAAGACATGCTACCAGAGAAAAAATCACTGCCATAGCCGCTGTAATCAAAGTCTTCCGCAGCAGCTTCACCTTATTCACCGGGCGCTGTTTTATCCTCTCCGTAATGAAATCCGAACCTGCTTTCTGCGGTTCATTCTCCTGCTCTTCTCTGTTATCCCGCTTCAAGTCATTCATAAATAGTTTCCCTGCCCCATTTTCTTCAAAAACCTTCTCCCAGTTCCTTTTAGTATATCCTCTTTCTGCTGTAATGTAAATCTAATTATTTTTAATTCCGGGCTGAGTATTCCGGATCCAGAGCGTGTCTTAAAATTCATTCCCGCAATATGACGCGATGCAGCCGCTTTAACTGATGACAACGACGCCTATACAAATTTAGACAAGCAAGATATACATATTATTTTGCGACAGTTCCTTACCACTTCTCCCCCATTTTTCGGCCAAATCCACTCAATGCAGACCACTGCACCTCCTGAATTGAACAAAACCGGGAGCAGCAAGTGTTTCCTGTGGGCACTGATTTGGGTCTGCTGTCATTTTTCCCCCGTCCGGTTCATATATTGAAAGAAACAGCCTAGGGTAAATCTATTGAAAAAAATAAAATTTCCCAGTTTTCCCTTTTCTAATTCCAATTCCAATAAACGCACGGTTACTTTGTGCGCCGCTTTCTCCTTTATCCTTCTCTCCGGCGCTGTTTTCTTTTTTGCCGGAAGGGACAGCAGGGCCTTTCAGGATTTCTGCAGTGATTTTTTTATTTCGGAATTGTCCGCCAACACGCTGAACATGCATTATAATATCGCCTTCCCAGCCAATTATGGTTTGGGTTCCTATACCCCTGTCCTTCCCTCCTATTCCCGGGAACGGAAAGATAATTCCTGCAGCGAACTGGCCGGCTCCCTGGAATTTCTTCACAGCCTGCATGAGAAAAAGCTCAATGGCAAAGATGCCTATACCTACCGTCTGCTGCTGCCTTACCTGGAAAATGAGAAGGACGGAATGGAATTATATTATTACTCAAACCCCCTCTCTCCATCCTCCGGCACACAATCGCAGCTCCCTATCCTGCTGGCGGAATATACTTTCCGGACGAAACAGGATGTTGAAGACTATCTGGCTTTGCTGGATCAGACCGACTCTTATTTTGAGGGAATTGCAGACTATCTGAAAGACCAGTCTGCCCAAGGGCTTTTCATGCCTGACTATTCCGTAGACAAGGTCATACAGCAGTGCGATACCATTATGGACGCTTCTCTTGTGGAATCGGAAACCCATTTTCTAAATACTACTTTTGAAGAACGCCTTAACGGTCTCTTGGAAGAAGGCATTATCTCAGAGGAGGAAAAAAACGGTTACATATCCGAAAACTCCCGCCTCCTGACCACCGTAATGCTTCCTGCCTATCAGAAAATGGGAGATGAACTTTTACTTTTGAAAGGCAGCGGGACGAATGAAAACGGCCTTGCCCACTATCCGGAAGGCAAAGATTATTATCTGTACCTGATACGCTCCAACACCGGCTCTTACCGCGATATAGCGGATATTAAAATTATGTTGTTCCATGATCTCAACACCAACCTGGAGTCCCTAAGCGCCCTTTTGCAGAAAAACCCCGGCATTATCGCATTGCCTGACTCAGCATCCGGTGCTTTTGCCTGCAATAAACCGGCGGATATGTTAAAAAACCTCCAACAGACAATGGCCAATCAGTTTCCCGCCCTGACAGAAGTAACCGGCGGGGAAATGCCTGTCTGCACAATAAAATCCATATCCGAGAACCTGGAGGAATATTGCAGCCCTGCCTTTTACCTGACGCCGCCCCTGGATGACATCCACGAAAATGTCATTTACATTAACCGTAAAAATAACCCGGACGGTGTAGAACTTTACACCACGCTGGCCCATGAAGGTTATCCCGGCCATTTATATCAAACGGTATACAGCCAGCTTTACTTTCAGAAAACGGGCGTAGATCCGATCCGCTCCCTGCTCAACTTTGGAGGCTACGTAGAAGGATGGGCCATGTATGTGGAACTGGAAGCCTATGACTATGCCAAGTCTCTTATGAAGGCACAGATGCCGGAGGCAGAGACTTTGTATGAAATATACAAACTGGACCGACAGATCCAGCTTTGCCTGTATTCCCTTGTAGATATTGCTATCCATTACGAAGGAGCCGGGTACAGCCAGATACATAAAATGCTCTCTTCCGTGGGTATTTCCACCCCGTCCACCACCCGCTCTATCTATGAATATATCGTAGAAGAACCGACTAACTATTTAAAATATTATCTTGGATACCTGGAAATCCTGAACCTGAAAAAAGAAGCCCGTGAACTCTGGGGAGATGCCTACAGTGATTACAATTTCCACAAATTCTATCTGGAAAACGGCCCGGCAGATTTTACAAATTTAGGGCTGCAGCTAAAAGAATACAATAATACCGTTTATAAATCAGCGGAAGCATAAAAACAAGAAAAACGGGTAAAAGTTAAACCTTTTACCCGTCTTTCTTCTATAGTATCAATTACTACACAGCCGTCTTTTCCTCGAGCTTCTTAACGATTTTCTCTACACAGCCGTCTTCAAACGGGCTTTCCAATCCCACTTCTTTGAGCATATCGGTAAAGAACCCTGATGCAGACAGCCTGCAGAGCTTCAGGTAACTCTGCCATGCTTTCTCATAATCTTCGTCCATCATCACCTTATACTCAAAAGCGCATGTCTGTGCCAGGCAGTAATCAATATAATAGAAAGGATAACGGTAAATATGGTGCTGTTTCTGCCAGAAGCCGCCTTTTCCGAAGAATGCATCCTCCTCATAATCCATATGGGGACGATAGACTTTTTCCAGTTTCATCCATTCCTGTTTTCTCTCCTCCGGCGTCAGTTCCGGGTTGGCATAGACGATATGCTGGAATTCATCCACCATACAGCCATAAGGGATGAAAATAGCCGCGTCCTCCAACTGCATCACTTTATAATCCCCGGCGCGATCACCGAAAAACAATTCAAACCACTTCCCTGTGAAAAATTCCATAGACATGGAATGGATCTCCGCCGTTTCCATCGTAATATCCCAATGTTCCTGTATCGGATCCTTCGCCGCCAGATAGCCCTGGAAAGCATGGCCGCACTCATGGGTGATCACATCCACATCCCCGCTTGTCCCGTTAAAATTTGCAAAAATAAACGGCGCTCCGTATTCGGGCAGCGAAGTCATATACCCGCCTGCTTTTTTTGTCTTTCTGCCCAATACGTCAAAAAGCTCATTCTCCGTCATAAAATCAAAAAATTCTTTCGTCTCCGCGGACATTTCCGAATACATCTTCTGCCCGGCCTGCATAATCTCTTCCGGTGTCCCGGTGGGGGCCGGATTGCCGTTCAGGAAATACACGCTTTCATCAATATAGGACAATTTATCAAGCCCCAGCCTCTGCCGCCTCCTGTCATGCATCTTCTCTGCAAACGGCACAAAATATTCCTTCACCTGTCTCCGGTAGTTTTCCACCATAGCCTGGTCATAGCAATTACGGTTCATCCGGTAATAGCCAAGTTCAATATAGTTTTTATAGCCCATCTGCTTCGCCTGCTCAGTCCGGTTCTTTACCAGGCTGTCATATATCCCGTCCAGCTCCTCCGACCAGGATGCAAAAAACGCACTGTACTTTTCGTATGCTTTTCTTCTGACATCCCTGTCATTGCTTGTCAGGTAAGGCCTTAACAGGGAAAGGTTCAAAGTCTCCCCTTCCCACTCTATCTTCGCTCCGGCAATAATCTTATCATATTTCGTTTTCAGGGCATTTTCTTCCTGCATAAGGGGAATCAGTTTTTCATCAAAAGATTTCATTTCCAATTCCATATTTTTAAATGCAACTTTTCCGATCTTCCCTTCCAGATATTCCCTGTACGGTGAACCGTACAATGCCTTTTTATACTCTACTTCCAGATTTGCCAGTTTCGGTTCTATCTCATCATAGTATTCATTTTCTTTGCTGTAAAACTCATCCGCAGTATCGATGTCGTAACGGATACGGGCAATCGTTAGCATCGTATTGATCTTATTGCGCAGGGCATAATATTTTTTATGCACCCCGAATTGTTCCTCCCCGCTTTTTGCCGCCTTGAATTCCTCCATAACCTTATGGTACTCCTTCTCCGCCTCCTCATACACTGCCCTTTCATACGGCAGATCTTTGAATTTCATCATTTCAGCCATGCTTATACATCCCTTTCTTTAAATATTTTCCGCTTACACCAGCTTCACCGCAGCCTTTTTCCGCTTTTCTCCGAAAAAAAGTCATTCAGGTTTTTTAACGCCTTTTCCAGTACCCCCTTTTCCCCTTCATCCAACCGGGATACCACTGCCTCTATCATCTCTTCATGAAACTTCTGATGGTGCGCAAATACCTCTTTCCCTTTTTCCGATAAAGATACCAAAACGACACGCCTGTCCTCTTCGCTCCTTACCCGCTCTACAAATCCCCTTTTCACCAGGCCGTTTACCGCTATTGTCAGAGTTCCCGTAGTAACCCCGAGCCTTTTGGCCACTGCCGTCATATTTTTGGGGCTTCCTATGCCAATCGCTTCGATCACATGCATGTCATTTGTTGTAATATTCTTATACTCTTCTGTCTTTACTGCCTGTTCCTCAATGCTGTTAACCAAACGGAACAGCTTCACAAGCACTTCATTCAGCCTCTGTTCTATCTCCACGGCACCACTCTCCGTTACCCTTCTTCTTATACCCCTCCTGATGTATGGAACTGTTTACAGAGAACAGTATACCATGGTTCTAATTTGAAGGTCAAATTATTTATTCCGTTCTTTGGTTATTTGCCTCCACAATCTCCGTCAAACTTATATATTCATTATGATACCGGGCATCCGGATTTTTTTCAGGTATTGTAAGCTTAATGGCCTTTTCCGGGCAATGATGGATGCACGCCATACACATCTGGCAGTTTTCCTCCGTATTCACTGCTTTCCGCCCTTCCAGACGGATACATCCTGCCGGACAGACCCGGGTACAGATTTCACATCCGATACACTCGTCTGTTACATAGTAAAGCGGCTTTTTTACCAGTGTGCCTGCCGTTCTGTCAAGGAATGCCTGATGCCAGTCCCGGTCTTCCTCTGACACCGGCTGCTTATAACGTTTCCTCCCGTCAATATCCATCTTGATTGATACCATATGTTTTTCCACCCGTTTCTCCGGATTAATGGCAATCTGTTCATTCATATCAAATCCAGGCAGGAAATTATCCACCATCATAATTGTATTGATATAATCCGCTTTTTTTCCGCAGCTGCCCAGAAAACTCTCTGCCAGTTCCGCCGCGCCGCCGTGTATCCGCCCATAAGTAAGGATCAGATAAAAATATCCGGTACGGAATTCCGCTTTCCTCAGAAAATCCTTTACCATAGACGGCATCTCATGCCCGTATACCGGGCAGACGACACCTATGGATTCTGCCCGAAACACCGGATTTTCCCGTCGTATTGCCTGGGGTATGCTGATCCGTTCCTCATCCAGATACTTAGCTGCATACAGGCTGTTTCCTGTACCTGTAAAATAAAAAACCATTTATGTTCTCCCTCATAGTAAGGATCCTTAAAGAAAAATTCTGTGCAATCTTATCATGTTATTTCTTTAAGGCTCCTAATTATATGAAACAAGCAGCAGATAATTCTGCCGCCTGCTTACTCAAGACACTTTTCTTAAATTATTTCCACTGTTTTACTGGATTTCTATTAATTCACCAGCGCGGTAAATGTAAATTGAATCAGTTTCCATCCACCGCCCCGGTTTTGATAAACCTCTGTAACCATGAAATGATGGGTTGTCTCTTCGCCGTCCAAAAGCAGGCTGTAATCTACATCCGTCATACAGATAGCCGTATCCCCCCATTCCCTGACTTCCTGCCCATGGATCTCAATTTTAACGGGCTGGAAAAGCTTTTTATCAAAAGCCTCCATCTCTTCGTCCAGGCCGCAGCTCATACCGATATGTACAAACCAGCATCCCGGATCACTGACCAACCGCATGCCTTCGGAATCTGCCCTTTCTAACGCTTTCCAAAATATCTGTGACTGCTCAATAATCTTATCCTTCATTATAGTTCCCTCCCTATTTATGCCTCACATCCGTCCTCCCAATACTATTACCGCCAGGGCAATGCCCTTATCCGGCAATCAATGCAGCTTTAATATATATTTTACAAATGCCGGATCATCATGATTGACGATCTCACTGTGTCCCAAATCTTTCATAGCAATCTTTTTCATTTCTTCCTCCGTGAGAACAAAATCCCAAATATCAATATTTTGTTCCATTCTCTCAACATGGACAGATTTCGGGATGATCGATACGCCACGCTGCGCATTCCAACGCAGGACTACCTGTGCCGCACTCTTACCATATTTTCTGCCAATCCCGGTAAGCTCAGGATCGGTGAAGATGCCGTGCTTCCCCTCTGCAAGCGGCCCCCATGCCTGCGGGATCACACCGTAAGCTTTCATATTTTTAATGGCTGCCTCCTGCGCAAAGAAGGGATGCAGTTCCACCTGATTGACCGCCGGAATCACCGCAGCATGCTCACAAAGATTGGCAAGAACAGCAGGATAAAAATTCGCCACGCCGACTGCCTTTGCCAAACCCTCTTTATAAGCCCTGATAATTCCGCGGTAAGCGGCAAAGTAATCGCCCATCGGCTGATGCAGCAGAATCAGATCCACATAATCCATAGCCAGTTTCCTAAGAGAAGTTTTAACTGCCCCATACGCAGCATCTTCGCTCCCCATATCATTAACCCATACCTTTGTTGTGATGAAAAGTTCTTCCCTGACAGCCAACCCATCGGCAATTGCCCTTGCAACACCTTTGCCGACCGCTTCCTCATTCCCATAAGCTGCTGCCGTATCCAGCAGACGGTATCCTGTCTTAATCGCATCATAAACCACCTGGCCGCACTGCGCCGCATCCGGAATCTGGAATACGCCAAATCCCTCAAGCGGCATTTTTGCTCCTGTGTTCAATGTTAAATATTCCATAGCATTACCTCCCTAAGCTTCTGTTTTTGTTTTGGTTTCTGTCTGAATTATATGACATCCGTTTTCAAAAGTACAATGCCATTATTGAATACCATTATAATTCCTATTTATACCCAATGTCATTAACTTAAGAAAAAAATGCTGTCAAACGCAAGGGAAGCATTTA
>CANDKY010000004.1 GCA_947385425.1 uncultured Lachnospiraceae bacterium | reverse complement strand
CTGCAGGCAAACTGTTTACAAGCTATATTGTACCAAATGAAAGTTACAACTTAGTAACTGCAACAGAATTGATATTAAATTTATTGCTTTGATTTTATTGTTTATAAAACCGGATTTCAAAACATGCACCGCCATTCGGCAGATTTTTAACCCTTATTGTCCCATTTTGATGTTCTATAATCTCTTTTGACAATGCTAAGCCTATTCCGATGCCGCCTCCACGGATATTACCGCCCGCATCTGCATTCTTTCCGCGGTAAAACCGTTTAAAAAGATGCGGAATATCTTCTTTGGCAAATCCCTCCCCCTCATCCCAGATAAGTATTTCTGTATACAGCGGATTCTGTCCATAAGAGCAATGGACTGTTCCACCCGCATTATGCTCCATACAGTTTTTCATTACATTTATAACTGCTTCCATAGTCCAGTTTAAATCGGCTGTCACTGCCATCTCCCCTGATTCCGGAATATCAATGGAAGTGCCGGAATCTGCAAATAATTCCTGCAAATTGTCTGCCGCAAGGACAAGCAAAGTAAAAACATCCACATCTTCCTTTTGAAACATCAATGTACCTGCATCAAGACGGGATAAAACAAGCAGGGATTCTTCTAAATGAATCAGTCTGTTTAACTGTTTCTTTATCTGATCCATCCTGTCTTTTTCATCTTCCTTTTTCACCGGCATTTCAGATAATGTCTGCAGTGATAAAGATATTGCGGTAATAGGAGTTTTGATCTGATGTGCAATATTGGACAAATTCTCGGCAAAATCGTTTTTGGCCTGTACCGCCACATCCTTTGTCTGATAAAGAAACGTCACAGTCTTATATATTTCATCTTCCAGCCTGGAAAAAAGATCTTCTCCCGAAACAGAGAGGACAGCCGCTTTTCCCATATTAACCTGCTCCAGATAATCTGACAGCTCTTCTATCCGTTTCGCTTCTGTTTTGTTACGGAGTGCAAAAGTAACAGCAAAGAGAACGGTTCCTGCCAGAAACCCTGTTATTGCAAATATCATGTGATATGTATCGGAAGAATCAGAAAAATCAGATATGCGATACCCTAAAGCAGTCAATACATTCCCCATTGCCGCATCATCGGCATTCCCACCTGTATATTCTTTCAATGCGGCAGAAACGATATTCTTCATTTCCGGTTCCTGTTCCAGCACTTCACCGCAGATCACATTTACCAAATCAAATCGAAGCCTGCTGTAATGGCAGGAAAGCAGCATTGCCGTAACCGCAGAAGAAATCAGGCTGACGGCCGCCGCAAATCCAAAGAGAACCACTAAATTTTTTCGCCCGCTCATATGGTATCCTCCATACGGTATCCCACACTTCTTATTGTTTTCAGACAGGACGGCTGGTGCAGTTTGTCCCGCAGCCGTTTCATAGTAACGGTCAATGTATGGTCATTCACGTAGTTTCCATTTACATCCCATACCTGTTCTAAGATTTTTTCCCTGGTAACAGTCTTTCCTTTGTTCCGCAGGAGATACAAAAGCAGCCCATATTCTGATACGCTTAAATCTATTTCTTCCGTGCCGCAGGTAACTGTCCTGCGGTTTAAATCTATCCTGATCCCATCACAGGACAGGTACTGCACCGCCACATTACCCGTTCTTCTAAGTATCGCCTGAATCCTTGAATGCAATACGCTTAATTCAAAAGGCTTTACTACATAATCATCCGCACCATTTTGAAAACCTGAAACAATATCCTGGGAATCATCCCGGACCGTAAGGAAAATAATCGGCAGTTCCTTCCATCTGCCACGTATCCATTGACAAAGACTATCCCCACGGCCATCCGGCATATTCCAATCCAACAAAATAACCGTTGGCACATGAATTTCCAAAGCCCGTCTGACCTCTGAAATCGTATGATATATCACTACCTTAAAGTTTTTCTGTTCCAGATATTTTTTTACAACATCTGCAATATGATCGTCATCCTCAGCATAAAATAATTCGACCATCTTCAATAAACCACCTGTTTTTTATTTTTATTATACCATGATTTCGTGCGCCCCGGCGCACGTGGAATCAGAAGTTGAATCAGAAGTTGACTCAGTTTGTATTCCTCCCAAATACAGTCAACTATTGCCTGCCACTTTGTATACCCCTTTGTCGATTCCCTTGACGTTACGCTCTCCAGTACTGCCGGCATCTGGGTTGTCAGGCCAATCTGATTGGCAAAAGTGGCTCCGGCGAAGTATCCATAGATTTCTGTCAGGAAATCGCCCATAAACCGTCGCACTCCTTTTCCAAACGTTCTTATTTTCTCCGCCAGACCCCAAACAGGCTTTTCTTGTAATGTTTCAATGCCTCGATTGCCGGTTCATAATTTCCCGCTGCTTTCAGATACCCTACACCTTTTTCAATATCCTCCCGCACACCGATCCCCTCGGCATACATCATCCCCAGGCCGTAACTTTTATAGCAGGATTTATCACTCCTCATATACCAAGCACTCGCTATTTGCATCATTGCCGCGTTGGTCTACACTCCGTTTCGATCCGTGCTAAACATGTGCCACCGGCACATAGCACCGTCAGCAGGCGTGTCCACCGCATCGCTTCCTTCCTCCGCCCTGCACTGATACAAATATCAGGCACTTTGTATACGAGGATTAAGAAAACTGTGTACTAGATAATGGATGGTATTCCGCTAAATGAAAATAATTAACTTGTCAAATGAAAACCCCCAGGGATTTTATATCCTGGGGATTAACTCACTCCTTTATGGCTCACTTTCCACCTTGCCAGCCATTACTTCCTTTGCATGTTCCAACTGATTATCATACCCGTCATCATAATATCTGTCCCCGTCAAACTCATACACCTCATCCGGTTCAATACCGATTCCATGGATGTTATTTCCCTTCGGGGTAAAATAAGAACTGACCGTCAGTTTCACCGCCGTACCGTCCGATAAAGAAATCACCCTCTGAACAATCCCCTTCCCAAAGGTGGTCGTCCCTATTAATTCACCGATCCCGTAATCCTTAATCGCACCGGCCAAAATCTCCGAAGCACTTGCAGAATATCCGTTTACCAAAACAATCAACGGTTTATCAAACTTCTTTGTGCCGTCGCAGGAATACTCTGTCCTGTTCCCGTCCCGATCCTCCGTATACACAATCAGCCCTTTGGGAAGCAACTGCCTGGAAATCTCCACCACTGCGCTCAGATTCCCGCCCGGGTTTGCGCGCAAATCCAGGATAAGCCCTTTCATCCCCTGCCCCCGCAGCACTGCCAGAGCCTCCGAAAACTGATCTACCGTAACATCATCAAACTCCGTAATCTGTATATACCCGATCCCGTTTTCGTACATTTCATGCTTTACCGTAGGACTCTCAATTTTCTTCCGTTCCACATCAAATTCCAGGTAATCCTTTTCCCCTTCCCGGTATATCGTCAAATGGACCAGCGTCCCTTCCAGCCCTTTAATATTTGCCACGACCTCAGACAGCTCCAATCCCTGCATTGACTCGCCGTCCACCATGTATATGACATCCCCGTCACGCAGCCCTGCTGCCTGCGCAGGCGTATCCTCGATCACACCGCTGATATGCGCCAGCCCGGTCTGCGTATCCATCCCCACATATGCACCGATCCCGTAATATACCCCCTCTGTCTGCTGCATCAGGGATTCCAGATCTTCCACTGTGTAATACGTAGAATAAGGATCCCCCAGAGCCGCTATCAGGCCGTCATAGATACCATCCTCCAGCGAGTCTTTATCCACATTCTCCTCATAATAATATTTGTCAATGGTTTCCTCCATAACCCGGAGCTTTTCCATTGTCATGTCATCTGCCAGGCTTTCCGAAGGCGCCTGCGCTTTTGCCGCCTCATTTTCCTGCTTCATCTGATAAATATAGTAAAAACGTACACCTGTATAAATACAGCAGGCTACCAGCAAACTAAGCAGGATTCCCGAAAAAAAACCGCTCAGGAAACCCCCGCTGCTTTTTTTGGGCGGCATCTGATTCGCCATATTGTTCGCCGCATTATTCGGATAATCATTTGGGTAATTGTTCAAGTTATCTTCCACTTCCTTCATCTCCAACCATATTATTTGCTTATATAATTCCACGGACTGACATAACTCCCGTTCAATCTGACACTAAAGTGAAGATGATTGCCCGTAGAACGTCCTGTTGAACCCACTGCCGCTATCTTCTGCCCCTTTGACACACTCGCGCCTTTGGAAACATAAAGCGCCGAAGCATGCATGTAAATCGTATAAAGCCCATCCCCATGGTCTATCATAATATAATTCCCCATCGAGCCGCTGTAATCCGCCGCCACCACTTTCCCATTATATGCCGCCAGTATCGCCGAACCTCCCGGCGCTGCCATATCAATCCCGTTATGAAACTGCTGCACGCCCAAAATAGGATGGATCCGGTTCCCATAATCATCGGATATCCTTGTATAAGAAGGGGCCGGCCAGGTAAACATCCCTCCGTCATACCGGATTCTGTTTGCCTCCTCAAGCCTTGCTTTTTCCTCCGCCACAATTTTTTCCAGCATGGCTATCGTCGCATTCTGTTCGTTGATCTCAGCCTCATACTCCTCAATCGCCGCCTCCTTCCTATTAATATCCTCGCTCACCTGCTCAATGGTCCTCTTCTTCTCATCTATCAATGAATTTAAGGATGCTTCCTCGCTCTCCACCCCTGCCTTTGCTTCCTCCAGATATTCCTTATCCGCCTCCAATTCCTCCATGTATAATTCAATCAGCTTCCTCGTCGCCACATATTTATCCAGCATTTCCCGGTCATAAGCAGACAGCATCTCAATATATTCCGCCTTATTGAGCATCTCCCCGAAACTCTCAGAAGAAAATATCAATTCCAGGTACAGGCTGTCCCCTGTCTCATACATAAATTTAATGCGCTGCTTCATCGCTTCATACTGCTTCTCCTGATCAAGAATCGCCCCTTCCAGTTCCACTTCCGTCTGGGCTATTTCCCCTTCCTTTTCCTCTATCTGCACCTTCAAATCCGCAATTTTTTCCTGAATCGTTTTTAATTCCCCATCCAACTGCACGACATACTGCTTCAGATTTTCCTTTGCCGCCTCAAGATCCTCCTTTATCTTCTTTACATCCGTCAGATTCGACTGCAACTGCTTTTTCATCTCCCTGGCATCGCTGATCTCCGCTTCCTTCTCCTTTATCAGTGCATTTGTCAGCCCTGATGCCTCCACCCTGCCCGGCATACCTGCCTGCCCCGCCACACCCGCAGCCAATACAGCTAAGAGCAATCCGCAAATACACTTCCTACCTTTCCTCATTCCCATATCTCTTCCATTCCCATATCCCTATATACCCATTCCAGCGCCCGCATAACCCCATACACCCCATTAACAAATTTATCCCCAAACTTCCGGCTGAAATAGATTTACAATACTACACATAGCAAATCCCATCAGCTCTTAAGCGGCGCCCTTTGACGCCTTAGAGCCTCTTTTCACGCTAACCAACATACTGCCGCTCCGCGGCAGCACAAACCCGCCATGAAAAACCTGGAAAAACGCCGCTTTCCCGGCGTTTTTCCGCGTGAAATGGATTTGCAATGCTACGCATGGCAAATCCTAGAAGCTCTTAGGCGGCGTCCTTTGACGCCTTAGAGCTTCTTTTCACGCTACACTCTTAAGTGCTTCCTAACCGTCACAATACTTCCAAGGAATCCGATCCCCACCCCCATAGCCACAGAAACGGGCAGCAGAGTCTGGAATATTATCTCCACCGGGAGGAACTCCAGCAACTGTGTCAGCATATCAAAGCGCTCTGTCATATAAGAAATAACCTGATTATAAATAATATAAATAATCCCCATCGGGATCATGGAACCGATCACCCCGATCAGTATCCCTTCAATAACGAACGGCGACCTTACAAAAAAATCCGTCGCACCGATATACTTCATAATATTTATTTCTTCTTTTCTGACAGATATACCTATTGTCACCGTGTTGCTGATAAGGAAAATGGATACCGCAAACAAAATCCCGATAATTCCAAGCGAAACATAAGCAATCAATGCATTGATGCCGCTTAAAGTCATTGCCGTAATTTCCGACTTATTGATCCGGCGTACATCCACTATGGATTCCAGATAAGTCACCAGTGCCGGCTGCATGGACACATCCTCCAGATAAATCACATAATGGGCCGAATTAATCAGCGGGTTTTCCGTGAAACCGTCGGAATATTCCCCCAGATAATCATCCCGGAACCCCGCCCAGGCTTCCTCGGCAGACACAAATTCAACCTTTGACACCTCGACCCTCCGGCTCACCATCTCACCGATTTCCGCAATCCTTGTATCGCTGGTGCCTTCCTGGAAAAAGATGGTCACGGAAACACTCTCTTCCGCTGTCTTAACAATATGTTCAAAATTGGATAAAATTGCATAAAACAGGCCAAAAAGGAACAGGCAGGCTCCGATGGTTGCTATAGATGCCAGGGAAAACCACTTATTCCTGACAATATTGCGGAATCCCTGCCCTATTGTATAGAAAAACGTACTAATCCTCATCGATGTAACCTCCTTTTTCCTCGTCGCTTACGATGATCCCCTTTTTCATCGTAACAACACGCTTCTGCATGGAATTTACAATCTCCCTGTTATGAGTCACGACAAGGACTGTAGTACCGTTTTCATTAATCTGTTCCAACAGCTTCATGATTTCCCACGAATTCTTCGGATCCAGGTTCCCGGTAGGCTCATCAGCCAGCAGGATCGTCGGCCTGTTGATCAATGCCCTGGCTAATGCCACCCTCTGCTGCTCCCCGCCGGAAAGCTGCCTTGGTTTGGCCTTATATTTCCCGGCAAGCCCTACCGTAGCGAGTATGCTGGGTACATTCCTTTTAATCTCCTTATTTGACACCTGTATAATCCTCTGGGCAAATGCAACATTCTCATATACATTCCTGTCTTTCAGAAGCCGGAAATCCTGGAACACAATTCCCAGATTCCTCCTGAACTTCGGGATTTTCCTGTGCCTGATTTTCACCAGGTCATACCCCATTACATTTATATAACCGGAAGTCGGTGTCAGTTCCCTCAAAAGCAGTTTAATCAGGGTAGACTTTCCCGAACCGCTGTCGCCGACAATAAATACAAACTCTCCTCTGTTAATATGTAAATCCACACCATTTAATGCCGGAGCACCGGTTGCATACGCTTTACTCACATTCTCCAGGGTAATAATCTCATTACCCACTTCCATGCCGCGCTTCCCTCTCCGTCTCTTTCTTTCCTTTTCCGCCAATGTATTTCACCCACCTAAATCACTAATCATCAGACAGAAGAAACCTCCCCTGCCCGCCGCACGGGCATATACTGCCTTTATAACAAATTTTACTGCGCAGCCCTGTGCATTAAAAAGTTTCCATATATTTCATATATTTTACTACCATAAGGGCTATCCGGAAAGTAATCGCATCCTCAAAAACACGCAGATCCAGCCCTGTGCTTTTCTGCAGCTTATCCAGCCGGTAAACAAGAGTATTCCTGTGGATAAATAACTGCCTCGAAGTCTCTGAAACATTCAGACTGTTTTCAAAAAATTTACTTATGGTTGTAAGAGTCTCCTCATCAAAATCGTCCGGACTCTTACCGCCGAAGATCTCCCTGATAAACATTTTGCATAACGGTATCGGGAGCTGATAAATCAGCCTCCCGATACCCAGCTCGCTATAGGCCACTATATTCCTCTCGTCAAAGAAAATCTTCCCCACGTCCAGGGCCATCTTCGCCTCTTTATAAGAACGGCTTACCTCCTTGATTTCACCTACTATAGTCCCGCAGGCGATACGGACCCCCTGCATCCCTTCCCTGCGCAGATAGCCCTCCCCATTCCTTGCCGCCTTTTCAATTTCCTTCACGGGATCCCCTTCCGACAGGTCTTTTACTACTATAACATTGTTTTCATCCACCGCCGTGACAAAATCCTTGCTGTTATTACCGAAATATGTACGCATCATTTCCAGAACATTGCTGTCTTTGCTGTTTTCCGTTTCTATTATCATCGCCACCCGCTTCACATCCGTCTGGATATGCAGTTTCTTGGCCCTGCTGTAAATATCCACCAGAAGCAGATTGTCAAGCAATAAGTTCTTTATGAAATTATCTTTATCAAAACGTTCTTTATAAGCCACCAAAAGGCTCTCTATCTGGAACGCCACCATCCTCCCCAGTACATATGCGTCCCCGTCTGAGCCTCCGGCAATCAGGATATATTCCAACTGCTGTTCATCAAATATCTTAAAAAAACGATACCCATGTATCTCCTGGGAATCCGCCGGAGATGCTGCGAACTCTACCGCAGCGCCGGCACAGCCTTCCATATCGGATGCTGTGGAAGCTACTTCCTTTCCATCTGTATCCATAACACATAATTCCATGCGCGCAATTGCTCTCAGGCCGTCCAGCGTGTTCTGCAATATCTGATTAGAAATCATATCCCCTCTCCTCCTGTTCCCTATACAAAATATACAATATCATAAGCTGTCAATAACTTTTTTGCATTCTGTTTTTCATTTTAATAGAAAACCACAAAAAAATCCATACCAAACGCACACATTTTTGTATATTTTTTATGTTTTTCCATGATTTAATAAAAACTTAACATTTCGATGTATAGGCAACTTGTACAATCGGGTCCTATATAAACAAGAGCAGATTTGAAGATTTCCCTCCCAAATCTGCCTACTCTCCACTTCCGTCATTGAAATGATTGATACGCCTGCGGAAAATCATCCGATATATCCAGCCCAATGCTTTCTTTCTCAAGGATTCCTTTTCCGTCCCCAGAGCCATATCTTTGGAAATGCCCAGCCACACCCCCGCATTTATCAATTCCCGGAAACGCCCCATACACTTCTCCTGTCTGCCCGGCGAAATGCGTGAAATAATCGCAGTAGGTGCAACATCATTTATCCTGTTTATAATCATTTCCATATCCTCATCTTCTTCGGCCAGTATATCACTCCCTCCCACCACAATACCTTTCTGATAAGCTTCCAACTGCCCTTTTAGCAAATCCATATCCTCCTGCGTATCATCCAGCAAATATATCTTCCTTCCGCTGCGTGCCAGCCGCCGCAGGAATTCCTTGATAAATACGCGGTTCTCCACTTCATACAGCCTGCCGGCCGAATCAATCCCCGCCACCCGGAGAATATCCGCATCCCCGCATAATGTCATATCCATAGACTCTATACATTTCTTCTCTTCCTCATCCCTCCCTGCCATAATAAGCATAGGAGTGGTGACATATAAAACAGTATTCAGGCCCCCGGTCCTGACATATCCGTCCAAGATCGCCAGGGATTCCTTCAGCGGATAATCCGTAAGCCCGATTCCCAATATATTTATTTTCTGCATACCTGATCCAATCCCTGCCGCCCCCGCCGCAGACGATAACCGGCAACCATACCATAATATGAAATATATTCACCTCTGCTATCTTGCCAATTATATCAGAAATGTGATACACTTGCAATATAAGGAAGAAAAACGGAGGTAATTGTTATGAATATTCCTGAAGTATCAATGGCGCTCGCCCAGACAAAAACACTCAACGATGTCGGTGTGGCGCTCCTTTCCAAATCACTGGACATGATGGAATCTACCGGCACTACAATGGTAGATATGATGAAGTCCTCTATGGAACTGTCTGTAAATCCTGCAGTAGGCGCCAATCTTGACATGTATGTCTGAAAAGTGCTGACATTGCTGTCAGAAAAACAGTCGTTCCAGAATAAGTTCTAAAGTCATATAAGAAAGTGCCAGTACGATCCCTGCCACTAGCGGGATCGTGACCATTCTGTCCGGTCCGGCGCTTTCTTTTTCTGTACCCGTTTTCCTCACATCCGCCGCAGGATATCCGGGCATCTGCCCTCCCTCCGGCCAGAGCGCTTTCTTCCCATTCTTTCCCTTCCTGTCCGTCCATACAGCCTGCAGGGCATATTCACGGCCTTCCCCCTTCGCGATCCATACAAGGACACAGGCCGCCAGCGCTGTCGTCACCGCCGCAAAGATCAGCCAGATGCTTATCATAAGCAGAAGCATATCCTTTGTAAGCATCTCCTGCGCCTCCTCCAGTTCATTCCCCGGCGTTATCACATTATACAGATACATCAGGCACACCTGCTGGGAATTAAAAAGCATATGGAAAGCAACAGAACTCCACAGGCTTCCGGTCGCCTCCACCAAAAGCACCAGCATTAACCCGATCACGAAAGCATATGCCGCCTGATTAAAGTTCATATGCATAAGCGCAAACAGCACTGCCGACAATATCATTGCCCGGAATGCAGCCCCGGATTTTCTGTACCCCTGATAAACAATCCCCCTGAACACCAGTTCCTCGCTGAACGGCCCGAAAATCCCTATAATAAACAACATAATAAGGAAAGGCACCTCAAGCACCTCCCCGCTTATCGCCGCCACCGTATTATCCACAAACAGCATGGATATCATATTAATCAATGTCGTAAGCGGCATAGACAGGAACGTAAAAAGACATACCTTGAAAAAAGAAGATACTTTCATTTTACGCAGCCCAACAAGCCGGAACAAATTTTCCCCTGAAAGAAACACCCCCAGGAGCGCCGGCACAAATAAAATACTCTGGCTCAATATAAAATTCGGAACAATATCCAACGTATACCCATATTTAAGCCCCAACACGGTAATCAATGCCACTAACGCAAAATGCAGCAATATTATCGATAAGAAAATCCAATTTACCTTTTTACTGTTCATCCGTATACTCAACACCTCTATATCCTACTTCAGCCGAATCGTGTTCTCCCCAATTACAATTTTATTCTTCTTAAGTAACTGCCCTACTGCACGCTTAAATTCGTTCTTACTCATCTGCATCTCCCGCTTAATCGTTTCCGGCGATGCCTTATCACTGAAAGGGAGCACTCCGTCATAACCTTTCATAATATCCAAAACTTTCTCCGCATCCTTTTCCATCTGCAGATAAGCCTTTTCCCGTATACTGAGATCCAGCTTGCCGTCCTCCTTCACAGCCGTCACCCTCGCCGCAACAATATCGCCGACCTCGATCCTACCATACATTTCCTTTACCGGTATTAAACCTGAATATCGATCATCCACTGCCACAAAAGCACCGAAATTCCGGCTGATCTCATACACACGCCCTGTCACCCTGTCATCCTTTTGATAATTGCCGGCAGTATCCAAATAAGGATACAGCTTCATTGTGGCACATAACCGGTTACTCTTATCAATATAAAGCGCCGCAAGACATTCGTCCCCTGCCTGCACCGGCTTCGTCTGCTCACGAAACGGAAGAAACAGATCCTTTTCCAGCCCCCAATCCAGAAATGCACCGATTTTTCCGACCTGTGAAACCCTCAGCAAAGCAATTTCCCCTAACGTCAGTTTCACTTCATTCGTTGTAGCGATCGGCCTGTCCTTTGAATCCCTGTAAACGAAAACATGCAGCACATCGCCCGCCTTCGTCCCTTCCGGCACCTGCCTGCGGGGGAGCAGCACCTTATCCTCTTCCCCCTCCTTGTCTTCCGAAAGATATACTCCGAAATCCACCGTCTTTACCACTTTCAAATCCTGTTTCTCACCCAATCTTATCATAACTGCCCCCCATTTCCGGCCCCATTCTGCACAAATTCCACTACACAGAAAGGCTGCCCTTCTTTCCCATCCAGGGAAACTGTCGTAACGCCGTCCTTTGCATAAACAGACGGATACAAATTATCGCCCAGATGCGCCTGCCTCTTATATTCCGCACGCATCTGCCGGATACCCGATATCCCCTCCAGGCATTCCATGGCAATACGGACATACTGCCCATTATTCACATGGTGGTTTGTGTCCAGATGATGCTGTTTAATCTCCACAGCTTCACGCCGTATGCCTTCCATATCAGGAAGGGAAATTTTACGCGGCGCATAGTCCATTTCCAGCTTTTCCTCCAGTTCATATGCTTCCTGCATTTCCTGTGTCACTTTTACGGGCCTCATTTTTTCCATGTCCATCAGCGTCCAAACGGTATTGGCACAGGCCAGGCGCTCACCGCTTCCTGTCTCCATCAGAAAATTCCTATAGCCGATAAACCCCTTTATCTCATAAGGCACTGTACCGATCGACACACTCTCGCCCATTTCCGGATACCTTTCCACCACGATCTGCCACGCTGACAATATCCACGCCATCTTCCTTTCCGTCAGATATTCTAAACCAACCCCAAGATCCTCCGACTGAAAAGTGGAACAATCCTGAAAATAATCCAGCAGCGATTCCAGAGACAGCCTGCCATCGCTGTCCACTTCACTGTACCGTATGCGGCTGTCAAATCTATACATCCTGCTCCCTTACCTTTCCTTTCTTTCCCTTCTGACCGGTATGGCACAGGATTACATAACCTGTTTTCCCCGGCCGATGCAAACTCAGGCTTCTTTCGGGCCTACGGAGCCCTACTCGCCATAATTCGGTGAAAGTCTCTTATACATATATGCGTGATCCTCGATACAGCGCCAGGTTGATGTGGCATCGGCAGTCGCGCAGACATATCTTTTCCCCTTACTGTCCACCCCATAACTGACCGCGCAGTTTCCTGACTGTACAACATAACCGGTCTTTCCGCATACCACTTTTGCTCCGGTATCCTTGTCCTCAATGCGACGCAGAAACCAGTTGGACAACTCAATCCCTTCCGGAAAACGCTTTGTCGGAGAAGTAGTATAAGTACGGGAAGACATTACCTGACGGCATAGATCATTATTTACCGCATTCTCCATTATGACGGCCATGTCATAAACTGTACAATAATGATTTTGATCATAGATTCCCATACAATTCGTAAAATGCGCCGTATCCGCCAGTCCCAGATCCTTCAGCTTCGCATTCATCATATCGACAAAAGCCTCCTGTGAACCGGCTACATATACCGCAAGCCCAAGCGCCGCATCCGCACCGGAAGGCAAAATAGTGCCGTACATCAAATCCCTTATCGATACCACATCCCCCTTCTCAAACCCTGCCACACTGCAGTCATTTACAAAACAATAATCCGTAATTTCACCAGTCATCGTAAATGTATCATCCAAATTTTCAATATGCTCCGCCGCAACCAGCAAAGTCAATACCTTTGTCATGGAAGCAGGGTTCATACGGCTTGTCTCATTCTTCCGCATAAGGATATTCCCCTCATCGATATCGACAAATATAGCGTAACTGCTGACTATATCATCCCCCGCCGGGACAGTCTGATCTGCAACCTTATACTCACCGGCCAGTTTCGTCGGCACAAAACCGTCATCCGCATCACCTGCACTCTGCGCTTCCCCGGGCTGGTTCTCCCCTTCCGTTCCGGCTGACGTAACTCCGTCCGCCCCGATATCCTCTCCCTCTGCCACATTTCCCGTCTGTCCTGTTCCGGCCCCGGCATCTTCCTCCCCGCCTGGCCCGTCCCCTGTGCCTTCCACATTCCCAAGCGCTGCCGCCGCACCATCCCGCCCTGCCGCCGGCTTTTCTCCCCTGTCTTTACGGCTGCTGCAGCTCTTTACTCCTACCACTATCAATACAACAATAAGGACAGCCGCCACAGGCAATACCACTTTCGATATCCTCCGGATCATCATCTGCTTGCGTTTCTCACGCTGCATCCTTTCCTTCCGCTGCGCCCACTGCACCCTGCGCATGCCGTCCTTATCATAATTCTCTTCCATACCAACCTCCATAACGCCGCCCCCGCAGCACTCCAAATCCTCCCACCTCTCCGGAAACTTCCCTCTTTCCGGACCTCCCTCCACTCTTTGGCAACCAGCCAAGGCCACAAAAAACCGAAAGAACGTCTCTTTTCCGACATTCCTCCTCTCTTCCCCAACCAGTCCCTGCCATGAAAAACCTGGAAAAACGCCTCTTTCCCGACGTTTTTCCGCGTGAAATGGATTTGCAATGCTACGCATGGCAAATCCTAGAAGCTCTTAGGCGGCGTCCTTTGACGCCTTAGAGCTTCTTTTCACGCTAAGATTATAGCATGCGGCAAAATGTAACGCAACGCTTTATCCAAATAAGTTTGGAAAAAACAGCGGAAAAAAAATACTGATAGAAAGGGGCTTTCCGACACATCATCCTCATAGCGTAACCAAAGTGTAACTAAAAGTTCCGCTGCCGCATTGAGGATAAACAGGAACAATCAGAATAAAAAAGATGGTTTTGTATTGTTTGTTTGTTCCATATAGCGTAAAATGAAACACATAAGATAACTTTGAATTTATTACATAAAGAATTGGAGAAATGTTATGGATAAGAAGTTCTTTTGCCAATGGTTAAAAGGATTTGAAAATGGACTGGATGAAATAGATACTGATAGCAGGAGCTGTCTTTTAAAACATTGTGCCCGAAATTGTGCTGACACAGGTGTTTTGCAGTCGTATCTGAAATTGTATCAGACTGTAAATGGAGACCGTGATGAGTTTTATAGCAGATTAAGAGAAATAGGTAATGTTCGTGGTGAGATTGTAGTGCCTGATAAAGAATACTTTATCTATTTCCCGGAGTGTGCATGCGATATTCATACCGCTGGTGGTGTAAATACTCCTAATTTATGCGAATGTTCAAGGCAGAGCATTATTTATGTAGGCGAGAGCGTATGGAATGAAAACAAATTTTATGTAGAACAAGTAGAGACAATTCTTTCTGGAGATGCAGAATGTAAATTTAGAATCAGATTTGATTAAATTCCCGTTTGTGATGACAGTGCATAAAAATGGTACTTTAAATTTCGTTTTATAATATGTCGAAATAATATTATCAACGCATATGATTGACATTGTAAACAAACCGATATACAATATAAGAGAAAGAAGGTGAGAATATGGCAACTGTACAAACTCAAATACGAATAGAAGAAGACGTAAAAAGACAGGCAGTGGAGCTTTTTAATCAACTTGGAATTGACATGTCCAGTGCCGTAAATATGTTTTTAAGACAGGCAATTATGCGTGGCGGACTTCCTTTCAGTGTAGAACTTCCTAAATATAAGCAGGAAGTGATAGAAGCTATGGAAGAAGCAAAACAAATCAGTAGAGATCCTAAAACAAAGAGATACGGCAGTTTTGCGGAAGCGCTGGAGGACATTGATTTATGAAATATGAGTTAGTCCTTACCGGAAAATTTAAGTGGCCATGGATGGCCATTTTAGGCTGTGCCGGTCAAAGTTTAAAATACAAACTTGGATGCCCTTCACAGCCGACCCGGACTCTGCCGATAACGTGCCTCTTCTGTTTAGTAAAACCCATTCAAATAAGCTGCAAAATCCCCCTTGATCCTGCACATAAAAGGTAGTAATATAGGTACGGAATATTTCGTCAGGCAATATAACCATATGATTTAGGCTCATTTTTAACAGGAACCGGAATGGAGGATTTGTATGTATGAAATGAAACCGGAATATCTCACAGGAATTGATTTTATTGACCAGGAACACGCCAGGCTGTTCGAACTCGCACAGGAAACCCAGGATTTACTTGACGACAGTGTACTGCTGGACAAAAGCGACCAGATTGTCGAACTTGTATCCGAATTAGTGAACTACACCAGGTCACACTTTGCGCACGAGGAAGAATACCAGAAAAGCATCCAATATCCCTACATAACCCAGCATGCCGCCCAGCACCGTCAATTCGAAAGCAAGCTGTCCGAAATCGATTTAGATGCCCTGTCCGATTTCGAGCAGCAAAATGAAACAGTGGAAGATATCCTTGACTTCTTAGTTGACTGGCTGATCAACCATATATTAAGGGTAGATATGAAACTGGTAAAATAGCATCTTTATCTTTTGCCGCGGAAACCATGAAAACGGAAGTCATGAAGATGGAAACAAAAACTCCGTCTTCATGATTTCCATAACCTGAAAACCGCCGTATCCTCCGCAAAATCCCTTTCATACTTCAGAAGATATTCCGTTGTCCCCGGCTCCTGCCGCCGCTCACCTGTCGCCCTGAACCCCGCACTTGTATAAAATTTTATGGCCGCCGTATTTTTTTCAAGCACCCATAAAAAGACGGAATCGGCATCCCCCTCCCGTGCCATGTCCAGGAAGCCGCGCATCAGCTTTCTTCCAATCCCCTGTCTCTGAAAAAAATAATCTACATACAGTTCTTTTAACTGAAAAGCCCTTCCCTGCCCGTTTGCCCTATACTCTTCTATATGCATCATTCCCCGCACTATTCCGTCATCATAGACGTAAATCCCTCCCAGTGCCTCCGGATTATCCCTGAAATGCAGGGCAGTATCCAGAACGGACATCTCATTGAAGGAAACAAAGTCATTTCTGAAAATCGGACGGTATGCACCTCTTTTGGCAAAAATAAGTATCTCGGCCAGCCTCGATGCATCTTCTTTTGCCGCTTTTCTGATCATAAAGCACTTTCGTTTCAGCCACTCGATGGACTGCCGGATTCCGTCGAGAGTATGTGTATAACCAAACAGCTCCACAATCACATTCCCCGTATAACCATCCCTATCCAGTTCCTGCAGTATTTCCGCAATCTTCATGCATCCGCTGCCGACCGGCGCGGAATACATAACCTTTCCATCCGCACAGGTAACGGAGCCGTCCACCAGGTTAATCGGTGTCTCCGAGCGATCCTTTAAATGCAATGTACATATTTTATCGCGCAGCAGCCGGAATGCCTCCCATTCGTCCTGATGGTACATAACAAAATTTCCCGTATCAAAACTGCATTTCAGGCCCTCCACCCCATCGAGGAACCATTTCAAACCTTCCAGGGAATTATACGGAGCCTCCAGGCTGTCGTAATCCTCCATCGATACTGCAATCCCCTTTTCCTCCCCGTATTTCACAGCATCCGCCAGCGCCTTTTTCATATTCAGAAGCAACTGCTCCCTTCTCACCTGCTGCTCCCGGGAAATCATTCCCGGGACAATCAATATATTCCCGGCTCCGGCCTCTTTCGCCAAATCAATTACCCTTTTATAGCCCTGGTTCTCCGGATGCAGGCCGAAATCAAAGGTCCAATGCAGCCCCTCCACTTTCAGCCCAATTTCCGCAAACAGCGGAAGAAGTATATCCCGTTTTGCCTCCAGGTTATCATAGCTGATATAAACCAGTTCCATGCCGAGGTGATGCAGCTCTCTCAAAACTTCCTCTTCCTGTAATCCCTCTTTGTTTATTCCCTCCAGAATATTTTCATAAAATACGGCTATCTTCATCCTGTTTCCTCCCATCCCGCAACCGGCCCGTTCTTATCCGCATCCCCGCTGTCCCCCGGGAATATTATCCCCGCTGTTTTCCTTGCCCTTTCAAGGGTATCTATCACATCCGCCATTACATCCAGCCCTTTGTAAACCGCTTCATAATCCTCCGCCAGCACCAGCTTCGTAAGATTTTGGACTTCATAAAACCAGCGGTCCGGACTGTCCTGCGCATTCAGGCATTCCTCCGAAGTTTTCGTAACTACCCTTACTTCCGCTATCCCGTTGCTGCCGCCCGTGACATAAATATAGCCCTGCTCCCCCTCTATCTGGAAATAATTTACCCCCCAGGTATCTTTGGCCCCGGCAGACTGGCTGACAAATCCATCGTAACGCATCACAAGGACCCCTGAGGTATCTGCCAGGCCGCCGTAAATATTCGGGTAATATACGGTTTCCTCCGGCTTTCCAAACAAAGCAACGTTTAAATAAACATTATAGAAATTAATATCCATCAGGCATCCGCCGCCATACGCAGGATTAAAAACATTCGGCACTTCTCCTTTCAGCACCGAATCATAACGGCTGGAATACTGGCTGTAATTCGCCATCACAAGCTTAACCCTTCCGACTTTAGGCAACTCCTTTTTCAAAATCTCAAAATTGGGAAGGAACACTGTGGGGACCGCATCTACCAGAAATAAATGCTTTTCTTTTGCAAGACCTGCCAATTCCCTGGCCTGTTCCCCTCTTGTACAGAAAGGTTTTTCACATATTACGTTTTTCCCTGCCTGCAGCGCTTTTTTCGTCTGTTCATAATGCAGCAGATTAGGCGTCGCTATATAAACAAAATTTATATCACTGTCAGCCAGGAAAGCATCCATATCCGTATAGGCTTTCTCCGCGCCATACTCTGCCGCCAGCATTTTCCCTCTCTCCTCATCGCGGGAATACACTGCAGCAAGGCGGATACCCTCCGTGATTTTTACATTATCCAGTATGGAATGTACAATAGTACCGGAACCAACCGTGCCCAGCCTGATTTCATCCATAGCTTTCCCTCCGTTCCATCCAAAACCTACTCAAACTCATAAACACTCCACAGCGATTTCCGTGAAACAAGCCGATACTCCCTAAGCCCCGGATTACTCTGCAAAATCAATTCCAGACTTTCTTCCTGCGTATCATAATCCGCCGCATATACAATGACCTTATCGCTGCCGCATATAATCTCATCCGTAATCTCTTCCTTATTTCCCTCACTGACAAAATATACCCTGTCATATTCCATCAATTCCTGCGAACGCCACCACACATGGTAAGGCGTTGCTTCATTATACAGGATAACCACGGGCGTATCCGCATTCTCTTTTGCATACTCCACATTTTCCGCTTCCTCTTCGTACAGGAAAATCGTCTTTCCGGCATTAATCTCCTGCACATCCCCAACCAAAAACAAAAAAAGGAGTAAACATCCCCCTGCCGCCTCCAGCCATTTCGCTTTCCGCTCACCTCCGTCCCCCTGGCAATAAAAATATACCAAATGCCTCCACAAACCGTACACCGCCGTAATCACCAGCAATATTAATATTCCATATACCGGAAGCTGATACCGGTTCGATGTCTCATACAGCAAAAGCGCCGTCTTCGATACCGTAAAAAAATAACCGCATGCCGCGAATAAAAGGAGAGAAAATACTGCCGCATCCTTCCCCCCGCCCATTCTTCCCGGCCCTTCCGGCATCACTGCCTCCTGCAGGGAACATGCCTTTCCCGCTTTCCTTTTCTTCTCCTGCCCCTTTTTCTTTATCCAAACCGCACACACCATCAGAACAATCACCGCAAGCCAGAGCCAGAGATACCCGTCAAACAGATATTCATCCATTAACCCTATAAAAAATCCCAGCCGTTCACTTGTATTCCCCGCGTCTAAAAATTCGGAAACCGCCCCGGTCCCCCGGTATCCCCGAAAAATATGGGACAAACTTGCCGGATAACTGGCGACTGCCAGCAGCAGTGACACACCGCAGGCACATCCATATTTCACGCATGCCAAAACACGCCCTTTCAGCAGCTCCCTGTGCAATACCCATCCTCTGCCGCATGCCTTCCTCTCCGCGCAAAGCGACAAATTCCACAGGCAAAACCCGGCCGCCATAAAAATAAGAAAAATAACGTAATAGTACTGTGTCAAAAATCCCAGATAATTCACCGCCATCAGCGCAAGCAGAAACCTTTTGGAAACGCTATTCCCGGCTTGCCTTTTATTCCCCCTGCCAAAGGCAGGGTTCCGTCCGGTACAGCCAGAGTTCCGCCTGCCGCCGGCAGGGTTCTCTGCACTCCGCCAATCAGGGGTTGGAAAAAGACTTCCGGATTTCACTGCCCATACGTGCAGACAGGCACACAGCAATACAAATACCGTCAGCCACTCATACATCCGTATAAACATAACCCCGGAAATAATTACCGGATTAAAACCATGGACCGCCGTCACTACCCATGCCAGCCGCTTATTTCCTCCGGCCGCCATATAACCAAGCCAGGAAAGCAAACCGAAATTAAGGCAGAAAGCAATCAAATTCACGCCGATTCCCAGCCACTTGCTGAATACCCCCGGAAACAGGGAACATGCAGTATGTAACAGGAAATAGAAAAACGGAGGATGCACGTCCCAGGACTGTACCTCGGCAACCAGGCCGTAACGGAACCCTTCCCCCTGCAAAACAACAAACTCATTGCGGAACGTATCCCTGTCAACCCACTCCCGATCCGGTTCATACAGTCCCCCCGTCCGGTTCGTAGAATAGAAAGAGTAATACTCATCCTCATGGAAGCCTGTTTTCCTGCCGCCAAAATAAACCATAGTCATAATCTGCAGGCAAAGAAGCACCGCAAATGCAGCCACCCACATCCCTTTCCCCCGGCTCCCGGAAAACCCTTCCCCCTTTTTTGCCCGCCTTGCCGTATCCAAAATCCCTTTTCCGTCTCCTCTCCCCATATCCCCGCCTTTCACTCCGACTGTTGTACTGCTGCCCTGCGCCCCATTTTCCACCCATGTATCCGCCGGACCGTCCGCGGCGCAACTGTCAGCAGCAGGAGGTACGCCTTATTTTTCCTGCTCAGATACCGGTTCCTTACCGTATCCGCCAAATGATGCCGTAAGTACTTCTTTACGCCTGCATAAAATGTATTATCCGCGGTCATTTTCCCCACCGGGATATGAAGCATATAATCCAGCCGCTGGTAAAGGCCGAAACGCACCGCTTCCTCCTTCAGCCCCGGATACCGTTTTGCCGCTATCCGCTCCGCCATATCCGCATTATCCACAATATCCATAAACACCCTTGAGAAATCGTCCTTCGACTTTTTCCTCGTATTGCTCCCCGCCCGGTAAAATACATGATAATACTGCTCCGGCAAAACGGCTATCCCTTCCACTTCCCCCAGCATTTCCACCAACAAATGAAAATCCTCATTGAGGACGCCCTCCGGGAAACAATATTTATCAAACAGGCTCCTTTCCGTCAGTTTCGTACAGTAAGAGCAATCCCCCCGGTGCAGCAAAAGTTCCCTGAAAAAAGTTTCCGCCGGGCACACGTAAGCTTTTTCCGGCGGAATGCAGACATCCGGAAGCCTGTTCCCCCGCTCATCTGTCTCATCCCTTGAAACCTGGGCAATACGTACCTTCTCCTGATGGATACATTCCATCAGCTTCCCGTACATCTGCGGCTCTATAAAATCATCACTGTCCACAAAACCGATATACTTCCCCCGCGCCTCACGGATACCCAGATTCCGCGCGGAAGAGGAACCCCCGTTAACCTTATGGAATACCCGTATCCGGCTGTCACTTTCCGCCAGCCTGTCCACCAGCTTCTCCGTCCCGTCGTTGGAACCGTCGTCCACCAGAAGGATTTCCAGGTTAGAATACGTCTGGCGGCGGACAGACTCCACACATCTGGGAAGACAGTCCATAATATTATAGACAGGTACGATAATGCTGATCAGTTCCCTTTGCCCCTCACTGTATGTTTCCTGTTTCTTTTTTCCCTGCCCGCCCATTGATTTCCTCTTTCTTTCCCGTCACTTCCGGCCAATTCCCGATCCCTATCATATCCTTTGCAAATCCGGTATAGCTGTCCGCCTCTTCCGTATCCATATATTTATAAACATAGTAGGCATACTTATGAGTGCCGTCCGGATGATCCAATCCCAGGTACAGCTTCAGCTTCTCTGTCTCCGCCTCCGCGTCTGTCTGCCTGGAAAACAGGACCGCATCTATATAAGGATTTGCTTCCGCCATCTTATAGGCATATACAATAGCCGCCGCCTGCTCCTTTTCCCCTTTCGAAGAAGAATACCCCAGCTCGCTCAGCGTAATGGGACGTACCTCTCCTGCATCGGTCAGAAATCCCTCCTGCCGCATATAATCTGTCACCACATGGATGTTTGCCATCGACACCACCGGCGTGTCCGCCCTGTCTCTCACATAAAAAGAACCTTTCCATGTATCGCACTTTGCCAAAGGTTTATTATAGGGATGGATTGCCAGCCCCCAGTCAATATTCCCTTCTTCCCTTATCTGTCTGTTAAACTCCTCCAGCACGTCCCTGGCCTTGTAGCTCCTCGTCAGTATATTCACCCTGCCCCACTGGTTATCCAGGGAAATATAAACCCTGCACGCACTGTTTATGCTTTTTATTGCATTATAGAATATCCGATATGCCCTTACATATTCCCGCACATAAACATCCAAATCCGTATATTCCATATAATTCCATTCTTTTCTGGCATTAATCTCATTGCCAATCACCCAGTTTGAGACAACCCCTCTGCCGTTCATGACACCGGAATACCTTTCCGCCAGAAAAGAACCTATTGCCGCCAGGTATTCCGACCCCTGCCCGTCGCTCGCGTTAAAAGCATAATACGGCGGCTTCCCTATTCCGGAACGCGCCAGGGGATGGATGAGCCAGGGGTAATCCTCCGAGACATCATTCAGGATAATCGCCGTAATTTCTATCCCTTTTTCCGTCAGTGTCCGAAAAACCAAGTCATATTCCGACATCACCCGCCCGTTAAAAATATATTCCTTCCCTCTGTAAAAATAACGGACCGCCTCATAAGCATCTTCCTCATCATGCCCCAATATCCTGGAAACCGGAATATTGTACGCCGCATGTTTTACCCCCAGTTCCTCTAACTCCGGGCCAAGTAATTTCTCCGGATCAATAAGCAGCCCCTTTTTTCCCTCCGGCCGCTCCCCGTTTGACACAAAGACGGCCAATGCCTCCGGGTTGGTAATATAATGAGGCCGGCTTACCGCAATATACTGCCCTTCCCTCTTCACCGCAACCACATACTTATGAAACAGCCCCTCTTCTGACTGAGGCATTATTCCGGTCCCTGTTTCCGGCTCCTGCGCTGTTTCGTTATAAACTTCCAAAGCAGGATCCGGAATAAATTCAAGATTAAATTCCAACTCCGTCTCTTTACGTCCCCGCAGCAGGTACGCCTGCCCCGCGGGAATTTCCTCTTCATATGTTTCTAAGGCAAAGAGATAATAAAAGATATCGTCACTGTCCGGAAACTCCCCGGCATAAGCACTGATTCTGATACCTCCCGTCTTGCTGTCTATCAAACAAGACTCTATCCGCACCGGAAAATCCTCTTCCCAGGCCGGATCCGCCATACCGGGAGCATTGGTGCCGGAAATGAACCCCCACCCAATGCCTGTACCCAGAACCAGGACGGCACAGACAATGAATTTCCACACAGTTTTTTTCTTTTCCGATACCATCCGTTATCCCTTTCCCGCCTTATTCCAATGCAGCATCCAATACCGCCCTCACCTTTTCCTTTTCCGGCACACCCTCCATCAGCTTCTTCCCATCCACAAAAAAGCTTGGCACATAATAATAATCCAGAGAAGCTGCCAGCTCCGTATCTGCCTCCTCATCCACGCGCCTTATCTCCACCCGGGCGTACTTTTCGTTTTCCTCCCGCAGCTCCCGTATCATACCGTCTGCCTGTCTGCAGTACGGGCAGTCCGGCAACATCATCATAAGCACTTCCCTCATTTCCCATTCCTCTCCTTTTTTATATCCGAATCGATATTTACATTGTCTGTTCCTTCAGCTTCTTAGCCGCCTCGTCCCGCTGGCGGCACACTTCGGCCCAACTGGGCGTCCCAGCCAGGATATCCGCCAACTCCTCTAAAGCGGCAGGGATGTCGATATTCTGGGGACACACGGCCGCACAGGCTTTGCACTTAACGCAGGCGGCAGGGCGCTTGTCCTCCGGAAGGGCGTCAAACTGCATAGCCACCGTTGATCCGCCCCCAAATTTTGCATCGTTATAAGCATGGATGAGCATTGGGATATCCAGGCCCTGCGGGCATCCGTCGCAACAATATCTGCACTTTGTACAAGGCAGGGCGTTCTTCATTCTCTCAGCCAGTTCCATCAGCAGGGCGGCTTCCTGTGCGGTCTGGGGCTCACCGGAGGAAAATGTCCTGACATTGTCCTCCATCTGTTCCATATTGCTCATGCCTGAAAGCACCATCTTTACATTGGACAGATTCATCAGCCAGCGGAAAGCCCAGGCGGCGCTGCTTTCGTCAGGACGCACGGATCTCAGTTTTGCGGTATCCTCCCTGGACAGATCTGCCAGCCGCCCGCCGCGCACCGGCTCCATCACCCATACAGGGATTCCCCTGCCTGTGAGCAGGTCATACTTCGCTTTGGCGTCCTGTAACGTCCAATCCAGGTAGTTTAACTGGATTTGGCAAAATTCCATGTCTTCCCCGGCGTAATCCAAAAACTTTTCCAACGTATCGGTCCGCGCATGGCTGGAAAAGCCCAGGTGCCTGATACACCCGTTTTTCACCTGTTCCCTGAAATAGTCAAGAATTCCCCACTTAGGATCCTGATAAGTGCCGATGGAGTTCTCGTAGACATTGTGGAGCAGATAAAAGTCAAAATACCCCACCCCGCACTTCCTTAACTGCTCCTCAAAAACCGCGGCGGGATCATAGCTCGCGGCAATCTGATGGCCGGGGTACTTGCTGGCCAGATACCATGTATCCCGGGGATACCCGGCAAGGGCCCTGCCGATAGAATTCTCGGAGTTCCCGCCATGATATGGATAAGCCGTATCAAAATAATTTACCCCATGTCCGATAGCGTAGTCCACCATCTCCTCCACTGCGGCCTGATTAATGGAATTGTCCTCATTCACAGGCAGACGCATAGCGCCAAACCCCAAACGTGACAGTTTTAAACCTTTGAAATCGTTAGTCTGCATAATGATCCTCCTCTTTCTCTCTCAATACCCTTTTATCCAATCCGCCTGAGCGCTGTTATTTGCCCTGTGCGTAATATTCATATATCCTATACCTCTTTTAACATTATATTACACCAGCGTAAGCGGAATGGGAAGCCTTATAATGAAAAACGAGTGCAAAAATGCACTCGTTTTCCGCCTGGCAATCCACCGGGCCGGGATTAAGGAACTGTGCAGAAATAACTTATGCACAGTTTCACAAGCCCAGTTCCCCGTGTTTTTCATAACGTGATACCCGCGCGATCCTGTTGTGTTCGTCCGTAAATACCACATAAGGCTTATGCTCCCCCGCCTCTTTGGGCGTCATATCCGCATACGCCATAATAATCACATGATCCCCTGTCTGCACCTGCCGCGCTGCAGCCCCGTTCAGGCAGATGACACCGCTTCCTGCCTCCCCTGCAATCGTATAGGTTTCAAACCTGCTGCCGTTTTCCACATCCACAATCTGCACCATCTCATATTCCAGAATACCAGCCGCTTCCAGCAAGTCCGTATCCACCGTTATGCTCCCCACATAATTTAACTCCGCCTGGGTTACTACCGCACGGTGGATTTTCCCTTTTAACATCCTTATATTCATACTCTCTTTCCTTTACAGCTTCATAATAAAATTGTCAATCAGTCTCGTCTTTCCTATATAAACGGCAACCGCGCAGAGGATTTCCCCGTTTTTTGCATGATCCAAATCTGCCAGGGGCGTAATATCCGCAAAATCCACGATCTCCACATAGTCAATGCGTGCAAATTTTTCACTCTCTATCACACCCGTAATGGCATCCTTCACCCTGGAAGCATTCCGCTCCCCGGCTTTTGCCAGTTTCCTGCCTTCTGCCAGGCTCCTGCTCAAAACCAGCGCCGCCTGCCGTTCTTCCGCATTCAAATAAGTGTTTCTGGAACTTTTCGCCAGGCCGTCCGGCTCACGGACAATCGGACAGCCGACAATTTCAATGTCCATGCTCATATCCCGTACCATCTTTTTAATCACCGCAAGCTGCTGGGCATCCTTCTGTCCGAAATACGCCCTGTCCGCCGGGATGATATGGAAAAGCTTGCTCACCACCGTCTGCACGCCCCGGAAATGTGTCGGACGGCTTTTCCCGCATAATTCCTTTGTCAGCCCGTCCATGTCCACATAAGTACAGAAATCCTCATCATACATTTCCTCCGCCTCAGGATGGAAAACCAAATCCACCCCCACGCTTTCGCAAAGCGCCGCATCCTGCCCAAAATCCCTCGGATAGCTTGCAAAATCCTCATTCGGCCCAAACTGGATAGGATTGACAAAAACACTCACTGCCACCTTATCGTTTTCCCTCTTCGCCGCTTCCATCAGGCTTTTGTGCCCCTCATGCAGATAACCCATCGTAGGCACTAACCCAACCCGGCACCCCTGCCTCTTCCACTCCTTCACCTGGTTCCTTGTCTCTTCTATACTTCCTGAAATAATCATCTCTCCGCTCCTGTTCCCTTAGATCCTGTTTTAAATCTCATTAATATAATTTTTCCAAAATACTTTCATCCATCCGGAATGTATGTTCCGCCGCCGGGAACCTCCCATCCTCCACTTCTTTTTTATATGCGGCAAAACCCTTCCGCATCTCTTCCCCTACATTGGCAAACACCTTCACAAACTTAGGCGCAAAGTCCGCATACATCCCCAGCATATCCTGGTATACAAGCACCTGCCCGTCACAGCCTGCGCCTGCCCCGATACCTATCGTCGGAATAGATACCTTCTGCGTAACCAGCTTTGCCAAAGCCTCAGGGACACATTCCAGTACTACGGCAAAAGCCCCTGCCTCCTCGACCGCCTGAGCCGCCTCTATCAGTTTCCTTGCCGCCTCTTCCCCTTTTCCCTGCACTTTGAACCCGCCGAACGCATGGATAGACTGCGGTGTCAGCCCAATATGCGCGCAAACCGGGATGGATGCCTTCACAATGGCCTCTATCTGAGGGCATACCTCCTTCCCTCCCTCTAACTTAACCGCCTGTGCATGCCCCTCTTTGACCAGCCGGCCTGCATTTACCACCGCATCATACACCGAAGCCTGATAAGACATAAACGGCATATCCGCAATAACCAATGCCTCCTTTGCCCCGCGCGCCACCGCTTTCGTGTGATGTATCATATCCTCCATAGTAACGGACAAGGTGTCCTCATACCCAAGACATACCATTCCAAGCGAATCCCCTACCAAAATCGAATTTATCCCCGCTTCATCCACCATTTTGGCTGTTGAATAATCATATGCGGTAAGCATCGTAAGCTTCCCGCCTTTCTCCTTCGCCTGCCTGAAAGTTACCGATGTATTCTTCATCATCCCAACTCCTTCCTGATTCCGTTTTCCCTGTACATAAATTTTATGAAATCCCCTTTTCCCAATGCCATAACCCTCCCCTTGATGTTTCTTCATACTCTCCGGTTTAAAACTTGTTTTATTTCTATGTAATGCCCTTCCTCCGGCAGCGCGCCTGCCTCTTCTTTTCCCTTTCTTTCCTCCGCCATCCGCAAAAGCCTTTTTCCCAGAAGACGGTATATTTCCCTCTCTTCGCCGCTAAGCGCTGCCAGATGCTTACTGACCGTAACAGTATCCCCCCGCAGGATCGGCCCCGTCATACTGGGCAGTGTCCCGTTTGCCAGGACATTCTCCACATTTCCCCTGACCAAAGCCGCCGCTGCGTATAACGCCTCTTCCTCCGTAAACCCGCACTGGCCCAGAAGCCCGAACCCCATATCCAAAAGCGCCACCACATCATTGCTTAAGATACTGGCCGCACAATGATACTTTGCCTTATCCTCCGCTTTTATCCTGCAGTACGGGTTTCCAAGCTCCTCCAGCAGTTTTTCCATCTGCCCAACCGCATAAGGATGGCCTTCCAAAGTAAAAAAACAGTTTTCCAATTGTCCATATGAGGAAAATCTATCGCGAAACGCGAGCATAGGATGAACCGAAACCCCGTAAGCTTTCTTTTCATCCGTTCCCTTGAATACATCAGATGATAATGAGCCGCTAAAATGACATATAATCCGCCCATCCAAAGACATTGCTTTCATGCAATCCCACACTGCACCGATTTTCCCGTCCGGTGTAGCGATAAACAGGGTATCACTCAAAGCTACCAGCTCTTCCATTGTCCGGAAGCAGTCCGTACTGGTAAATTCCGCTGCCTTTGCAGCATTCCCATAACTCTGGCTGTAATAGCCGGTTACCGTTTTTCCTTTGTCCGCCAGGTACTTCCCCATCGAACAACCTACTCTTCCGGCACCTATAATTCCAATTCTCATTCCATGCACCACCCTCTTTCCAAGCGATGCACACTACCATCCGATGCAGTTTCCGCGGAATACTGCTCGTTAAAAATATAACATGCTGCAAGTAAGATTGCAAGCAAACTTCCCAAAATTATAAAAAATCCCGTTTCAAAAAATAATATGGATCCCATTCGGGTTTTTCCCTGTTCGCTTACCGGGTGCCTTCAGTCCCTGCCGGCATATTCCCTCCGGCATTTATTCCGACTGCACCAAAAGTTCCTGCCCCTCCCCGATAGCAGCCAGTGTCTCCTGCACCTCCGCCGCTCCGTCAAAGTAATGCAGTAACAGCCCGACTACCCTCGTATAGCTCAGGATACCGTCCTCCACACCATTCAATACCATGGACGTCTGGGATAATTTATCGGATACTTTATCTACCACTTCCGTACTTATTACAGCTTTCTGCTCCACCTTCTCCCATGCCTTTTCCTCCAGGAACACATTTTCCCTGCGCACCTGCGGTGAGATCCCCACATGGGAAGCATATACCTGCATATCTCTCCCGACCGCATCGTAAAACTCATTGTTAATGTAGTTCAGGACACTGAGATAACCGCTGTACTGGAAAGTAAGATCCGATGAACGGATACATGCCAGAAACCCTATCATATTCGCTTCTTCCTCATACATAAATCCCTTCAGGTGCGCATATTCATGACAGATTGTTGCCGGGCGGTTTATCTCATGCATCAGGGAATTATAATTAATTTCCATTGAAAACGGGAAAAAATACCCCTTCATCTTCTGCTGGCTGAAAAATTCCGAAAAAGCAAACTGCTTAGGCTGCGGGTAATACCCGCCAAGCTGCCCGCAGTCTGCGCTTAAATTCAACATTGCTTCCGCAGCCAGTTCCTCCATATTCTCCGGATAAATAATATTCCCCTCCGCATCCCGCTCCACCTGTGCCGCCAGTTCATTGCATTTAATCACCACATAATCCCTTAACTGCCCCAATTCTTCAATCGTATACTCCTTCTCCATAAGTTCCTGAAGAACCGGCTCCCCTGCCGCCATGCGATCCATTAACCCATATTTTTCCTCCAGCGTAGAACAATGGTAAGGGATAAAACAGTTCAGGGTCATAACCACTGCTACCCCCGTCAGGATCCATGCATAAGCGGCAAAGCATTTCCGGCACAAGCCCGTCACTGTGCCGTAGCCCTTTGCCTTCCGGAACGCTGCCCGGAAAATAACCGCCGCTATTCCTGCCAGTAAAACCGCCGCTGTCAGAACTACGCCCGCAACCAACATCCACTCCCCCACGGAAAAAGTAAGAAGCCCGGTCAGCCTTCCGTATGTACTGACCCACAGGGGATAAACGCAGGATACATACCAATCGCAAAACCCACTGCTTTTCCATGCCGCTGCATTAACCATTACCACCAAAGCCGCCGTCGCCAGCAATACTATCCACCCCCGCCGTTTCATGCGCATCCCTCCTCTTCCGGTTCTGCCATTGCCCCGCCAATACCCGCCCTTCCCTGCCCGGGGCAATACTGTACTCCATTTTTTGGGAAGCCCGCCCAACGCGCTTCCTCCGCCTTTTATCAATTTCAGGATATCACATAGATATTAAGTAAATATAATTAAATATGAACATTTTGTGAATATTCAATAAATTTAACATTTTTTCAGGTATATATTTGGTAAAATTATACAAGCGTTTTCCCTTTGGGTGCCCGTGTGCATAAAAAAATGAGCATGGATCTCACCCATGCCCACTCCATAGCCTGAAGCCAGGCTATCCAAACTATTTACTTTCCCCAATCGCTTTCCCTTTCCATTTCCCCCACCGGTAACAGATAAAGGTAATCACAGCCCCCAACGTCCACGAAAACAGCAGGGAGATAAACACGCTTTCACAGCGCCCGTTCGGATTCAGTTCGCTTCTTGTCAGATATGCAATCCCATAAGCCACCGGCACCCGGATCGCCACCGTAGTCACCAGGGAAATCCACATAGGGGTCATCGTATCCCCCGCCCCGCGCATAATGCCGGATAAGGACTGCGTAACCGCCATAGCGATATACCCCACCGCCAGTATACGCATCATCCGCATACTCAGCTCCACCAGTTCCTCCGTCTCTGTAAAAACCCCCATCAAATGTTTTCCCAAGATAAGAATCACAGCCGTGATGCATGCCGAGACACCCATGGCTATCCATGTCCCCTGTTTCGCCCCCAGCTCTACCCTGTCATATTCTCTCGCGCCTACGTTCTGCCCGGCAAAAGTGGTCATCGCCGTCCCGAAGGAAAAGTTCGGCATCATCGCAAAACCGTCCACCCTCATAACAATAACATTGGCTGCAATAAACATTTCGCCGAAGCTGTTCGTCAGCGACTGCACGATAATCATAGCCATGGAAAATACCGCCTGCGTCAGCCCGGACGGCAGGCCAAGACGTATCGTCATCAGTGCGTATCTTTTATGTAACTTTAGATATTCTTTCTTAAAATCAAAAATATCCGACATTTTCATCAGCTTCCGCAGACAGAGCACCGCCGATACCCCCTGGGCGATAACAGTCGCCAAGGATACCCCTGCAACCCCCATCTGGAAATTCGCCACGAATACAATATCCAGCACTATATTGATTACGGTAGAAACGAGCAGATACACCAGCGCCGATACGGAATCCCCCAGCCCGCGCAGCACGCCGCTTAAAATATTATAGTAAGCCGAACCCGCAACCCCGATAAAAATAATGTTCAAATAAGCCTCACACCAGCCCAATATGGAATCCGGCGTCCCTAAAAGCCTCAGCAGCGGCCCTGACAATAATGGCCCCGCAATCATAATGATCAGGGAAGAGATTCCCGTCAAGGTTACACAGCTCCCTATCGTCCCCGATAAAGCCTCCCTCTCCTTAGCCCCGAAATACTGGGATACCATAATACCTGCCCCCACGGAAATCCCGACAAAGAGAACCAGAAGCAGGTTCAGGATCGGCCCCGCGCTCCCCACCGCAGCCAGGGCATTGTCCCCCACATACCTTCCTACAATAATACTGTCCACTGTGTTGTACAACTGCTGTGCAATATTCCCGATCAGCATGGGAACGGCAAATGCCGCAATCTGTTTCCCCGGGCTGCCCACTGTCATATCAATCGGTTCAAATAATTTTTGCAATCCTTTCATACCAACCTCCCTGTCACTCTTTGCCAATCCTTCCTGTTTCCATTTTTATTATTTTTTTTAATACTTATCTTGCATTTTTTTAACTATTCTGATATATGATATAAATGGCGGGTTAAATTCCATTGTACAAGATTATGGAAATAATATCAACTGTTACCGCAATCAGCCTGAAAATAAATTCATCAATACCTGTATACATAGGAGGAAATTGTATGCTGCATGATAAGCATCCCTTTCGTTTCAAATCCATACCTGTATTTTTACTTATCTCCCTGTCCACACTCTGCAGTTGTGCCTCCGGCGCACCCCGGCAGGCCATTGGCACCGCCGATATTGATTCGTACACCATCGAAATCCCCGGCATATCCGGGGAATATGATCTCCTGTTTTTAACCGATACCCATATCGTTGTCCCTGATGAATCTGCCGACAGCGAAATCCGGGACTATTCCGCCCAGCGGCTGGAACACTTTACCGGGGAAGCAGGCTTCGTTTCTTCCGAACGCTTTACGGCATGGATGGATTATGCCAACCGGACAAAACCGGATGCCCTGCTGCTGGGCGGCGACATCATAGATTCGCCGTCCGCTTCCAACATAGAATACCTGGACGCTTCCTTTGAAAAACTGGGCATCCCTTATCTCTATGCCATGGGAAACCACGATTGGACTTATCCCTGGGAATATATGACGGAAACGGGCGAAAATAACTATCGGCCTTTGCTGGAGCCGTTTATGCAGGATAATACGGCTGTCCACACGCTGGAACTGCCGGAACTGATCCTTGTGGCAGTAGACAACAGCAATAACCAGATACATCCGGATGCACTGGAAGAATACAGGCAGATCCTATCCTGGGGCAAGCCTGTCATCCTCCTGCTCCATGTGCCCTTCTATACCGAATCCCTGCTTGCCGAGGCAGCCGAAATATGGCCAAACAGTGTTGTCCTGGGAGGCGGGATCCATGGCGGCACTTACCCGAATGACGTCTCCGCGCAGTTTATGGCCCTGACTACTGCCGCAGACAGCCCCGTCGCTGCCGTACTTGCCGGACACGTCCACTTTTCCCAGGAATCCATACTTGACGGGGAGAAAAAAATCCCACAGATTGTCGGGGATGCCGGGTTCAAAGGGAAAGGCGCTTCCATCCATATCACGGCCGGATAGGGATCTATCCCCCTTCCGGACGCGCTTATACCCATAACAGACGCAAACTGCGCCAAAACGCCGCGCCTGAGAGTCTGCGCATAAAAAAGGCACAGATTTCGACACCTTCTCATAAGATATAACAAAACACTTATTGAGGAATCTGTTATGTACTTGTTCTTTGGTATCCTTTTTCTTGTACTTCTGTTCTTTTTCTGTATCAACCACTGGCGCCGTAAGAAAATCATCAAAAAGATCCGCTGCATGTGCATGAAGGAAAAATGCTGCCTTCTGGACGAACTTATTGCCCCCTTCGGCTATGCATACCTTCCGGCGCAGGACATCTTTACCTCCCGGCTTGATGTATGGCAGAGGGATTTCGGCTACTGTACCCTGTACGACAAAGCCGCCTTCCGCTTTAACATGGTGTTTGACTGCCTTCCGGTATATTTCGATTTTGAAGGCAGAACATGGCTCCTGGAATTGTGGAAAGGCCAATACGGCATCAATACCGGGGCGGAAATCGGCGTCTACTATGCTGACCGCATCCTGTCTGAGCACGAATACCACACGACGGTTTTCCAAAGTGTGGAAGACTGCGATATGCCAGCCCTTTCCTTCCGCCTGTTTTGCAAAGGCACGCAGATTGCCGATGTATGCGCAAGGCATTGGTGGCTGACTGCCTTTTCCGTAGGACGTTTTTCCGAACCGGCTGATTTATATATGCAGGCCTGTCTGACTTTCGCCAACCATTCCATGGCCCATGCCTTTATTAACGGGCTGGTCAGTGCCGGCTACCCGAAAGACGATATCTGCCTAAGCTGCAATACCGTCACTTTCCCGTTTACAAAATCCGCTTTACATTGGAGCTGTTTTGACCGCTTCCGGATGAAAATCGCCCAATGTTCCAACCATTTCTGGTGCAAAGTATACCTGTTCGTCACGAGGCCCTTCTGCCTTTCCATAGACAGGATCCTCTATCTGTACTACTACCTTCCCGCCGCTTTCCGCAAAACGCTCCGCATACGGAAATATAAAAAACACAAATAAAATTTATATAAAAGAGGGCAAGAAGATGAGTTATTATTCCCGTCTTTCCAAATCTTTCGAGGGAGCACTGCGGCTCCCTCTTACAGACCGTTCCAAATATATCCTGATCAGCGACTGCCACCGCGGCACCGGATCCTCCAACGATAATTTCCTCAAAAACCAAAACCTGTATTTCGCCGCCCTGCAGCACTATTACAGAATGGGCTATACTTATATCGAATTAGGCGACGGGGACGAACTGTGGGAAAACCGGAGTATAGGGCAAATCGTGGAAGCCCACAGCAATGTATTCTGGCTCCTGTCCCGTTTCCATGAACAGGGGCGTTTATACATGCTGTACGGCAACCATGATATGGTGAAAAAAAATAACCGCTATGTAAACCGAAAATGCCGCGCCTGCCATTGCGGCTTCGAAGACCGCCCTTATGCCGCAGAAGAACCTTTCCTTCCCAATATTACCTTCTACTCCGGCATTATCCTGGAAAACCATTTATCCCCTTCCAGAACAAATCCATGGTTTGGCGCCCCTGCGTCCGATCTGTACCTTACCCACGGACACCAGAGTGATTTATTCAATTCCTCCCTCTGGCGGCTCACCCGTTTCCTCGTACGTTATCTATGGAAACCGCTGGAACATTTCGGTGTCCTTGACCCCACCAGCGCCGCCAAGAACTACACGAGGAAAGATAAAGCGGAAAAACGGCTCCACCACTGGGCCAAACAGGAGAACCATATCCTTATCACCGGCCACACACACCGCCCCGCACTCACACCGGAGGATATATACTACTGCAACAGCGGAAGCTGCGTCCACCCGCGCTGCATCACCTGTCTGGAAATTGAACGGAAGCATATCACCCTTGTAAAATGGACGCTGGCCACCAAACCGGACATGGCGCTTTTCGTATCCAGGGAGGTGCTTTCCGGCCCTGTGCCGCTTGCATGACAGAGCCGCCTGTACTATTTAAATCCTTCGAAAATGCCTGCTTCCCGGCATTTTCCCCATCCGCCTTATGCCAGCAGCAGTTCCGTCCCGCAATGGATCTGCACCAGTTTATCCCCCATAACCGGCTGCATCAGTTCAACCGCCTCCTGGCCGGTACAATGCCCGGTATAAAAACAAGCCCTTTTCTCCTTCAATTCTTCCGCTGTCCGGCGTATAATTTCTCTTTCCCGCTCCGTATACCCCGTCCTTTTCATCATATGGAACCCGCTGATAACCGCATCCGGGCAGCCTCCGTATATTTCCTCATATCTGTCCAGAATGTTCAGAATCCCATTGTGCGCGCAGCCCGAAATCAGCAGCTTCTTCTTTCCCTGCAGTACCAGGCATTGTTCATGGGCAAACTCATCCTGCACACGCCGCCCTTCCGTCTCCATGGATAACCCCCGGTTGCTTTCCGGCCAGAACCGCCTTCCCGTAATCCCCGTAAAAATAGAAATCTCCTCATCCGCCTGGAAATCCCCCTTCAGCATTTTGACATTTGGCAGCTTTGCAATTCTCTTATCAACCCCTATGTACCGCTCCCCGTGATAATAATCCCCAAGAGCTGTCTGCTGCATATAAATCACAGCGGTTTTATTTATACCTGCAAAAGCCTCCAGGCCGCCAGCATGGTCGTAATGCCCGTGGCTTAACACAACCATATCCACTCCGGACAAATCAACCCCCGCTTTATCCGCATTTGCCAATATCTTCCCGCTGGCGCCCGTATCCACGAGAATCCTGTGCCGCGGCGTTTCCACATAGACACTAAGCCCATGTTCGCACTCACACAGCGGATTCCCACAAGTATTTTCCATCAATATAACTACTCTCATTTTCCACCCCATTTGTAATATGCCCCGGCCTGTCCGGACCGGGCATATCTTTTGCCATTCCATTTTGCAGCGAAATGATCCGGGCCCTGCGGACAGTTAATGGCTCCCGCAGGAATGTTCCCCGCAGCCATGATCATGCCCGCCGCAATCGTGGCCATGTCCCTCTTCGTGATGGGAACACACTGTATCCGGATCATAAGACAGCTTCCCGTCAATCAAAGCCTCCACCGCCTCGTCCGCATTCCCGGAAACACCGGGATAAAGCCTGATTCCCATTTCAGCCAGTGCATTCCTCGCACCGCCCCCGATGCCGCCGCAGATCAGCGAGTCTACCGCATAACCATGCAAAAAGTCCGCCAAAGCGCCATGTCCCTGCCCATCTGTGCCGTAAACCTCCGATTTCCGGATTTTGCCGTCCTCCACCTCGTAAATTTTGAAATACTCACTATGTCCAAAATGCTGGAACACCTGCCCATCCTCATAAGTTACCGCTATTACCATGCTGCACCCTCCTTTTTAAGTCCCATACTTTCCATACATCCGGGAAATCCACTCCTTTGTGCAATATCATTATATCAAAATCCCATATTTTTTCAAGCTAGTACTCCATCCGGTCAGAAATTAGATTTCCGCCAGATGTGCGTCACGATTTGTGGGAGATTTCATACAGTTTACCATAACACAGGCATGAATTTACAGGCAGATAACTACCGTCCCGACCAACTCCACAAAACTTCTGTCATGTTCTACCATCAACATTGTAGGACGGTACTCCATAATCAGCTTCTCTATCTGCATACGTGAAAAAACATCTATAAAATTGAGCGGCTCATCCCACACATATAAATGCGCCTGCTCGCACAGGCTTCTTGCTATGAGCACCTTCTTTTTCTGCCCTCCGCTGTACTCCTCCATCCTTTTATCAAATTGAATCCTGGAAAAATCCAGTTTCCGCAAAAGGGCCTTAAATAAGGTTTCGTTGATGTTATATTCTTTGGCATACTCCTCCAGGCTTCCATGGAGATGCGAAGTATCCTGGGAAACATAAGAAACCTTAATCCCTGCAGCCGTCTCCAAAGTCCCTCCTGCAGCCATTTCGCTTCCTCCTGCCGCTATCCCGCTGCCCGCTGCGGCCAGAACCGCTTTTATCACACTGGATTTTCCGCATCCGTTGCGTCCCTGCAGGACGACCCTGTCGCCGTTTTTTATCTCCATCCCAAATCCGCTTAATATTTGCCGTCCTTTCCGCTCCTGCAGCCCTATGCGCCCTCTTTCCTCCATTTCCGTTTCCATCATATCTGCTTTCGCTTCCCTCACGCCAAATGTCCCGGATACGTCTCCCCGCGCCGTCCCTCCGCCGGATACATTATCCCTTCTATCCGTATATGATGATGTTAAATACGAGATACTTAAATCTTCTATCCTTACCAAGACGCCTTTATGATGCCGGAGCGGAAACAACTTTAAATCCTCCGCCGACTCAATATTCTTCAACAGCGACGACTTCTCTTCCAAAGCCCTGTTTTGCCGCCTTTCCAGATTCTTGCGGCGCATCTGCATACGCCGTGATTTTTCCCCTACATAGGCTCTTGTGTCTATGCATTTTTCATATTTTTCCGACTTCCTTCCTATCTTTGTGGCCTCTACCTTATCCGCCCACTGCCCTGACTGCCTTGCCGCAGCCTCCAGTTTCCGGATATCCTTCTTCAGCCTTTCATTTTCCGCCAGTTCATACATGTCCTGCCGTTTTTTATTTTCCCACCAACTGGAAAAATCCCCCTGCTGCACCTCAATATCCGCTTTATTAATTGTCAGTACATGGTCGATGCACTTATCCAGAAATGCCCTGTCATGGGATACCAGGAGAAAGCCTTTCTTCTGCTTCAGGTATTCGCCGATCAGCTCCCTCGCCTCAATATCCAGATGGTTTGTCGGTTCGTCAATCAACAGAAAACGGTTTTCTCCCGAAAACAATACCGCCAGCATCACTTTCGTCTGCTCTCCATTGCTGAGCGTCTCAAACGGACGGTAGAGCACATCGGCCTCCACATGGAGAAGGGTCAGTTCCCTGCATATTTTCCAAAATTCATATTCCGGATTTATCTCTTCGATAATGGAAAGCGTATCCTTTGTCCTGTCAGGAACCGGAAACGGAAAATAGTCAAATTCCACCGAAGCCGTTATCGACCCCCGATACTCATATCTCCCCATCAAAAGATTCAGGAACGTCGTCTTCCCCCTGCCATTCCTGGCAACAAACCCCAGTTTCCAGTCTGTATCGATCTGGAATGACACATCTTCAAATATATTATCATAGCTGCCGTCATAATAAAAAGTTAAATGGTTCACGCTAATTTGTGACATATACATACCCCCTGTACGCACCCCTGTGCAATCGAGTAGGGAAGAGCCATCTTCCCCTACTCTCGCGCCGGGCACCCGTCAGCTCCTGCTGACATTTTTCCTTTGGGTGCCCGTGTGCATAAAAAAAGACGCAGAAATAATCTTCTGCATCCATGAAACAACAGTTCTCAGCTATCGCAAAATAGTACGCCGCCCTGCAGACGCCGCCTGCATCCGGGCTTCCCTACCCTTTCAAACTGTATCTATTAATGAGATATCAGATGATATTATTCCTGCCTGCATGGAAAAAATCCTAAAACAATAACCCCTCTCCCTGTATCTTCTGCCCAACCGGCCATTTCTGCCCGGAAAGTATATCCATACCGCCGTTTACAGGGGAAACACTCCTGAACCTTTTCAACATGCATATATCCAGTTACTTATCAGCAAGAATAATTAAACATCCACACATCTCCTATCTTTTAAATTTTCTTTAGTATAATGTATGCTAAAAAAAATGTCAACAAAAACTTTTGCCTTAACCCATATTTCTACTGGGTGCCCCTGTGCAGTCGAGCATGGAAGACTTTTCCCCTACCCGCCGCGCGGGCGCACGCTGCGCAGCAGCTTCATCCGTGCGCCCCTGTGCACAAAATAAGGGGATGCTTCCGCATCCCCCGCATGTTTCAGGACTAATTCGTAATAACCTGCTCTGTTTCTTTATCAAATACGTGAATCTTCTCAACGTCAAAGGCAAATTTAACATTATCGCCCGGTCTTGCCGATGTACGGGAATCTACCCTTGCAGTGATCGGGAACTCAGCCAGATCAAAATACAGATAAACTTCTGCACCAAGCAATTCATAAACCTTAATCGTAGATTCAAACACGCATTTTGCATTCTGGATATATGCTTCCGAATCATATACATCTTCCGGACGGATACCAAACGTAACTTTCTTTCCTGCATAGCCGCCGTCAATCAGTTTCTTGGATTTTGCAGGAGGAAGCGGAATGCTGTTGCCCGCTACTTTCAGGCTTGCGGTATTACCGCTTACTTCCACAGTAGCATCCAGGAAATTCATCTGGGGTGAACCCATGAATCCTGCAACAAACAGGTTTCTCGGCTTCTGGTATAAGTTCTGCGGTGTATCTACCTGCTGAACGACACCGTCTTTCATAACAACAATCCTGGTACCCAGCGTCATAGCCTCTGTCTGGTCATGTGTTACATAAATGATTGTTGTGCCCAGCCTCTGATGCAGTTTGGAAATCTCAACACGCATCTGCACACGGAGTTTTGCATCCAGGTTGGAAAGAGGCTCATCCATAAGGAATACCTTCGGATTACGTACAATCGCACGTCCCATGGCAACACGCTGTCTCTGGCCGCCGGAAAGAGCTTTCGGCTTACGGTCAAGAAGAGGAGTTAAATCAAGAATCTTAGCGGCTTCCTTTACCATCTTGTCGATCTCATCCTTCGGCACTTTCCTCAATTTAAGGCCGAAAGCCATATTATCATATACAGACATATGCGGATACAAAGCATAGTTCTGGAATACCATCGCAATATCCCTGTCCTTAGGCTCTACGTCGTTTACTACCCTGTCGCCGATTTTCAGTTCGCCGGAAGAAATATCTTCCAAACCTGCAATCATACGAAGCGTTGTAGATTTACCGCAGCCTGAAGGCCCTACGAAAATAATGAATTCCTGATCCGCGATTTCAAGATTAAAATCCTTTACTGCCTCAAATCCGTTAGGATAAACTTTGCATACATTCTTTAATGATAAACTTGCCATTTTAATTAGCCTCCTAAATTCATATACTTTTCCGAATCTCCATCGGAATCCTTTTCCCTATGGATATAGTATAACTAAAATGAGACTTATTTACCATACCAACATTCCACAAAGATTTTCCGGCACATTGTAGGTTTTGCTTGCAATACTTCGTATTTTTCCTCCGATGTATCAACATGTACAATAGATTATTCTATTTCTATGCACATTGACTAAGCCTCTTCCTTCTCCCCGGCAGCCCGTATTTCCTCCGCCGGATCCTTTTTTGCCTCAAAGCCTGTCATATCAATGCTGAAACTGTCCCGCAGCGGTTCTTCCTCCGGCTCGAACCTTTTAAACGTCCCGCTGTACAGCATCGCAGATACATATCCCGGCACAGAAAAGCCAAACAAAATAACAAACGGAAATGCCTGAGGGATAAAATACAGAATAACCGCCGGCAGGGCATGGACAGCCAGCATAAGCACGGTTTTCGGCAGGCTCAATATTGCCATAAACAATGCATTTTTCAAAGTATTGAAAACCGTATTGTCAAATCTTGAAAGTACCGGGAACACATAGCAGATTACCATACACACTACCAGGAACAGCGCCAGCAATACTGCCATCAAAGCCTTCGGAAACTGCACGACGGAAAAATTAAATATAAACCAATCCCCTATAAAAATAGCTGTAAAAACAAGAATAATCAGCCATATAGCCGTCGCCTGCTTAAAATTTTCCTTAAAAGACTTAAAAAATCCCCTCGCTATGTACCCTTCTTCATCACGCACCATATGCAAAAGCACATAATGCATACCCGTAAAACCGGCCCCGGCCGTTATAATCGGGATGCAGCATAAAACCATCAAAAAATTCAATATCATTAAATCTGCAATCCTCGACAGAAAACGCATCAGCGGGCTGTCTATATCAAAAAATCTACCCATTTCCCTGTTTCTTCCCTTCCTTTTCCTTCTCTGTATCTTCCTGGTTTCTACATCTGCCGGAAAGCATTTTTCAAACACGCTCCGGCGCAATGTAACCGGCTATACAAACAGCTCCATAGGCGTATACCGTATCCCCTCCGAACGCTGTTCCGGTTTTAAATCGCGGAATCCCAGCTTATGGTAAAATCCAACGCCATAAGGCGAAGCATTGACAGTCACCCGCTTAATCCCAAGTTCATTCTTCAGATACCCGCACAGTTGGTTCATCAATGCCCGCCCAATCCCTTTCCTGTGATACTCCGCATCCACAAACAGCAGCGATATATGGGAGTTTGACCGGACCGATATCATCCCCGCCATACGCCTGCCGTCCAACGCCACAAACATTTGATATGCCCCCATGATAAACATGCGGTGCAGCGTATTGTCCGTAATAAAATCCTCAAAACTTTTCACGCCCTCAGGCTCATAGTCGTCCGCCTCGAACTGCAGGAAAGTCCGCCATGCCAGCGCCATGGCTTCCTCCCATTCGTTCTCATAAGCCATACGGACTTCATACGGGAACCTTCTTTCCTTCATCATCCTGCCCTTCCCTCCGGGAAATCCCCTGTCAATTTGTGATAAGGAACCAACCTGAAATAACCCGCCATATTCCCTGCCAATCCCTTATGTGGCTGCTTCCACACCCACACGGTTAACCAAAGGAAGCCCATTCTCCAATGCATATGCATTTTCCAATGTTTCCACAGCGATCGCCTGCATCGCCTCCGATGTGAAAAACCCCATATGGGAGGTAATAAGCACATTAGGGAAAGTCACCAGCCTGGCCAGATTCTCATCCTCAATGATCTCCCCGGAACGGTCTTCATAGAAAATCCCCTCTTCCTCCTCATACACATCCAGCCCGACACCTCCGAATTTCTTCCCGAGCAGCCCTTCTATCAAAGCATCCGTGTCAATCAGGGCTCCCCTTGAGGTATTGATCAGATATACGCCCTCCTTCATCATCCCTATGGTATCCCTGTTTACAATATGGTGCGTCTCACTGGTCAGCGGGCAGTGCAGGGAAATTACATCCGACCTGCGCATCAGTTCCTCAATGGATACATATTCGGCTTCCAGGCCCTTGGCCGGATAAGGATCATACGCCAATACCTGCATCTGGAAACCATTCAGTATCCTTATCATTGCCTGTCCTATTTTCCCTGTACCGATAACCCCTGCTACTTTTCGGTTCAGGTCACTCCCCATCAGCCCGTTCAGACTCATATTGAAATCCCTGGTACGGTTATACGCCCGGTTCGTATGCCGGTTTACTGTCAAAAGCAATGACATGGCAAACTCCGCCACGGCCTCCGGCGAATAGCTGGGCACCCGCAGGATGACAATCTTATCCTCAGCCGCCTTCACATCCACATGGTTGAACCCGGCGCTCCGCAACAGGATTGCTTTTACTTTCATCTCATATAATTGGTCAATCATTTCCGCACTGATGTGATCATTCACAAAAATACAGACGGCGTCATAGCCTTTCGCCAGAAAAACCGTTTCCTCGTTACATGGCAGTTCTATAAACCGAATTTCAAACCCATAATCCTTTGCCAATGGTTCAAACCATATCTTATCATAAGGCTTTGTCCCGTAAAATGCAATCTTCATATTTGTTCTCCTCCATTTTTGTGATAAATTTATCACCATAAATATATCATTGTAAATTTATATGATAAATTTATCATTTACACAAACTCTGCCAATTATTCACATCCGCGCCATCCTGAAGCCTTTAACCAAAAATACCGCCCAGAAAATCCTTCACTGACTTTTTCAGGTTCTGGAAAAAACCGTCCGCCGCATTATTTACCGCACTGCTCACGGCCTCGCTGATCGCTTCGTCCGCGTGCTGCACCATATCCGCCCCGTACTTATTGTATAACTTTTCTGCCTGGCTGAGCAGATATTCGCTGTTCAGCCCTATACTTTCCAATTTACCCATCAGATCGAGGATCATCTTTACCTCGTCCTCCGACAAAACAACACCAAACTTTTCCTCCCCTTCCTTCACTGCCGCACGGATATCTTCCTCCGACTCCAGTTCCCCCTTTGCCACTTTTTCTTTCAGCCATGCAATAAGCTGTTCGATTTCTGCGCTGCTTATGTTTACATCCGCCGTTTTCACTGCCGCAGCCAGTTCGCCTGTCGTGATCAGCTCGTTTAATGCATTGGATAAGGAATCGTCCGGAATGGACGTGCCTTCCATCTTTTCGTAAGCTTTCACCGCACCGATCAACGCCGCAGATCCCGATATGGGGGCGGGCGCCGCCACGATAACCTCCGTATCCTGGATACCTGCTGTCAGCAGCGCATTGCGGTACATCCCTGTCGTACAAAAATTAATATTTTTCGTCGTCACGAAAACACCGCTCCCGGCTTCCCCCTTTTTCAGCATCACACTCGAAAGCGATTTGCTCCCGATGACCGACGGATCCAGATAGGGATCCAGATACTGGTGTTCCTGTGCATTTGTAATAGTAATCACTTCATAATCCGCCAACTGTTCCCTCGTGATTCCGAACAGCCCCAGCACAATATCTTTCTGTTCTTCCGTCAGATCCGCCCCCAGGGCTACCACTACCTTACCTTCCTCTTTCCAGATACTCTGTGCACGGGCATCCATCCGGAATAACCCCGCAATTACAAACAGCGCTGCCGCCATCCACATAAATTTTTTCATAATAACCCTCCCTACTGCTTAAAACCATCCGCAAAAGAACATTCCTGCATTCCAAAAATTCCAGGCACCGTTCCGTCATGACAGTTCTTTCAAAACCGATGAAACCCATTGATATATATCCTTATATACCTGTTCCCTGTCTATTTCATTCAGTAATTCATGCCTGTCATACTCATACAGCTTCATCTCTGCCTTCTTCATGCCCACATCCAGGAAAGACTGATATGCCTTTTTTACCCCTTTCCCATAATCACCCACCGGATCTTCCGCACCGGATACAAACAGCACCGGAAGCTCTTTGGGCATCTTTTCCAGGTTTTCCCGCCTGTACAGCCTGTTTACCAGTTCCATCAGCGTCTGGAAACCATTTACGGTGAAAGTAAATCCGCAAAGAGGGTCTTCCATATAGGCGTCCACAATCTTTTCATCCCTGCTCAGCCAGTCCATCAGCGTCTTCTCCTGCGGTATCTTCTTATTATAATTGCCAAAGGAGAGGACATTCAGCAAATTGCTTGGATGTCCGGAACCGGTAAACACCTTTTGGACAGCCGCAACAGCCTTGCCCAGCATAAGCAGCGGTTTGGGCTGCATTCCTGTCCCCACAATCACCGCCGCCTGTATCCCTGTCCCGTAACGGCACAGATAGTTCCGCAGTATAAAGGATCCCATACTGTGGCCCAAAATAATATACGGTACGCCCGGATACTGCTCCTGGATCATTTTCTTCAATCTGTGGGAATCCCGCACAACTACCGTAGCCGCATCCCTTTCACAGAAATAACCATAAACCCCATTCTCCCCCACCGATTTCCCATGGCCCAGATGATCCTCGCCCGCTACCAGAATCCCCTTCTCCGCCATAGCCTGCGCGAACCCATCATACCTTTCAATATATTCCGCCATCCCATGGATAATCTGCAGGATGCATATTGGCTGTTCCACATCCGGTATCCATTTTACCGCATGGATTTTATGCTCGTTATTTCTGGAATCAAAATACAGTTCTTCCTTTCTTATCATATGCGCCCCTCCCATCTCTCAAACCCATATAATCCCCTGGCCGGACTGTTACCATTATACACTATATTCCATTCCATTTCCTGATTTTCATAGAAATTTCATCAAACTTAAAGGTATTATTCATTTTTTGCGGTTCTTATCACAAATGATGCTTCAGCAGATTAAAGCCCCTGCCGGCATATGCTTCTCCGGTATCACCAGAGCCAGATCCCCTTCCGCGTCCTCCGCGCACAAAAGCATCCCCTCCGATACCACTCCCGCCAGCTTTGCCGGCTTCAGGTTCACAAGGACCATAACCTTCTTCCCTACCATCTCTTCGGGAGTATAATGCTGTTTGATCCCCGATACAATCTGTTTTATCTCACTGCCGATACGCACTTTGGAGCAAAGCAGTTTTTTGGACTTCGGCACTTCCTCGCAGGCAATGATTTCCCCTACCTGAAACTGCATTTTCGCAAATTCTTCATACGTAATTTCCGGTTTTGCCTCTATATCAATAACCCCTTCCGGTATCTCATCCGCTTTTCCTTCCGCAGGGCTTTCCTTTCCGGCCTCCGCCGCCCTTGCCGCAAACAGAGCGTCCGCTTTTTCCAATACTTCCTTTACATCCAGGCGTGCAAAAAGGATTTCCGGCTTATCCGTCACCTTATTGCCTTCCGGATATTGACCGAATTCCTTCAGCAGATCAAATTCCCTGAGGGACGTATTCAACTGTCCGGCTATTTTTTTTGCAGTGGAAGGCATATATGGCTCCAGCAGCGATGCACCGATGACGATGCTTTCCACCAAATGATAAAGCACTGTCGCCAGCCTGTCTCTCCTTGCCTCATCCTTGGCCAGCACCCACGGCTCTGTCTCATCAATATATTTGTTGCAGCGTTTAAACAGAAGAAAAATCTCCGTAATGGCATCCGCTACCCTCAGCTCTTCCATTTTGGCACATACTTTATCATAAGTGCCTGTTACTACCGCTTTCAAATCCTTATCCACAGTTTCCGATACGCCTTTATTGGATACAATTCCGCCAAAATATTTATTGCTCATGGAAATTGTCCGGTTCACCAGATTGCCCAAAGTATTTGCGAGATCGGAGTTCAGCCTCTCTACCATTAGTTCCCATGAAATCACACCGTCATTATCAAAAGGCATTTCGTGAAGTACAAAGTAGCGCACGGCATCCACGCCAAAGAAATCCACCAAATCATCCGCATATAACACATTGCCTTTGGATTTACTCATTTTGCCGTCGCCCTGCAACAGCCATGGATGCCCGAATACCTGCTTCGGAAGCGGCTCTCCCAATGCCATAAGGAAAATCGGCCAATATATGGTATGGAAACGGATAATATCCTTTCCAATCAAATGCAGATCCGCCGGCCACAGCTTCCGGTACTGCTCGCTGCTGCTGCCGTCACAGTCATAACCTATACCCGTAATATAGTTTGTCAGCGCATCCAGCCATACATACACTACATGCTTCTCGTCAAAATCCACCGGAACGCCCCAGGTGAAAGAAGTCCTCGAGACACATAAGTCCTGCAGCCCCGGCAGCAGGAAATTGTTCATCATTTCATTTTTGCGGGATACCGGCTGTATAAACTCCGGATGGTTATTGATATGCGCAATCAGCCGGTCCGCATATTTGCTCATTTTAAAGAAGTATGCCTCTTCTTTCGCCGGCTTTACCTCCCTGCCGCAGTCCGGGCATTTCCCGTCCACCAACTGGGATTCCGTCCAAAAAGACTCACAGGGTGTACAATACAACCCTTCATAAGCGCCTTTGTAAATATCGCCCTGCTCATAAAGCTTCTTAAAAATCTTCTGTACCTGCCTCTCATGAGGTTTATCCGTAGTGCGCACGAAATTATCATACGAAGTGTCCATCAAATCCCACAATCCCTGGATCGTACCCTTCACATTATCCACAAATTCCTGCGGCGTGATTCCCGCCTCCTGTGCTTTCAATTCAATTTTCTGCCCGTGCTCATCCGTCCCTGTCTGAAAAAAGACCTCATACCCCTCCTTGCGCTTAAACCTGGCAATGCTGTCCGCCAGCACGATTTCATAACTGTTGCCGATATGGGGCTTTCCCGAAGTATAGGCAATCGCCGTTGTGATATAATATTTTCCTTTACTCATATTTCTTTTCTTCCTTTCTTTTCTTCCTTTCTTTTTCCATTTCTTTTCTTCCTGCTTTTCCCACTTTTTTCCTTACTTCCCACGTTCTTAAAGCTTTGGCAGCATGGGATTTCCTTAATGCCAATCAAGCTGCTCCGCGAAGCCCGTACTCCGGCTCCTCCTTTCGGAATCGCGCAAAAAAATTATTAAAAAAAGCCCGCTTCTCCATATTCCAAGAAGACGGGCCGTAAAAAGCCGTGTTACCACTTCCCTTTATCCGTCCCTCACGGAACGGACCTCAACAGGTACCGCATTCCGCACAATCCCATAACCCATAGCCTCTGCCGGACACTATGCCCGCCCGTCGCTTATGGGAATCCCAAACTATCTGCCGGATGCCTCATACCCTGCCGCTATAACAGGCGGAACCTGTCGCAGCCTGACCGGACTCGCCGGCTCGGTGCGCTGCTCGGAAGCCATGTTCAATATAGTTCGGCCCGATTCCTCCCAGCCCTGCCACAGTTCCTTAGGAACTGTAGTAAATAACCTGTGACAGTTGCGCTGGATTTTTCTCTGAGTGTGCCAACCCAAAATCGGGCGCATAGCGGGCTATGTAACTGATTTTGGGTTGGTGCAATCGGAGAAAAAGACCAGCAAATGGCATAGGTTATTTATATACAGTTCCTTATATCCGTCCCTGCCTGTGAAAGCCGGATATTCCCTGTTATATGCAGTAGAATCTTCTCTGTAAGGTTTCCCTATATCTACTCTCTTCGTCACTGCTTTTCTCTTTATTGCGCATAATGAAACTCCCCGCAGCAGAGCTGCGGGGTATCAGCCCGAGACTCGCTTCGCTCGTCATTAGTTTGTTGCGCAGCAGAGCTGCGGGGAATTAGACCCGGAGAGATTAAAATTTTATTGCTTTCTTTCAGGACATCCGCCTGGCCATGTTACTGTAAAAAAGTCTCCCTGCCCCCCATTTCATCACTGGTGAAGCTGCATATATGGGGCATGTGGATTTCCCAAGCCTTGCGTTTGTTTATGCCTGTAATCTTAGCTTAACGAATACGGCGTAAATTGTCAAGATTTTATTTGCAGCCGCCCACACCAGCAATCAGCACCATTTTCCCTTCGAAGGCAAACCCGTATTTATGAATTCTTTCCGCCGGGATCCCTTTCGCTGTCAATGCCGTTTCATAATTTTTTTCCTCAATCTGGGTCAGTGCAGTTTTTGCCGTATCCTCCAGCGTTTTATCCTTTCCGGGATTATATACCTTAAATTCTATGATATAAGCATCCTTTTCCCCATCCCGGGGTTCCAGCATAATATCATATCTGCCAAATCCGCTCTCACGGTTAGAAGTAACCACATAACGCCCTTCCAATTCCACCATCAGCCCCAGGACAAAACCATGGTAAAAACGCTCCGGCTCCGCCTTCCCGCCTGCATGCCCCCCTGTGTCGAAAAAGCTGAAAGTTTCATTTGCAACACGGTTCATGTATTCATTCATAGCATCCACATCACCGATAAGCAATGCTTTCACAAAATCATTATAATCCGAAATATTTCTGGAAAACCATCCCCTTATCATGTTCTTAAACATAAAGCTGACTTCAAAATTTGTCAATGCCAGTTCATACTTCGGCATGAAGAGATTATCCGGATTATACTTTTCATAATTCAGCACCTTCAAATAACCAGCAGCCAACAACAGACTCCAGACAGCCTGTTCATTATCATCCAACTGATCGTACACCATCTGTTCATCAACAGGCGTTATTATACGGCCTCCCCGCAGCAACTGCTCAAAAGACTGCTTCACATCCCGGCTCCCCTCCCTGATAAGTTTTCCGATAAGGCTGTTGGAACTGGTGTTTGCCCAATAAGCCATACACTTTCTCTTATCCAGATAGTTCAAAACCGACCATGGATTATAAATATCCCTCAAATGCCCGAAAACAAACCCATCATACCATTGTTTTACCTCGTTTTTTTCCTCCAGGCCGTATTCGTCCATCGCAGTAAATACTTCTTCTTCCGTAAACCCAAACACATCCGCATACTTTTCAGATGTAGTACTCACAATTTCCAGATTATTCAAGTCCGAAAAAACGGATTCTTTACTGATCCTTGTAATCCCGGTCATGATTGCACGTTCCAGCCATGGGTTTGTTTTGAAGGCAGAATGGAACATATTTCTGGTAAACTGTACCAGCTCTGCCCAATATCCATCCACGTAAGCCTCCTGCATAGGCGTATCATACTCATCCAGCAGGATAATAACTTTCTTTTTGAAATAACGGTATAAAAAATCCGATAATTTATATAACGAAGCGGTTGCAACCACCTCCGGCATATCCATAGTAATACTCAAAAAATATTTCCTGTCCTCTTCCGTCAACACCCCGCTGTCCAGCAGAAAATAATTCCGCCCGTATAAATCGGCCAAAAGCTGGCATATCCTCTGTTTCGCCGTCTGATAATCCCTTTCCTTTACATTCGCAAAAGAAAGGGATATTACCGGATAACTCCCCTGCAGGCTGCGGTACTTCCCTTCTTCCCAAATACGCAGGCCATTAAACAGATCCCCGCGCCCCGCATATTCCACAGAAAAAAAATGCTCTGCCATGCTCATTGTCAGTGTCTTTCCAAAACGCCGGGGTCTTGTAATGAGCGTTACCTCATCCCCGCCCTCCCACCACTCCCTGAGAAATGATGTTTTATCCACATAAAAATAGTTATTTTCTATAATCTTGCCAAAATTCTGCACCCCAATCCCTATCGTCCTTGCCATACCCGTCTCCAAACACTTCCACAATCCTACCGTACCCTGTTTCCCGGAAATTAATCTATACAGCTCCCTCATACCTGCTCCCGCGGGCACTCAAATCAGTATGGAGTTCTAATGCGCTAAAACCTCACATCCCTCCTCCGTCACCGCAACAGTCACTTCCCATTGTGCCGAGAGGGCTCCATCCTCCGTATAAGCGGTCCACCCATTATCATCATCTATATATATCTCGTCCGTGCCCCGGTTTACCATAGGCTCTATGGTAAACACCATGCCCGGCACCATCAGCATCTCCGTCCCCTTTTGGGTTACATAACTTACAAAAGGATCTTCATGAAAATCCAAACCCACGCCATGTCCGCCGATATCCCTCACCACACTGCAGCCGTTCGCCTTCGCATGGCTGTTCACCGCATCCGCCATATCTCCCAGAAACCTCCACGGCTTCACACTTTCTATCCCTTTCTCCATACATTCCTTCGCAACACGCACAATATATGCCGCTTCCTCTGACAGCTTGCCGATACCGAACATACGGGAAGAGTCTGAAAAATATCCGTTATATATAGTAGACACATCCACATTTACTATGTCCCCCTCCTGCAGTATCACATTCTTAGAAGGTATTCCGTGGCAAACCTGGTTATTAACAGAAGTGCATACGCTCTTCGGGTAGCTGTCATAGTGGAGCGGAGCCGGTATCCCGCCTAATTCTTTCGTCTTTTCATACACCATCCGGTCTATCTCTTCCGTATTCATCCCGATTCTTATATTTTCCGCCACATAATCCAACACCGCGGTATTCCGGAGCCCGCTTTCCCGTATGCCGTCAATCTGTTCTTTTGTCTTGATCATTTCCCTGTCCGGAATGATATGTCCTTCTATCTGGTATCGGATTACTTTTTCGTCAAACCTCTCATGGCAGGACTTATATTTTCTCCCGCTCCCGCACCAGCAGGGTTCATTCCTCCCTAATTTCTTATACATTTCCTTTTCCCTCTTCCATCCATATTGTCCCGGGCCCGCATCCATTGGCCTCACATTTCCATATCATAACATAAAAAATCCCCGCCGTCTCCCCAAAAAGAAAGAAGCGAAGATCTTTTTGCGCTGCCTGCTACAGTTTCTCCCCCGGCTTCCGGGTTTCCTCAAACTTTCCGAAAGCCCTGTACATACTCTTCACATTGCCGGCAACATCCCCCTTAAATATGGCGCTTCCCGCTACTATTACATTTGCCCCTGCTTCCAGGACCACATGCACATTATCTACCGTTATCCCGCCATCCACCTGAATGTCCGTATCCAGCCCGCGTCCCCTGAACATCTCTCTTGCCTGCCGGATATGCTGCGTCGATTCCGGAATATAGCTCTGCCCGCCGAAACCGGGTTCTACCGTCATTACCAGCAGCATATCTATTTTGTCAATAAAGGGGAGCATCTCCTCCACGGGGGTCGCCGGTTTGAGGGACAGCCCTGCCTTTTTCCCCAGGTTGTGTATCTGCCTGATGACCTCCCCGGGCTGATCCGTCGCTTCAAGATGGAATGTAATCATATCCGCCCCTACCCGGACAAACTCTTCAATATAACGTTCCGGCCTCTCTATCATAAGATGTACATCAAATATCATATCCGAAAATTTCCGGATGGAAGATATCACCGGCATACCAAAAGAGATGGACGGTACAAACATCCCATCCATCACATCAATATGAAGATACCGTGCACCCGCGCCTTCCGCTTCCCTTATCTGCTCCCCCAACACGGAAAAATCCGCTGCCAAAATAGAAGGTGACAAAATCAACATTTTCTTACTCACTTTCCGATAAATTCTTTTACCGTTCTATAAATGCCTGCCCCGTCGAGTCCGTATTTCTCAACCAATGCCGCTGCTGGGCCAGACTCGCCAAACACATCCTGCATACCGATCTTGCATACCGGTACGGGAGCCCCCTTACACAGCGCATCGCATACTGCACTGCCCAGCCCTCCGATTACAGAATGTTCTTCCGCCGTTACCACTTTGCCCGTTTTCTTTGCGGAAGCAATGATCAGTTCTTCATCCAGCGGTTTAATCGTACAGATATCAATTACCTCTGCACTGACGCCTTCCTCCGCCAGCTTTTCCGCCGCTTCCAGTGCACTTCCCACACAAATCCCGGTCGCTACGATGGTCACATCCGTCCCTTCCCGCACAACCGTCCCTTTTCCGATTTCAAATTTGTAGTCCGGCCTGTCATTTATTACCGGACATGCCGCACGGCCGAAACGGATATATACAGGGCCTTCATGCTCCACCGCCGCCCTTACCGCCGCTTTCGCCTCCACATCATCCGCCGGGCACATAACTACCATCCCCGGAATCGTCCTCATCAATGCAATATCCTCATTACACTGGTGGGATGCGCCGTCCTCACCCACGGTAATGCCCGCATGGGTTGCACCGATCTTCACGTTCAAATGGGGATATCCCACAGAATTGCGCACCTGCTCAAAAGCACGCCCCGCCGCAAACATGGCAAAGGAACTTACAAAGGGAATCATTCCTACTGTGGAAAGCCCTGCCGCAACACCAACCATATTGCACTCTGCAATACCGCAATCTATATGCCTGTCCGGGTAAGCCTTTTTAAAGACACCTGTCTTGGTTGCCGCTGCCAGATCCGCATCCAGAACAACCAGATTCGGATACTCCGCTCCAAGCTCCACCAAAGTATTGCCGTAACTTTCCCTTGTTGCAATTTTCTTTACTTCTGACATAGTTCTTCACCAATCCTTTCCAGATCTGCCATTGCCGCCGCATACTGCTCATCGTTGGGGGCTTTGCCATGCCAGTCCACGGCCCCTTCCATAAAGGACACGCCTTTCCCCTTCAGGCTGTGGGCAATAATCGCCGCAGGCATGCCTTTCGTTTCACGGGCCTCTTTAAATGCACTGCGCAGCGCATCAAAATCATGCGCATCCACATTCATCACATGGAAATTAAATGCCTCGAATTTCTTATCAATGGGATAGGGAGAACATACATCATCTATCTTACCATCAATCTGCAGCCCGTTATTGTCTACGATAACTACCAGATTATCCAGTTTCCTGTGTCCGGCAAACATGGAAGCTTCCCACACCTGCCCTTCCTCCAGTTCCCCGTCGCCAAGCAATGTATATACACGGAAATCCTTCCCTTTCATCTTTGCACCGAGAGCCATCCCGACCGCTGCGGAAATACCCTGCCCCAGGGAACCGCTGGACATGTCCACACCCGGGATATGCTTCATATCAGGATGCCCCTGCAAATAGGAACCCAGTTTGCGCAATGTCGTCAGGTCTTCCACCGGGAAAAAACCCCTGTTTGCCAAAGCAGAATATAATCCGGGCGCCGTATGCCCCTTGGACAGTACAAAACGATCCCTGTCTTCCATCCTGGGATTTTCCGGATCGATATTCATCTCTTCAAAATACAGATATGTATATATATCTGCCGCCGATAGGGAACCGCCCGGATGTCCTGCTTTTGCGCTGTGGACTGCTGTCACAATCCCTTTCCGCACTTCATTGGCTTTTTTTTGTAATTCAAGATTTTCCATCATTTCTCCTCCAAGAATAAAGCATGTCAGTCTCTGTTATGCAGTTTACCATATATTAAATGGCAAGTCCAGTGGTGCGTTGTAAAATAGGGGGATTGTAGTTTGAGAGGACGGTGCCTATATTTAAAAAGTTCCTCCCGGAAGTGTAGTTACATTTTCTCTTCTTTATGGTATAATGTTGGCACGGAAGGGTATTGCGGCAATTTTTCGCCAAAGTCCCATCCGGCCGGATGGAGCTCCGGCGCGTATATGGAAAACAAAAAATAAATAAAAAACAGAAAATAGTGGAAAAATTATGAATGAAAAAGTATTAAACACATTGGAATATAACAAAATTATAGGGATGCTGGCGGAAAGGGCTAATTCGGAGCCGGGCAGGAAGCTGTGTATGGAGTTGAAGCCGTTTACTGACATCGCTGTCATTAATGAGGCGCAGCAGCAGACAGCCGATGCCCTTTCCCGCCTGTTTAAAAAGGGTTCTACTTCTTTTGGCGGCAACAAGGATCTTGGTTATGCTTTAAAATCTTTGGGTGTCGGTTCTTCCCTCTCCACCGCGGAGCTGCTGAAAATCGCGGGGATGCTGGAGAATGTCAGCCGGGTAAAGTCTTATGGCAGGCGGGAGCGTGAGGATGAAGCTGCCGATTCCCTGGATGCGCTTTTTGACGCACTGGAACCCCTGACTCCATTATCCTCTGAGATACGGCGGTGTATTCTTTCCGAGGAGGAGTTCAGTGATGATGCAAGCCCTGCCCTGAAGTCTATCCGCCGGAATATTATACTGACAAATGACCGTATCCATACGCAGCTTAACAATATGGTAAACGGTTCCTACCGCACCTATTTGCAGGATGCGGTCATTACCATGCGCAATAACCGCTATTGCCTGCCTGTAAAATCGGAATATAAGGGACAGGTGCCGGGCATGGTGCATGATCAGTCTTCCACAGGCTCCACTTTCTTTATCGAACCGGCGGCAGTCGTGAACATGAATAACCAGTTGAAGGAACTTGCCCTCAAAGAGCAGGAACAGATTGAAATTATCCTGGCACAGTTAAGCGCTATGGCTGCAGAACATGTTGCTGCCCTTTCCAGTAACCAGAATCTTATGACAACGTTGGATTTCATTTTCGCCAAAGCGTCGCTTGCGATGGATCAAAATGCCACTGCACCGATCTTCAATACGGACAGGCGTATCAATATCCGCAAAGGAAGGCATCCTCTGCTGGATAAGAAAAAAGTAGTCCCGATCGACATCTATTTAGGGCGGGACTTTGATCTGCTGGTTATTACCGGGCCTAACACCGGAGGAAAGACCGTTTCGCTGAAAACAGTGGGGCTTTTTACTCTTATGGGGCAGGCCGGGCTGCATATCCCCGCCCTTGACCGTTCGGAACTGTCTGTATTTACAGAAGTTTACGCGGACATCGGCGATGAACAGAGTATCGAGCAAAGCCTCAGCACCTTTTCTTCCCATATGACGACTATTGTTTCCATTCTGCAGAATGCGGACGCCGGTTCCCTCTGTCTCTTTGATGAGTTAGGCGCCGGGACAGATCCCACGGAAGGCGCGGCGCTCGCCATCGCCATACTGGATCATCTGCACAGGCGGCAAATCCGTACCATGGCGACGACTCACTACAGCGAAATAAAAGTTTATGCCCTGTCAACGGAACATGTGGAAAATGCCTGCTGTGAATTTGATGTCCATACCCTGCAGCCCACCTACCGTCTGCTGATCGGTATTCCCGGGAAAAGCAATGCGTTTGCCATTTCCTCCAAGCTGGGCCTTCCCGATTATATTATCCAGGCGGCAAAGGAACAGATTAGCCAGGAAAACGAAACCTTCGAGGATCTGATCGCAGACCTTGAACACAGCAAAGTAACCATTGAAAAGGAACGTCTGGAAGCCGCTTCTTATAAGGAGGAAATCAAACGGCTGAAAGAACAGCTCCAGACCAAACAGGATAAAATAGACGAAACAAGAGAGCGTATCCTGCGGGAAGCCAACGAAAAAGCACGCGATATTTTACAGGAAGCGAAAGATGTCGCTGACGAGACTATCCGTATTTTCCAGAAAGCCGGCCCCAACGCTTCCATGAAGGATTTGGAAAAAACACGCGAAAAAGTCCGTGGAAAGATATCTGAGAAAAGCAGCAAACTGGCACTGAACCCCAAGCAGCCCAAACCAAAGGAATTAAAACCCGGCCAGCTTAAATTAGGCGAAAGTGTGAAAATCCTTTCCATGGGCCTGAAAGGCACGGTCAGTTCGCTCCCGGATCATAAAGGAAACCTTTTTGTACAGTGCGGTATCCTCCGTACCCAGACGAATATCAAAGACATTATCCTTATCGAAGATACACCGGTAACAAAACCTTCGCCGCTGGAGCGGTCCGGCAGCAGTAAAATCAAAATGTCCAAGTCTTACACTGTATCCACGGAAATCAACCTCCTGGGGAAAACAGTGGATGAGGCATTATCGGAGCTGGACAAATACCTGGATGATGCCTACCTTGCCCATCTGCCAAGTGTGCGCATCGTCCACGGTAAGGGCACCGGGGCATTGCGCAAGGCCGTACAGGGACATTTAAAGAAAGTGAAATATGTGGAATCCTTCCGTCTCGGGGAACACGGAGAAGGCGACGCAGGTGTCACGATTGCTGTTTTTAAAGCGTAAAATCATGAAACCAAATTTCAAACACTCCCTGCCTGCGCAGTTCTTGGAACAGCCGCCGGACTACGCCTGCAAATGGCTGCTGTTCTGCCGGCTGCGGTAATTGACGGGCAGGGGCGGCACTGAAACAGGAGAAACTATGGTAAACAAACAAAAAATTCTGATCGTAGATGACGATAATAATATTGCAGAGCTTATCGCCCTGTATCTCACAAAGGAATGTTTTGAAACAATGATTGTAAATGACGGGGAATCCGCCCTCACTATGGCGGATTCCTTCAACCCCAATCTGATTCTGCTGGATTTAATGCTCCCGGGCATTGACGGTTATCAGGTCTGCAGGGAAGTACGCGCAAAATCCGCTACTCCCATTATCATGCTTTCCGCGAAGGGCGAGATCTTTGACAAAGTGCTCGGCCTGGAACTGGGCGCTGACGATTATATGGAAAAACCTTTTGATTCAAAAGAACTGGTTGCGAGGGTAAAAGCGGTACTCCGCCGTTATAAGCCGGTTCCCCCTGCCCCGCAGGTATCCAGCGTTAAAAGTGTGGAATACCCCGACCTTATCATAAACCGCACCAACTACTCTGTCGTCTATGGCGGGGAAAATGTGGATATGCCCCCGAAGGAACTGGAACTCCTCTACTTCCTTGCCTCTTCGCCCAATCAGGTGTTTACCAGGGAGCAGCTCCTCGACCAGATATGGGGCTATGAATACATCGGCGATACACGTACCGTAGATGTACATATTAAGCGTATCCGCGAAAAACTTGAAGATGAAAACCGTCATACTACCTGGCGTATCACTACTGTCTGGGGGGTAGGATATAAATTCGAAGTGGCGCAGACTCCCTTCGCCGCCCAGAAATCCTTTGCTTCCCAGCCGCCCGGATAAAGGGGGATGGCATGAGAAAAACCCTTTATCTGAAAATACTGCTTGGATACTTTATCTTCGGTTTTTTTGGCTTTGTCGTCGTGGCAACTTTCGTATCCAGCATGACTCTTGAGCAGTTAAAACGTGAAAAAGCGGATGCCCTCTATAAAGAAGCTACGCTGATCGCCCAGACTTACGCATCGGATCTCTATAACAGCGAAACCTCTCTGGACGCCGTGAAAAAGCAACTGGACGCACTGGACACTTATCTGTCGGCTACCATATGGATTATCAACCCGTCCGGCAGAATGGTACTGAATTCCTCCGCCCCTATTGATTTGCAGAATGAGATTGTCATTGAGGACTTCGACCCTACGATTACGGCCGAATCCTACTATACGACAGGGACTTTTTTTGATTCCTTCCAGGAACAGATGTTGAGTGTCTTTGCCCCTATTACCTCCAGCTTTAAAGTCAAAGGCTATGTCGTTATCCACGCCCCCCTACAGGCAATACAGGCGTCCTGCGACACTCTTTTGAACATTTCCTATATCCTGCTGGTAATCCTGTTCCTGCTCTCTTTAATTATTTTAATCTTCTTTACGGAAATGGTTTACCTGCCCCTTCGGAAAATAACGGAAGCTACCGAACAATATGCCAGCGGCAACATGCATTATGAATTTCAGGTGGACAGCGAAGATGAAATCGGCTATCTCGCCGCTACCCTGTCCTACATGGCAAGCGAAATTGCCCGATCCGAAGATGACCAGAAGAAATTCGTGGCAAATGTTTCCCACGATTTCCGTTCCCCGCTGACTTCTATCAAAGGTTACTTGGAAGCAATGCTGGATGGCACCATTCCATTGGAAATGTATGAAAAATATCTGAATATTGTCTTAACCGAAACAGAACGTCTCACGAAACTGACAAACAGTCTGTTGACGCTAAATAACCTTAATACAAAGGGGATGCTCCTGAACAGGACGGATTTTGATATCAACCAGGTGATCCGCAGCACTGCGGCTTCTTTTGAAGGCACCTGCAGCCAGAAAACCATGTCCATTGAACTGATACTGACGGACGATACCATGTATGTCAATGCCGATATGGAAAAAATCCAGCAGGTTGTCTATAACCTCCTGGACAACGCCATCAAATTCAGCCATAACGGTTCTAAAATCAGGATAGAAACAAATGAAAAAAATAATAAAGTCCATGTCTCCGTCAAAGACAGCGGAATCGGAATCCCGAAAGACGACCTGAAACTTGTATGGGATCGCTTTTACAAATCAGACGCTTCCAGAGGGAAAGACAAAAAAGGGACCGGGCTGGGGCTTTCGATTACAAAAGAAATTATCTATGCCCACGGAGAACACATCAATGTTATCAGCACAGAAGGCGTCGGCTCGGAATTTATTTTTTCTCTTGAAAAATCTTTGGATGAGGATGACGACTGAATACGGTCATCCTCACTCCTTTGGCTTCTGATAATCCGCCACCATCTTCTCTATGCTTTCCCTTGACAGCGGATAATGGAATTCCTTTATAATCCGTTCCGCCGTATACCCCTTATCCACCAAATGGCGGATCGCTCCGCCATAGGCAAAATCTTTTGTGAAACTGGATAAGGCCTCATTGAAATAATTATTTTCCATGTCCGCCCCGCCCCTTTCTTCCAATATATATCATAATATCCATAATAATAAGCAACACTGCCGCCGCCGTATTTCCAAGCCCGTTAGACACAAAATCCGCCGCATAGTCTTCCCAGCCTCTATAATAACCGCATATCATATTGGTTAGGAAATTCCCCGGAACAGCCAGGCAAATAAGGACCGTGACCGCTGTCAATACCATCGTACGGAACTTTACCCGCACCAGGACAGACAGCCATACAATAACCGACCATAGGACAGCAATCGGTACTCCTGTCCTCCAGAACCATTTCCCTCCGATCCCCATCTGGTAATACACCACAATCTGTATTACCCCTAACAGGAAAAATACACATACGTTCAAAGCTGCCAGCATCTTTACAATCCTGTGCTCCTCACATCTGATTGCTATATATGCCGGAAGATATCCTGTACCAATGCCTGCAGCAACGATATAAAACCAGGACAGCCTGCCTTCTATGGCCAGATTGACAATAAAGCACGTCACAACGGCAATGACAGCCGCCGCCCCCATAATCCAGTAAAACAGGCTCATTTTAGATTTTTTAAGGAATTTCTTAAACTCCTTCAGTTCCGGCGCCGATTCCACTGCTACCGGCTCCCTCATTTGCTCCAAAACCGTCCTGCAATCCCTGCACCCGCTGATATGTTCCTCAATCGACACATTTGATGCCTCGCTGGTCATATGGTCAATATACATGGGAAGCAGATCCTTTACCGTATCGCATACTAACTGTTGTTCCATTCTTCTCTCCCTTTCTTCAATTTCTGTTTGCCTCTGTAAAAAGTGACTCTTGCCCAATTTTCTGTTTTGCCCATAATACTGCCGATTTCCGCAAAACTGAGTTCGCCCGCCAGCCGCAGATACATAACCTCTCTCGTCATTTCATCCAAATGATGCAGCATCCGGAACACTTCCACTTTCTCCACATTCAGCAGATAGTCGTTCTCTGCATGTCCAAAGGATGGAGCCTCATCCGTTATTTCCGATAAAGGTATTTCCTGTCGTCTGCGCCTTTCCAGCTCCCTGTACCAGAGCCTTTTCCCTATCTGGCACAGCCAGGCTGACACTTTGCATTCCCCGCGGAACCTGTCAATCCCTTTCATCGCCTGATAAAAAGTCTCCTGTGTCAGTTCTTCCGCCAAATCTGCACTATGGGTTAAGCAGAACAGATATTTGTAGACCGCTTTCACGTTCTCCTCATACATCCTTTCAGCCTTCTGCTTATCCACTTTTTCACCTCCTTATATAAATAAGTGCAGGCAAACAGCAATTCGTTACATAATTTATAAGGGAGAAAAGAAAACTAATTTTCCTCTGTATTCATTTCTTTGTCTTTCTCTGCAAGCTCCACAAGCTTCATCTCCACTTCCAGGCCCAGGCATTCTGCATAACGCATCAGCACATCGATCGTCGGCGTAAATTTCTTCCCCTCTACTCTGGCAACATTCGCCCTTTTCATCCCTGTCGCGTCCGCAATGTCCTGCTGTGTCATATGCCTTTCCTTGCGTATCGCAACCAATTCATCCACTACTCTGTTGCAAACACATTTGCCCTTTGTCTCAACTATCACATCCGTTCCCTCCGCCTGATAAACGTAATCCATCTCTTATTTCCTCCTATTCCAGTTCCGCAGAAACCGAACGAATGCCCTCCCACCTGGAAGGATTTCCGGACACATTCGTGTCCCGAAATCCTTCCGGGCATTCTTCCGGTTCCTGCTTTTTTTTAGTTCCGCATCTTTCTCCAGTGCAGACGGTGTAGATTTCCTTCACGCTGCATCTTTCCAAAATTATTCTGCCTCAGCGCTTCATACAGCACTATGGCAACCGCATTTGACAAATTTAGTGAACGGGTCCCGTCCAGCATCGGTATGCGGACGCAGGATTCTTCATGTTCCACCAGTATTTCTTCCGGTATCCCCGCACTTTCTTTGCCAAACATAATATAATCGTTTTCTTCATACCGGACATCAGAATATACCCTTTCCGCTTTCGTTGTCGCCATCCATATTCTGGCCCCGGGATTATTTTCGGAAAATTCTTTGAAATTCATATATCTTCTGACATCCAGCTTTTCCCAATAATCCATTCCTGACCGCTTTATTTCTTTTTCATTTAACCGGAACCCCAATGGTTCTATCAGATGCAGCACTGCGCCTGCGGCAACGCAGGTTCTTCCTATATTTCCTGTATTTGCCGGAATTTCAGGCTGATGCAACACTATATGCATTCCCTCGCCCCTCCTTAATTTATATGAACCGCCATAACTCTTTTCTTTATGCCTACAAATAGTTTATACCCCTGCCGCATATATTGGCAAGCCTTAACTTCCCATATTTACTATGAAAAAATCTCTCTGCCCTATTTTCATCACATGTGATGCCGCATATGCGGGACATGGGAATTTCTTAAGAAATGCCTTCCTATCTTAATTTTCTTTTAAATTATATCCAAGGCACTGTATTTTCACCTGTTTTCTCTGTATACTGAAAACAGGCATTGCCCAAATCATATTTCTGTTTCAAAGACTTTTTAAACCGACAAGGAGGATGCATTATGATAAATGGAAAAAATTTAACAGCCCGAAAAAAATCAGGAAAAACAAAGGATAACGCCAAATATATAATACCGGCTGCCGTAACGTTTACAGCCTTGTTATTCACCGGATGTGCAAGTACAACATCTTCAACAGCGCCGGACGCCGAAGCCATTGCTGCCGCATCGGAGGATACCGGCTTAATCCCTGACGCTGCCCCCTCTTTCACTGTTACCCCTGTCAGCAATGACCAGCATACCATCGTTGTAAACAGCAGCGAAAAGGTGACAGTCATCCCTGATATTGCCGAAGTTGTCTATGCTGTCCGCACCGAAGCAAAGGACGCAGCCACATGTCAGCAGAACAATACGGAAGATGTGAACCAGGTCATTGCCCTCTTAAAGAGCCTGGGCATTGCCGAATCTTCCGTCCAGACTTCCGACTACTATATGTATCCGATATACAATTACAGCAACAATACCCAACGTATTACCGGATACGAGGCAACCACTACACTCACCGTTTCCAGCCTGCCGATTGATAATTTAGGCAGCATTCTGGCGGAATCCGTAAATGCGGGAATTAACAATATCCAATCCATTACTTACCAGTCCAGCAAATATGATGAAGGCTATGCCGAAGCACTCAGGCTGGCCGTAGAATCTGCCAAAAATAAAGCTTCCGTTCTGGCAGAAGCCGGCGGATGCAGCATAGGGGGTATCGCTAATATCCGCGAAAACAGCAATTACAGCGAAGCACGCTATACAGATAATGCCCTGGCTTCCCAAATCCGCGGCTACGGCGCCATGAAACAGGCCGCCATGGAAGAAGATACTGCCGGTATCATGCCCGGCGAAGTGGATATTGAAGTAAACATTACTGTAGAATATTTCATACAATAATGGACTGCCGGGAACCAGCTATTGGTTCCCGGCGCGGTATCCCTTATTTTTCTGCCTGTTCCCGGCGCAGCCTTTCCACAAAATTCCGTAATTTCCCAATCGCTATTTTCAGATTTTCCAAAGAATATGCATAAGAAATACGCACGAACCCTTCCCCGCAGCCGCCGAACGCTGTCCCGGGGACTACTGCCACCTTTTCTTCCCGCAGGAAACGGTCTGCAAACTCTTCACTGGTCATACCAAACTCCTTAATGCACGGGAAAACATAAAAAGCCCCGAACGGTTCAAAACATTCCAGCCCCATTTCCTTAAAAGTATGCAGGAGATAACGCCGTCTCTGGTTATAGGCTTCCCTCATCTGCCTCACATCATCATCCCCGTTCCTGAGCGCCTCCACTGCCGCATACTGGCTGGTAGTAGGCGCGCACATAATAGCAAACTGGTGGATTTTCAGCATCTGCTCCATGATAATTTCCGGCCCGCATGCATAGCCCAGCCTCCATCCGGTCATAGCATAAGCTTTGGAAAAGCCGTTAATTAATATTGTCCGCTCCTTCATCCCGGGCAGGGATGCTATGGATACATGCTTTTTGTCATATGTAAGCTCTGCATATATTTCATCGGAGATTACAAACAAATCCTTTTCAATAATCACTTTGGCAATCTCGTCCAAATCCTCTCTCTCCATGATCGCCCCTGTCGGATTGTTTGGGAAAGGAAGAATCAAAACCTTCGTCTTATCCGTTACCGCATCCAGGATTTCCTGCGCGGTAAGACGGAATTCATTCTCCGCTTTCAGTTCTATGATGACAGGAACCGCATTGGCCAAAATGGCACAAGGCTCATAGGAAACGTAGCTTGGCTGGGGGAGCAGCACCTCATCCCCCGCATTAGCCATGGCACGTAGCGCAATATCAATCGCTTCCGAACCTCCCACTGTCACGATTGTCTCATGGTTATAATCATACTCTATGCCCTGCGTCCTCTTTATGTAATTACATATCTCTATTTTTAAATCTTTCAGCCCTGCATTGGATGTATAAAATGTACGCCCTTTTTCCAGAGAATAAATACCTTCATCGCGGATATGCCAGGGAGTATCAAAATCCGGTTCCCCCACACCAAGGGAAATCGCATCCTCCATTTCACTTACAATATCAAAAAATTTACGGATGCCGGAGGGCTTGATATCTACAACTTTATCGGCTAATGGGTTTCTCATGGCGTAATCTTCTCCCTTTCATCTTCGTATTTTTTTGCCAGTATCGTTCCATGGTCTTTATATTTTTTCAAAATAAAGTGTGTTGCCGTGCTCAGTACCGTATCCAGTGTGGACAATTTATCCGACACAAACGCAGATACCTGTTTCAAAGATTTCCCCTCCAGAGTAACCAGTAAATCATAACCGCCTGAAATCAGATAAACACTGTTTACTTCCGGATATTTATAGATTCTCTCCGCAATACTGTCAAAGCCCTGCCCCCTTTGCGGTGTCACACGCACTTCAATCAGCGCTGTCACTTTCTCAATCGCGGTCTTCTCCCAGTCAATCATTGTGTGATAACCGCATATGATACCTTCCTTCTCCATCGCCGCCATTTCATTCACAACATCAATTTCCTCTACGCCAAGGATGACTGCCAATTCCTTTAAGTCAATGCGGCTGTTCCTCTCTATAATAGATAAAATCTGCTCTCTCATATCCTCTCTTCTCCTCCATCCTGAATCTGCATCTGTCCCAGTACACCGTACAAGGGTTTTCTAACTTAAAATTTTATAAAGTTCATCCGGTTTCGGCAGTTCCAAAAAACGCTGTTCCTCCTCATTCCTGATAATCCGGTCATTGCCGTCCGTTGTTTTCCCGATCACCGCGGCCGGAATATGTTCTTTGGCCAGTTTCCCAGCCAGATCATATCCGTTATCCGCCGCCATCAGCAGACAGCCTCCCGCCGTCAGGCAATAAGGATTTATTTCGAAAAATTCACAGATTTCTATTGTTTCCTGCTTTATCGGAATCTTTTTCAAATCTATTTCCAGTCCAACGCCTGCCCCCTCCGCCAGTTCCCAGAGCGCGCCGAATATACCGCCCTCTGACGCACTGTGCATTGCACAAACGCCGGACTTAACGGCGGTAGCGGCCTCCGGGACAACCGAGAGGAACCGATCAAACCCTTTTGCCTCTTCTATAAAACGGAACGGATACTTCGCTGACAATTCTCTCTCCCGCGCACGGGCCAGGACGGAGGTGCCCTCCAACCCTGCCCACTTGCTGGCCACAATATCCTGCCCCGGAAGGATTTTATGCACAGGCACAGTTTTTGATCCTGTTTTTATTCCTGTCCCTATTCCTTCTTCCGTTCCTGCGCATCCAGCCAGACGTCCATACCCTGTCACGGTAAATACCGGGCAGTTCACGGCTCCCGTAACCCGGATCTGCTCCTTTGCCGCCTGGACGTGCAATACCCTGCAGGCATCCTCCAGTTCGGCCATCCTTTCCTTAACGGAAGATTCTTCCGACACTGACGGGAACACCGCGGAAAATACAATGGCAACAGGTTCCGCACCGGAAGCTGCCACTGCGTTTACTGCTCCGTATACGGCATGCTTAACGGCCTTTTCACCCTCCCACGCCACAGAATATACGGAAACCGCAGAGAGTCCGTCAGAGCCGAAAGAAAAAATGGCACAGTCCTCCCCTATCCCTGTGCCGCTTAAAACTTCCTCCCTCTTTGTCCGCATCTGTCCCATAACGGAACGCTTCCATACATTCTCTGTCAATTTACCCGTTCTCATCTTTATTCTGGTTCTTCTCCCTGTATACCAAGTTTACTCGCCTGACCCTTCCTCCGGCTGTGGCTGCTCCGCCGGCTGAGGTTCCGGCTGCGGCTGTTCTGCCGGCTGAGGTTCTGCCGGCGGCTGCGCTGCCGGTGCCTCTGCAGGCTGTGCTTCCGCCGGCGGCTGTTCTGCGGGCTGTGCCGGCGGCTGTTCCCCAGGCTGCGGCTGTGCCGGCTGCTGATCCGCCGGTACAGCCGGGGTTGCAAACTGCGCAAGGCCTGCTGCCACATTTTTCACATGATCGATATTGTTCGTCGCCACCGCTGCCAGCATCTCATTATAGGCGTTTACATCATTGGTGGACAAACCTACCGTAGCCGTCCTCGGGACCATTTTATAGCTGCTGCTGTTCACCTGCTCACGGCTGACTTCCACACCCTTCTCCGAAACAACTTTCCAGAGTTCCGCCTTATACCCGATATGCGCCGACTGGGATACCACTTTACCGAGAGGCATCGCCACATCTGTATAAATGATATCGCTTTGCGGTTTTATAACGGAAATCACTTCGCTCACATATTCCACTTTCCGGTCGGAAGACCTTGTCTCCACTCCGTATATTGTGAAAGTGATATCCTTACCCTGCACATACCCGTCAATATACACCGGATGCTCCGTGTTGTTTACAAATTTAAAGTCTTTTCCGGCCGACTCTGCAATTGCCGCATCCGCCGAGGGTTCCACATATGTTACAATCATGGAATGGTTATGGCGCTCCGTAACTTCCAGTTCTGCCCGCAATACCGCATTATATAGTGTCGTTGACACCTGGCAGATACCTCCCCCCAGACTGTCCACTACCTGACCGTTCAGATATGAACCGGCCATAAAATATCCGTTTTCCTTTGAAAAAGGCGACACTGCCTCATAAGTTGAAAATTCGTCCCCCGGATACAACGTCGTCCCGGCAATCAGGTTGCATCCATTCGTCACATTGGCACTCCTCGATGAACCGGAAGAACTGAAATTTGTAGTGAAAGTCCCCAGCACATCCCGGACCAAAGCCAGTTCCTCTTCCGTGCCCCTCGGTTCCTCCACTTTCGCCGCAAGATCCAACTGCGCATCATTAAAATCCCATTCCCCGGTCAGATAATCATATATTTCATTCAGGGAAGCTTCCTCATCCACTACGTATCCGGCCGTCCCCGGCGTAACCGAAAACCCGGATTCCGTTTTGGTCAGCACCGCGTCCTTTGCTTCCGAATTATACTGGCTGCACTGCTCGGTCAGTACCTGGCGGATAAGCTCCTTATCCAAATCATAATCCAACTCAAAAACATGATTTTCCCGCTGCAGATCCTGCAGCGCTTTGTAACGCTGTACCACATTCCCCTTTTTCCCCAGAGCCATGGCATCCTTGGCCGCTTCCGGATTGCCCCATATCAATCCCAGATCCCCTACCGGCACAACCACCTGGTTGCCATTGATGGCGTTCAGCGTCAGGCTGCGGCTTTTCAACTCCTCTATATGGGCTTCCACCTTCTCAATCGCCTTTTCCACAGTCAGGCCGGATACATCGATGGTTCCTATATAAACACCATTTGCAATGGTGTCACCATTCGCAATGGTGTCACCATCTGCCATAACATCACTATTTACAGTAACGTCACTATCTGCAGCATCACCGTTTGCGATGACATCACCATCCGCATCAGCACTGCCGCCTGCAGAAGTATCACCGTTAATATCGCTGCCTGCAACGGTATCATCGCCGGCAGCCTGGCCGTTGTCTTCTTTACCCGCCGTATCGCCCGCGCTGTTACTGTCTTTGGCGGTTCCGTTTTCTGCCTGCGCCGCGCTGCCCCCTTCTCCGCTGCTGTCCGTACCTCCGCCCTCTGCAATTACCTCCACTGCGACATTTTCAATTGACTGTGCCGAGACAGCCTGCGGCTGTAAAAAAACTGCCGCTGCAAAGGTTGTGAAAATAAATGACATTCTCCTTATATTTTTCATAGTCTCTCCTACTTGTGTTAGAAAATAAAATATGATAAAGTTGGAATAAGCATTGCCAGTACAATTATAATAATGATAATGGAAGATATCATCCTTTGCTTCTTCCTGTTGTGCATATCGAACATAATGATCAACCTCCGGGAAATTCCGGTAACAGCCCTGCTATCCTGTACCGGCTTACACGGGCTATTACTGAAAACTATTGCGAAACATTCTACTTGAAAGGATATTATATATGAAAATGCCTTTTTTTGCAAGTTTTATTGTATTCCTTATACTCGTCTCCTATCAAATATCAAAATCCAGGCGCTATACGGAGAAGAAGGAAACTTCTTTCTGGGAAAAGGAACATCTGGCAAACAGCACAAGACGTAAATCCCTGGACAATTTGAATTACATCACCATTCCTTTCGACACCCTTCCCATGGATATCATGGCGGAAGATGAAAACATCCGGGAACTGCATCAGACTCTCCGTTACCTTTCCGGGCTGCCTGTCGTAAATTTTACAGGAATCAGCAATACCGATCTGAAGCTGCAGTACGGCGCGCCGAATATCGATCTGCTGATGCGTTATGACCAAAATTATACTACCCTTGCCTGTACTCTGCAAAAATGGGCGGAAAAATTATATGAGGCAGGCCATGTCGCGGAAGCACAGCAGATCCTGGAATTTGCCATTTCCACCGACACGGATGTAAGCTCTGCATACCGGCTGCTTGCTTCCATCTACGCTTCCCAAAACAATTACGGAGAAATCAGTAAATTGAAAGAACGTGCCCAAAACCTGAAATCCGGGACGAAAAACATTATCGTCCGTATTTTGCAAGAATATGATCCATAATTCTGTCCGCTTCATTTCTGGTCAGTTTGTCCACATTATATTCTACAGTTATTTTATGCTTGTCCAGCAGCTTATATAACCGTTCTTTTTGAGGCTTCGTTACCGGAGCCTCTTTTTTTACAGTATAAACCAGCGGCTTCGGTGCAAAATCCTTTTCATTCCAGAACAGCTCCGCAAGCTTTAAATACAGCTCGGAGGCCGCTGCGGCATCCCCCAGCGCACGGTGCGCCGTATGGCCTATGCCATAATAGCTGCATAAGGATTCCAGTTTCCGGCTTTCCAGATCCGGCAAATATTTCCTCGCCAGGCCAAGCGTATCAATCCCTTTCTTCTCAAAAGCCGCCCCATGATTCACCGCCGCCTTTTTTACAAAAGAATAATCAAACAATATTCGGTGCCCCACTAAAATATCCCCTCCGATAAATGTAAGCAGCGGCTCCAGCACCTGCCCGATATCCGGCGCATCCGCAAGCATCCTGTCATCAATACCTGTCAGCCGGCAGACATGCCCGCTCAACATCCTCCCCGGATTTACCAGGCTTTGAAAAGAATCCGCCGTTTTACCATGCCGTACCTTCACCGCGCCTATCTCAATGATTTTATCCAGTTTCGGATTCAGACCGGTCGTTTCCAGGTCCAACGCCGTATAACTATCTGTCATTTACCTGCATCCTCCCGCTATTATTCCCGCCTGTACAACCGCCGCCCGGCTGCCCGGCTTCCGTTCCCTGCCGCCTTGCCGAAAGAGTCCCCCCGCCAGGACAGCAATCCGGCCGGGATAAGTTCCATATTATGGTTCCGGCTTCTTTTGTCAAAGGATTGCGTCTTCCATAATCAAACAGCACAAACCTCGGTTGCTCCAACATCACCATTTCTCCCTTTCCGTCCGCTTCCCATACCGGATAATGGAATATTTCCATGTGGGTCATCCGCGCAATCTGCCTGGGCTGGTACTGCACATAATCCGGCAATATTTCATAAAGATGCTCCCCCTCATAAAAATCCCGTATCTTTCCTTTGTAGTCCGCCAGTTCATTTGCAAACGCCGGACGGCTCTTCATATTTTCCCTGAGATAAAGATCATATGTCAGCAGTTCCCGGTACAGTCCCCTGCGTTCCCCATCCATGCTGCATGCAAATTCCAACAATATCTCATAACGGTATACCCTCGACGGGCTGTTTTTTAAATATCCCTTTTGGGCATAATAATCCGCCAGGCTTTCATACATGGCAAACGGTGCTGCAAACGCCTGTTCCAGCACCGGAAGGATATGGGTAAACTGATTGCTGTTGTAGTACAGCTCCACCATTTCCTCCACCCTCTTGAGCCTGCATATATCCCTATAGGAAATCCAATTCGAGTATAGCACTTCATAGGGAGGCAGGGAAGTGTAATTTATACCATATTGCCCTGCTCTTTCATACATGGGCGAACCCTTCAGCACTTTTAAAAATCCAAGCTGAAGCTGGTGCGGCTTCATACCGTATACCGTATTAAACGAACGGCCAAAACATGAATAATCCTCATAAGGCAATCCCGCAATCAAATCCAGATGTATATGGACATTCCCCCCTTCCCGGATACGCCCCACTGTTTCGCGCAGCCTGTCCAAATCGGCATGGCGGTTAATTTCCCGCAAAGTATCCGGATTTGCTGACTGCACGCCTATTTCCAGTTGTACCAATCCGGGCCTCATTTTGGACAGCAGATCCAATTCCTCCTCCGTTAATATCTCTGCCGCAATTTCAAAATGGAAATTTGTTATGCCGTTGTCATGTTCATGAATATATTCCCATATTGCCGATGTATGCTCCCTGTTACAATTAAAGGTACGATCCACAAATTTTACCTGGGCCACCCTGTGTTCCAGAAAAAAATGCAGTTCTTCCTTCACTTTTTCCATATCACGCAGCCTGACCCCCCGGCTGACAGAGGACAGGCAGTAACTGCACCGGAAAGGACATCCTCTGCTGGATTCATAATAAAGGATACGGTTACTGAAAGTATCCAAATCGTCATAGATAAAAGGAAGCTCATCCATGTCTGCCAGACAGCGTTCTCCTGTACGGACGGTTTCACTCCCTTTCCGGTAAACAATCCCGGGTATCTTCCCAAGCCTGTCCTCCGCACTGCCCCCACCCTGGACAATACATACTTTATCTTTTATGGAATGTCTGTCCGGCTCAAACTCATTGCTTCCTCTTGCCTGCCTGTAATACTTTGCCAGCTCCAGGAAAGTCTGCTCCCCCTCCCCTGTCATAATACCGCATACCGTAGGAAATTCTTCCAAAATCCGTTCCGCATCATAAGACACTTCCGGCCCTCCCAGCCATATCAAAACCCCGGGTAAAATTTTCCCCAGTTCCCCCAGAATTTCCCGCACCATGCGCCAATTCCATATATAACAGGAAAGAGCTGCCATATCCGGCCTTCTTTCATAAATATCGGAAAGTATCTCTTCCGTATGCATATTTATGGTATACTCTGCAATCTCAATGGCAATGGCTTCCTTTCCGTCCGCTTCTTCTCCATCCGCGCCTTCCGTGCACAGATGCTCCTGCGCGTATGCCTTCAGGCTGTATACTGCCGGATTAGAGTGGATATATTTTGCATTAACCGCTACAAGTAAAATTTTCATAGCCGTTCCGGTTCCTCCTGCTTTTCCCTAAGACCATCAACTACACAAATACTTTATTTATGCACTTGATATCATATACATATCTTTGTTTTAAAGTTTATTTTTTACTTGCCTTTTTACCGCGTTTGTGAAATATTAGTATTAAAGTATTTTATTCTTATGAGAAGGGATTTTACAAAATATGAAAACACGAATTAAAGAACTGCGGATAGAACACAAATATACCCAGGAATCTCTTGCCACGAAAGTCGGGGTAAACCAGACTTCATTAAGCCGGATAGAATGCGGGATTTCTATCCCGGACGCGGATTTGCTTGTCCGTCTGTCCAACACTTTCGAAGTTTCCACCGACTACATTCTCTGCCTTTCCGATCAGCGTCTTGCCAGCGGCCATTCAGACAGCGCCGCACGATGTCTCCAACGGTACTCCATTTATATTTCCCTTCTGCAAAAACTAAATCCGATTCAACGCACCCATTTGCAGCATTTTCTGGAAAGTATGCAGGCTATGTACTGAATAAACAGCATTGGCCGGCAGTACCCTCTGCAAGATTATATTATAACAGGCCGCAGAACTTTTACAACTATCTGTTTAAGATCCGTTTACTATCATTATCGTCCGCTTAATCGTCACAAAAGGCACCTGCCAGATCGGCAGATGCCCTGAAGCGTGTTTTGCGCTGTTAAAGTTAATCGCTGTTTTACTTTGCAAAAGAATTTATAAACCGTTCAAAGGCCCTGCTGCCATCCTCCGTCCTCTTATAAACCCCGGAGTCCTCCAGCACTTCCATAAACACGTATCCGATTTCCTTATGGAGAATCTCCATCATCTTCTCTTTCGTATCCCTGCTTCCGGCGGGATACTTAGGAAGGAACTCCTCCACCCAATCCGCATGCTTTGCCAGGTTTTCATCCGCACGGATATCCGCCCCCTGAAGCAAAGCATCCGCCAATGCATCCATCTCCCCTTTTAACCTTGCCGGAAGGACTGCCAGACCCATAACTTCTATCAAACCGATATTTTCTTTTTTAATATGATGCAGTTTTGCATGGGGATGATATACCCCTAACGGATGCTCCTGCGTTGTTATATTATTGCGCAGGACCAGATCCAATTCAAACTTATCCCCCCGCTTTCTGGCAATGGGCGTTATCGTATTATGGGGTTCCCCATCCGTAAATGCATAAATAAACGCATCCTCATCCGTATAACCGCGCCATTTATCCAAAATCACATCGGCAAGCGCCACCAGCCTGCTGCTGTCAGGCGAAGATATCCGGATAACCGACATAGGCCAGTTTACAATACCCGCCTCCACATCCTCAAACCCTTTCACGGCAAATGTCTTTTCCACTTCGGCCCTGGCCATGGCAAATTCATAATGCCCGCCCTGGAAATGGTCATGGCTCAGAATAGAACCGCCCACAATCGGAAGATCCGCATTGGAACCTACAAAATAATGCGGGAACTGCTTTACAAAGTCAAATAACTTGCAAAAGGTATCATGCTCAATCTTCATCGGTATATGCTGCAGGTTAAATACAATACAATGTTCATTATAATAAACATACGGCGAATACTGAAAACCCCACTGGGAACCGTTAATCTCTACCGGGATAATCCTGTGATTCTGCCTCGCCGGATGGTTGACCCTTCCCGCATAACCTTCGTTTTCCGCGCAAAGAAGGCATTTCGGATAACCGGACTGTTTCGCATTCTTCGCCGCCGCAATTGCCTTTGGATCCTTTTCCGGCTTCGAAAGGTTAATGGTAATATCCAAATCCCCGTACTTTGTAGATGCCACCCATTTCTGGTCTTTGCTGATACGGTATCTGCGGATATAATCCGTGTCCTGGCTGAACTTATAATAAAAATCCGTCGCTTTCTGCGGATCTTCCTCATACAATTCACGGAACCTTCGGATCACTTCACTGGGGCGCGGCACTAACATACCCATAATCTTTGTGTCGAACAAATCTCTGTATACAATACCGTCTTCCGCCATAACCCCTTTTTCCACCGCATAATCCATCATCCGTCCCAGGACTTCTTCCAGTTCCCCGGTTTCCATAGCAGCCTCACCGCCAGCACCGCTTCCGCCGCCCCCTGCCGTATCTTTTGCACTTTCATCTGTAAGCTCATCCAGGCCAAACAGTTCCAACAGCCTGTTAGCGGTATATATTTTATCTTCCTTCTCTATCAAACCAGTCGTCAAACCATATGATACTAATTTCCTGATATCCTGCTGTATCATTTCCTGCCGCGCTCCTTCCCGTTTTGCGTTTCAAAACTAATTAACCTGCTGCCCTGTAACCCCGGCCATCAAGCCCCTGGAAGAATGCCCTCTTTTGACACATTCCTCCTCATAAAATGGATTTGCCATGCTTCGCATAGCAAAACCTGGAAGAATGCCCGCTTTCCGGGCATTCTTCCGTGTGAAACGGATTTGCGATGCTACAGCATTGCAAATCCTGAAAGTTCTTAAATGGTGTACCTTACCACTTTAGAACTTTTTTTCACACTAATTTGGACGGCCCATCCCCTATCTCTACCACATAAAAGTCTGCGGCATAACCAATTTTCTCTTTATAAGCCTTCCCTACCTGTTCGATAAAAGCAGCAATGGCATCATCCTTCACTATACTTACCGTACATCCGCCAAAGCCTGCCCCCGTCATACGCGAGCCAATGACACCGTCCACCTTCCATGCCTCTTCCACCAGAGTATCCAGCTCCACGCCCGTCACCTCGTAATCATACTGAAGGGAGATATGTGATTCATTCATCAGCCTGCCGAACAACTCCACATCATTCTTTTTCAATGCCTCCACAGCCTTTATTGTCCTCTGGTTTTCATACACTGCATGCTTTGCCCGCTTTACGCGTATCTCATCCTTTATGGCAGATTTATACTGCTCAAACTGTTCTTCTGTTAAATCCCCTAAATTATTGATTCCCACGACTTCCTGAATCTCCGCCAATGCCGTCTCGCATTCGCTTCTTCGCTCATTGTATTTTGAATCTGCCAGCCCGCGTTTTTTATTGCTGCAGGAAATTACAATCTTTGCATTTTCCAGTTTAATCGGTGCATACTCAAAAGACAGATCCGCCGTATCAAGGAAAATAGCATTCCCCTTCTTTCCCATAGCGCTGGCAAACTGATCCATAATACCGCAATTTACCCCGTTAAACTTATTTTCCGCATACTGCCCGATCAGGGCTATATCCTGATTTGTCACCGCAAAACCAAACATGTCTTTTAAAATAAACCCGGTCAGGACTTCCACCGATGCCGAGGAAGAAAGTCCGGAACCGTTCGGAATATTCCCGTTCAGCAGCAGATCCATACCGCAGGGGATCTTATATCCCTTCTCTCCAAACGCCCATATGACACCCTTTGGGTAATTCGTCCACCCGGCTTCTTTTTCCATCTTCAGATCTTCAATCGAGGATTCTATGACTCCCAAATGCCCGAAATTCATAGAATAGAAACGGAGCTTCCCATCCTCCCGTTTTCTCGCCACACCATACGTCCCAATGGTCAGTGCGCAGGGAAACACATGCCCTCCGTTATAATCCGTATGCTCCCCAATCATATTTACACGTCCCGGTGCAAAATAAACTCCGGCCCCTTGCGCATCGCCGAATACTTCGGCAAATTTTTCCAATACCAATTCTTTCATGTTCTCAGCCATAACCCATCCCTTTCCGCCTGAATCCCCGCCAGGCTCTTTTTATTGCCGTTTCTAACCGCAAATGAACTGTTTCCTTCTATCTAAAATTATAGTGTACGGGACATGAAATTCCATGCCGCATTGTTACAATAAGCTGTCAAAATGTTATATTTTCTATCTGTCCGATAAATTTCTCCAACTGCTCCAGATGTTCTTTATTGCGCCTCCCCTCCCCTTTCTGCATCTCCTTCCGGTACGCAGACGGGGACATATGTTTCATTTGCCGGAATGCTTTGGTAAACACAAGCGGATCCTGATAACCGCAGGAAATGGCAATGCTTTCTATGGAAAGGGAGGTAATCTGCAATAATTCCATCGCCTTGGTAATGCGGAATGTCATCAGAAAATGCTGCGGGGACATTCCAAGGGAATTTTGGAACAACGTATACAGGTAGCTCCGGTTAATGCATACATAATCGGCCACATCTGTTACCTTTATAGGATTGCAGTAATTCCCCTGTATAAATTCCACTGCCTTCCGGACATACGTATTCGCCCTGTCCCCTTCGTTTTTCTCCGCCAAAGGCAGGTTTTCCGCTATAAAAGAAAGAAAAAGCGCCAACTGCCCATCCCTGCGCAGATCGTTGGCTATACCGAATGTATTATGTTCCATCATATCCCGCACCGCCTGGTACAATTCATCCGAACGATCTGAGCGGAAAACAGGATGTGAGATGGAAAGCCCTATCGATTTCATATATTCTTCCGCTTTCGTCCCGCTGAATCCTACCCATACATAAGTCCACGGCTCCTTTTCATCCGCCTGATAAAAAGCCAGTTCCTCAGGCGCAATCAGGAAACCATAGCCTTCTTCCAGCGGATAAGTCTTACCCCCGATGGAAAACTTCCCCTTTCCGCTCAATATGTAATGAATGATGTAATGCGGCTTCAATGCCGGGCCGAAACTGTGCAGCGGTTCCGTTCTGGAACAGCCGCAGCAATTCACATACAGGCTCCCTGATTTTTCCCCTGCAAACTCCAGTTTATATGCTTTTTCCATAATACCCCTTATATACCTCTATGATGCCCTTTGCTTTGCCCTGAAACTTTTATGGGCCAAAACCGAATGATACCCTTTTATTATACCTCCCCGAAACCTTCTTTTCCACTCTTTCCTTACCGTCCCATTACACTTTACGGAAAGTCAGTTTTCTGCTTGTCAGGGTAATCAGCAGATTGCACAATGCAGAAACTGCAACTGTAACTGCCGCGCTGGCCAGAAAGCGCAAAATAATATTGCATTCCAAAATATTAACAATCCACATAAAGAGAAAAGTATGTGTCAGATAAATATACAGGGAATTTTTCCCCAGAAAAGCAAAAACTTTTTCTTTTATCCTGCATTTTGCCGCCAAAAGCAAAACCAGCAGCGTCCACACAAGTGTTGCACCGATTTCCATCCTTAACAGTTGTTCCGCGCTTCTGCCTGAGGCCGCATTCTCATCCAATCCCGACCGTATCACAAATATCATTAGAATTGATAAAACTGCCATCAGCGGAATACCTGCTCTGTCCACCAGCCGCTTTACAGACTTACCATATTCTGCCGCCGCCACCCCTATGGCAAACGCAACATTAGATACATACCAGAAATCCATCATCCCTTCCCTGTACAGGCCCACAGAAAAACAATATGTAAAAATACAGAAAACAGCACACCTTGGCGCCCTGCCCCCCATCACAGTATAAACTACAATAAAGCCTATATAAAATATGAACAATACATACATATACCAAAAATCTTTCCCGCTGGCAAAATTCCAAAAGTCTGCCGGGGATGCAAATCCCCCTGACAATAGCTCAATGCACCCTACCACAAGGAAATAAGGAATATATACATTTTTTATCCTTTTCCATATAAATTTCGGATACATCCGCTCCTGCTCCATGGAACATACCATCGCATACCCGGAAAAAAGGAAGAAGATATCTACCCCATATACGCCGAGCTTCGTCAATGCCAGACGGAGCATCTCCCCATTGCCCTCCGCCGGCACAAACCATGTCCACCATTCCGCATAGTGGGAAAGTACGACCATTACCGCCGCTATTCCCCGGAACCAGTCCGTCTCCCTCCTGTCCATAAGCTGACCGCCGGCAACTCCATTCCTTACATCCGCCATCCTCTTACCCCCGCCCTTAACCTGTAAAATTAAACCATCTGCATCATAACAGCCCCTATATATATGTGCAAGGAACAGCGGTTTAAGGTTTTCTTAATTTTCTTTTAAGATAGAAGGGCAGAATAGCGGCATTTCCGGCATATGGGTGTCACTAGTACGTCACTAGTGCGGTACATGCCCTTCCAGTCCGTCATAGGTTTTCAAGGCTGGAAAACCATGGAGGAATGGGCGCAACTCCAGCGCCCTGCCCGGTTCATTTCAGGAACCTCCGGTATTCTTTTCTCACGCTTTCCGCAGTTGCCCCCCTGCCCATCTTTGCCGCCACTCCATCCCAGGACAAACCTTCCAAAACCCTGTACCGGATAATCCGCTGCATCCGGACAGTTGCCCCGGATATCACCCTCTCTGCATCCGCTTTGGCCTGCCCTGCCTTTTCCCGGCGCTGCTGCAGGGTTTCCCTGCTTCCGCCAGGGAGTTTATAGCGCGTATGGCCTGCACAGCCATCCCCTGCCCCCTGCCTGCACAGCTTTTGTATATCCCTTTCGGTTTCCTCCACAAGCGCACATGCATCCATATACGCTTCCAGCACTTCCTTTTTCCCAGCCATCCTTATCCCTCCTAATCCGGCATTTAAAGCCCCATCCGCCGCCTGTTGCTTCCCCAATAACAGATATGCCCCACACCGCTGTATCCGGGCATGGGGCATATGGTGCAAGGCAGGGGGATGCTTTATGCCGTCTCCCCTGCCGCCATCTCCTGGTAATAAATGGCCTTTTTCTTATTGGACAGCACAAATGCGTCATACACAATGCGCCCTTCCACCAGGGAACCGCTTATGCCCGGTGCGTCCTCATGGATCTTATAATCCTCAAGCTTAGTCGGTGCCACAGTTGCGCAAGGGTGCGCCACCATGAAGCCGAACCTTTCCGGCATCCTGCTGGCCGGGACTTTGATAACGGAAAGCCCGTCTATCATCCCGATTACTCCCTTCACCCGCATTTCGCTGGCTATGTCCGTCTCCATCACGATATCTTTGCACTTTTTCATCAGCACATACACATCCGGGACAACTACCAGGTATCTGTTAGTTTCCGGGACTTCCGCATTGTCAAGCGCCGTACTGCCCTTCAGAATCTCATCATAGATGTTTTCTTCCGTGAGGGTTACGGCAGCAGGCTTGTTCCCTGCGCCTTCACACATTACGCGGTAAGTATGCCTGTCCACCTCCGGTATGACAACTTCCCTCTGCTGCCTTGCCAGGGCTTTCGCCGCCGCCAGTTCCTTCTGTGTCTCGTCATTGTCCAGCTTATCAATCGCAAACGTGAAGGAACGGTCTTTGGTGATGGTGTATTCATCCGTGGTGGCATCCAGGCTCTCCACCTTCCCATACCGGGAACCTGCCGCACCTGTCCCGGTGCCTTTCCTGTCGTAGTCGTTCATTGTCCCGGTGCTGATTTTGTACACCTTCACCGTATGCGCACCTGTCCATGCAAAATCATTGTTCGTCAGCAGGGATTTCTTGCTTTCCGTGCTGAACTGCTCATCCACATATTTTAAAAATTTCGTGACTAAATTTATTGCCATTCCCTATCTGCCCTCTACCTTTTTAGGCCGAAAGCTTCGCCGATTGGGTCGTGGAACTCGCCGCCCGCACCCCTGGTTTCCAGGCGGTGCTCCTGGTATATCCTTTTCTCTTTCTTCCCTTCCGGCATAAAGCCTTTCGCGTGTTCTATTGTGTCAATGGCTTTCACAAGCTCATCCTCCGTCTCATAACGGAGTACGTCCGCTAAGCTTTCCGGCAGGCCCTTCCCTGCCAGGAGTTCCCGCGCTTTAATCCCCATTTCCCGCCTGTTAAGCTCCTGCTCCCTTTTCACTAAATCAGCATCAAGCTGCTGCTTCTGCTCTGCCAGCCTTTTCCCTACTATGGCGTTCACCTGCTCCTGTGTAAAGGTCTTCCCCTGCTGCCCTGCAGTGCTGTTCGTTTCCTGTCCTTCCATGCCTTTTCTCCCTTCTGTTTTACGTCCCGGTAGACTGTTATATGGCATATATTTGATATATATGCTGTATTTATATTATAACATAATTTGCAGTTATGTCTATACCATATTTCATAATTTGAAGTTATATCATCATATGCAGCACATAAAGGCGAACGTTCGCTTCCTGCATACCGAACGTCCGCCCTGATTAGTGCCTATATTCTGTTATCCGTTTGTTTTGGGAAAGCGGCCAGCCCCTAGTCCCCCGCGGCGGGGATCCCCGTTACGGAATCCTCTCCGCGCACGCGTGACCATGTCAGCTTATTTTTTCATGCCACTTTCCAGTGCCTTTTCCCCAACGCCAGCGCACCCAATTAACGGCCTTCTGTGCCTGTCTGTATAATCAAATAATGCCCGCATAAACTCATTATCCCCCGGATACCCACGGCTGGCTGACAGGAGCACCAGTTTGCATTTCATGTATGTATCCTGCCCCATATCCAATAACATAACCGCCATTTCACCCACAATCTCTTTCATATCAATGCTTTTCATAATTTTCCTCTTCCCTTCCTGCCGGGAACCATGGTACTATAATTGTGTGTATTATATGGCCCCGGCTGTGTGCGCCCTGTAGGTACTGGTAATACCTATGGGGCGGTTTTATTAATTTCTGCCATAGTTTTCCTTATAACCTCCCACTATCGAGCAGCCTTTGCATTTCCCGAACCCTTTCAACAGCCAGTGCTTCCTGCGCTTCCTGCGTTTTTATTGATTCCTCAATCAATGTCTCAAACTCTTTGGAAAACGGCATTACCCTTTTCGTCCACGCTTCAATGCTCCTAATCCGGAGCGTATTTTTATACATTTCTTGATCAATCTCTTTTAATGTCATTTTTCCGTCCCTTTCCATATGATTAATTGTAATGGTGGATTAGGTGGGTTAAAAAACGGCTAAACCCTATGCATATACGTATATACCCCATATATAATAAAACTCTTTTTTATATAAAATATAATCCACCAATCCACCACATATATAAAAAAGCCCTGTATTTATGCGGTTTTCGTGTGGTGGGTTATGCATAAAAACCAATCCACCATTACCCCACCTAATCCACCACTAAAATGCGTATGGAACCCTTCCCGGCATTTTATAACGCCTAATCCCCCTGGAAATCCTCCCCGTGGTGGATTGAAATGGTGGATTACTTAACACTTTTCCTATCCTTCTGGCAGAGACATTATGCCCTATCATTTCCGCTATCTGTGTGGCCGTATACTCCTTCCACTCTTCCCGCGGCTGCCCCCAGTCGAACAGGTCAAGCAGGAGCCGTTCCTCCTCGCTTTCCACCCGGTACGAACTGTTCATGCCCTCCATCTGCCTGCGTTCCTCTGCCGTCAGCCGGAAGCTTTCAGGGCCATGCTTCCGGAAATCGCCATAAGCTTCTGCCCATACTTTCTCAAAGCTGACCGCATCCAGCCGCCCAAGGTCAATGCCGCTGAGTTCCGCTACCCAATAACGGCGGTTTGCATCATCTTTAAGAAATGTGTCCTCATTGGTGGTCTCCCCAAACGATGTGTACCGCGGGTGCGTTTCCTCTTTTTTGTCATAAGGCGCCCGGTATTTATCCGCAGGGCTGGTAATGAATGCCTTCATGGAGTCGTTGTCTTTCATACTGCGGGGCAGTTCCCCAAGCTCCGTTATCCATGCGCTTGTATTTGCCATAACCTTGTCTTTGCTGCCGTCAAAAAATGCCCCTTCCGTAAAATACCGCATCCCTATGCTGCAGCACTTGCGGAAAAACGTGGTCTTGCCTATCCCCTGCGGCCCCTTCAGCACAAGCACCCCGTCAGCCCCATAGGCCCCAAGGTCATTATGCGCCATCGCCACGCACTGGCACAGCCATTTCCTTATAAGCGTCCTGCACAGCCCCTTATCGCCCTCTATCGTGAGGGCTGCTATTAAATCATCAATGCCCCTGCATCCGCCATAAATCATGTAATTGCATTCAAGGTAATACTTCGCCGCATTATACCTGTTTCCGTTTGCAATCTGCACTATATGCTCATGGATGCGGCTGTTGCTTGTCCTCGCCCCCCCTCCTGGTATACTGGTCTGTCAGATGGGTAAGCAGGCTTTCATAATGTATCTGCGGGACTACACCCGCCACGGCTTCCCCCTTCCGTTTGAATACTATTTCCCTGAGTATGACGTCATACTGCACCTCATACCCTTCACAGTCCAGCATGGCCGCCGTATTGCCCGCAGTAACCAGTACCCGCGTGCTCCCATCCTTCAGCAGCTTCACGTCAGGAAAAGCGGGATACCCTGCTTTCCCTTTCCTGTACCTGCCAGTTGCGCTGCCTGCTATGGTGTCCACATCCGCATCCGGCAGCGGCGGGAAGCACTTCTCCGCATTTACCCTGTGCAGTTCCTCCCGTATGGCGCCATCCGCCACGCTTCCGCTGATAATCCAGCCCAAAAAAGCGTTTTCGCCCCTTAGGCGATAATTTATACCTAAAATGGATTTTGATTGAAATTTGCGGTCAATCATCCAGATAATTTATTTAATTCTGACGGATAAAAGACATCTGGATAGAACGTCTTGCACGTTCTTCCTCCGTCAACTCCCTAGGTGGGTTAATCCTTATCCACGCAACCGGGATATGCGCGCACAGCGTCCCGTCCCCGTGCTTGGCCACAATTTCGCACTGCCCGGGATGTTCCTCCGCCAGCTTCTCAACCCTGGATATCACCCGCTGCTGGGAGAGCGTTACTGTTGCCCGCTGCTGGCCCTTCTGCCACTCAATGACGTTCTCGCCGCCCATGGCCGGGTCCGGCATGGCCAGTTCCCCCGCCGTGCATCCCAAGGCATCCGCCACCAGCTCCAATGTCTGCACTTCAATGAACCCGCTTTCCAGTATCCAGGAAAGCGTCTTCGGTGACAGCCCCGTGCGTTCCCCCACCGTCCTGTCCGTAATGCCTGCCTGTCCCGCTATTGCCCGGTACTTGCCTACGTTTATCCTCATATGCCTGCCCCTTTCCCGTGTTCCACACCTCACGCGCCCGCACGCACATGCATACGCGCGTTACACGCGTATATATTTATATATCCAAGGGTACAAGGGTTATATATACCCTTATTTCCCTTGTATTTTTATTTTTATAGTAATAAATGTATATATGTCTACAAATAGTATTTTCATTAGGGTTTATCAGGGTTCCGGTGTCAACATCCGAATGTTTTTTCCTGTCTACATGTCTACGTTTCCCCTGTAGACATTTGTGGGCTGTTCCGAATGTTTACATTTAGGAATGTTCCCGCGCCATACCACCTTCCGCAATACAATTTTTTAACGCTATTCCCAATTTCCGCTTTCCTTCCCCGAAAAAGTATGCTACCATAATTATGCATTTTTTCTTCATGGCTCCGGCTATGCCTTTGCCCCGTAGGTACTGGTAATACCTATGGGGCATTTTAATGCCTGCCCTCAATGCCATCCTCAATCAAGTCTGCCACCTTTACGGACAGGGCCCGTGCCACCGCCCCCAGATACTTTGGTTTGGTATAAAAGCCCCGGCGCATCGTATAGACAACATTTACGGATACCCCGGACTTTGCGGCCAGTTCTTTCGGCTCCATTTCCGCTTCCGCCATGGCCACAAGGAATCTCTTTGAATCCGGCTTAAGCATGGTCGTGTCTTTTGGTACTGGCATCTTCTAAAACCTCCTTTCCGTTGCACTAATAACTACTGTTTGGTTATCCTCCTCTGTCTATGTGCCTTTTCTACCAAAACTCTAAGTTCTGCAAGCTCTTTATCAATATCTTCCATCTCTGAAATATAACCCGGTTTCCAGTCAATTCCGGAATGGATGATTATAAAAAGCCGCCTGTCCACCAGTTCCAGATACCTACATACCTCTTTATCTGACATTCATGTTCCTCCGTAGCAATAATGCTTTATTGCATTACCAGATCCATTATTTCAGTTACGTCCACCCCCAGTGCCTGGGATATCTTCCCCAGCGTGGCAATCTTGCAGTTGCCCTCCTTCATTATCCGGCGGTATGATGCGTAACTAATCCCTGCCGCGCTGCATAGGTCGTACGGGTTCATTGCTTTCCTCGCCATTGCTACCTGTACCTTGTCCTGGCTGATTTTTAGGTTTGTCATTACTGCTGCCATCTTGTCTTACCTCGCTTTCTATCATTTTGTAGTTGACAGTTCTTTTTGAAACTGATATATTTATAATATAGTTTTATATAGCACTTGTCAATATAAAAATAGTTTTTTTTAGTACTGTCATTTTTATTACGAATATGTTATAGTCATATGGGGTGATAAAAATGACGATAGGTGAAAATATAAAACGTATTCGAAAGAGGAAGGGGCTAACCCAAAAACAACTAAGCGAACTCTCTGGTATTAATGAATCTCAGTTAAGAAGATATGAATTGGGTTTAAATAATTCTAATCCTAAAATAGAAACCATACAAAAAATAGCCAATGCACTTGGGATTCCTGTTTCACTGCTGAATGATTCTTTAGGCTGGCTTAAAGAACCAGAGTATAAACCATTAGAAAAGAAACTGGAACAAATAGGCTATACGCTGGGATATAATGACGATGGATACCTATGGATCAATTATCCGGATGGGACGTTAGAAATCAATATGGATGATTTATCCACTTTAGAAAAGGATACAGATTCATATCTTTTGTTCAAATTACAAGAACTAAAAAAGGAACGTTTCGACAAGTTCCACCAAAGGAAACCGAAATAGCCCCATACAGCCCCGTTTACCCCATTATGGTAGAATCCCGCCCGCACACCAAAACAGGCAGGAAGGGGCACAGGAGAAGCCCACAGGGGCATCACAAGTACATTGACAATATAATATGCTTAACAGGGTAGCCGATAGGGTGCGAATACCTCCGTTCCGAGCCTTGAGGAAGGAGGCGTTTTTATGACTACATATGAAGAATTTATGGTGTTGCTTACATTTGCGATTCTCGTTGTTGCCATTCTGGATTATGTAAACCATAAAAAATAGCACCCCCGCTCTAGCAAAGTAAAGGTGCTATTTTTTAGTCTTTATTGTGCCGGAAACGGATAGGTGTAAGCTATCGTATCGGCTGCCTTGTTAAGCATATTATATGCAAACTATTAGAAAAAATCAACAGCAAATTGCACATTGGCAATATAATATGCTTAACCGGGCAGCCGGGGGACGTGCCCCACCCGTTCCGAGTCTTGCGGAAGGGAGTGGTGCTTATGAGTACATACGAGGAATTCATGGTTATCCTTACCATGGCGCTACTTATTGTAGCAATTCTGAATTTGAAAAATAAGAAATAGCCGTCCTGCTCTCGTCAAAGTTTAGGAACGGCTATCCTTATTAGCTTAGTATGAAATTTCACCGGGACGGGGAAGTGGTGTTTCCCTTCCGGCTGTCTTGTTAAGCATATTATATCCAATACACATGAATCTGTCAAACAGAAAAAAACTGCCCCGGTGTTACCAGCACCAGGGCAGCTCCCGAAACCTGACAACCGGATGTGCCGGCGGTATAGTTTCCCTCAACAAGAATACTATACCACATTCCGGCGCATCCATGCAATAGGGTGTATTTTTTATACCCAATTTTACGGAAGGATGGTATGCCATGCCAAGAGGAAAACCCATAAGGAACCCTAACGGCTATGGTTCCGTTGTGAAGCTCTCCGGCCGCAGGCGCAGCCCCTTTGAAGTCCGGGTGAATACCCGCATGGATGAACGCTATTACCCCGTGTATGACGTCCTGGGGCGTTTTGCGACACGGGAGGATGCTTTGATTGCCCTGGCTGAATACAACCGCAGGCCTTACAGCATAGCCGACCGGGGCATAACCTTCTCACAGCTCTATGAACGGTTCTACCAGGACAAATATGAGAAGGGCGGGAAAACCTACTCCCAAAGCTCCATAAACTGCACAAAGGCCGCATACAGGCATTGTGAACCATTATATGACGCACCCTATGCCAAACTCCGGGCAGACAATTTCCGGGCTGTCCTTTCCGGGCAGGACAGCAAAGGGAAGCCACTCTCCCATTCCAGCCAAGAACACATAAAGAACCTGTTCAGCCAGATGGATAAATTCGCCCTGCAGAATGACATCATAGAAAAGGGGTATTCCGCTTTTGCCGCCATTACCGTCCAGGAAGATGATGAGCCGGGCGTGCCGTTCACTGCTGCAGAACTGGAAACCCTATGGGCAAATAAGGACAGGCCATGGGTGGACAGCATCCTGATATACATATACTCCGGATGGAGGGTGTCGGAGCTTATCCTAATGCCAGCCAGCGACATAGACCTGCAGGCAGGCACATTCCGGGGCGGGCTTAAGACCAGTTCGGGGAAAAACCGCATTGTCCCCATACACTCCAAAATACGGGGGTTCGTGGAAAACAGGCTGGCGGGGAACAATGAGAATGCCCTCTTCCTGTCCAATGGATCCCCCATCAGCGTACAGGCTTACCTTAAGCTGTTCAAAAAAACCCTTACGTCCATCGGCATCACGGCCTACCACACGCCGCACGACTGCCGCCACACCTTCACGTCACTGCTGGACAGCGCCGGAGCAAACCAGGTATGTATTGACCGCCTGATCGGCCACGCTTCCAAGTCACTCACCACACGCACTTATACGCATAAGGATATAGAGGAACTCCGGCAGGCCATAGAATTAATATAGCCCTCCTGCCGGTTCCCCAGGGAGGGCTTCCCACTGTCACTAGCTTGTCACTAGTAGATTAAAATGCCGCACATTTTTCCAGATACCATATTGCCGCAAATGCCCGTAAATACGGGATTCTTGAAAAATTGGATTGCTGTAAAATCCGCACTTTTTTAAGGTTTTCTTAATTTTCTTTTAAGACGGAGTTTGTATCAACCTCATTTTTATGTTATGCTTTCATAAGAAGCGGAAACAGGAATGATTCCGGGCACAGGAAATGCCACACAAGAACCGGCCTGGCTGCCCATATACAAGCAAGCCACCAACAACAAAGAAAGGAGTCAATAACATGGCACTACAGCAAGAGAAAATCTATACAATTGAAGACATATACTCCCTTCCGGACGGCCAAAGAGCTGAACTGATTGACGGACATATCTATAATATGGCACCGCCAAGCACAAGGCATCAGTTGCTTATAAGTAAGCTAAACCAGAAAATATCAAACTATATTGACAAAAAAGGGGGGAAGTGTAAGGTACTCCCTGCTCCATTCGCAGTATTCCTAAACACGGATGGCAGAAACTATGTTGAGCCCGATATTTCAGTAATTTGCAATGAAGACAAGCTCGATGAAAAAGGATGCAACGGTGCGCCGGACTGGATAATTGAAATCGTTTCTCCAAGCACTAGTTCATTAGACTATGGGATAAAGCTTTTCAAATACCGTACTGCCGGTGTCAGGGAATACTGGATCATAAATCCTGCAACCCACACGATAAATGTATATGATTTTGAATTTGAAAGAGGAACTTATCAATATAATTTTGAGGATAATGTTCCTGTATGTATTTATGATGATCTAACCATACAGATCGCGGAGTTTCTATAGAGAAACTCCGCTCCGGTGCATCCGTAACAAAGGCATTTTAGACACTGCCTACCGATTTGAGGACACACAAAAATAACGGAAACGCCGTAAATATCAACGTTTCCGCTTCCATGGACTACCCCGCAGCAGAGCTGCGTGGAATTAGCCCCTGAGAGATCAAAATAAAGCGCGAGACGGGACTCGAACCCGCGACCCCGACCTTGGCAAGGTCGTGCTCC
>CANDKY010000003.1 GCA_947385425.1 uncultured Lachnospiraceae bacterium | reverse complement strand
AGCATTTCCGTCCTTTCCGCACCTTCCCGCTGTCCTCCAGACTCACCTTCCCCCAATGCATCCGTCTCCGCTTCACACAGTTCCACAACCACCGGCTCCCCAATCTCCATCGTATCCGGCGTAACGCGGCACCCGTAAGCAAGGACTTTCACACCTGCCTGCTCCGCCCGTCCCAGAGCTTCCGCGAAAGCCCGATGAGTCTCCCTGTTTGGAGAAAAGGAACGGACGCCTTCCATTTGGATAACGAAAACAATATACGCCCCATATCCCTCCTTTCTTGCCTCGATCAATTCCTCCACATGCTTCACTGCCCGTTCCGAAGGGGCGTCCGGAAAATAAGCAACATTTTCCTTTTCCAGCGTCACCCCTTTTACCTCCAAAAAGATCCTGTCCTCCTCCGTTTCCACATAAAAATCAAAACGGGAATTTTTATATGTCTTCTCTGCCTGCACCGTCTTCAGGGAGGGAAACAACTCTTTCCCCTGCAGCCACTCCCCGACAGCCCGGTTCGGCGCATTAGAATCCACATTTACCACCCGGCTCCCCTTTTCCACAGCCACCAGATCATATTCCGTAACACGCTTCCTGCCGCCCTGCCTTTTGTTCCCGCTTCCCTCGCCCCCGCCGCCGCTCTTCTCCAGATAAACAACAGCATCCTCCGTCAGCAATTCACGGCAGCGGCCGGTATTTTTCACATGCACCTTTTCCGTCTTCCCGCCAATGGCAACATACGCAATAAACCGATTCGGCCTGCTTATAAACTTCCCCTCCGCAATATTCCCATACCTCATACAGCCCCCCACACGGCGACACCGCCTCAATACCTATAAAAAACATACATCTGTCAACGCTTTCATTGCATGACCAATCTCCTTAACTCTAGAGCGTGTTTGAAAAATGCTTTCCGCCAGATGTGCGTCACAATTTGTGGGAGATTAAAAGCAATTATGCTTTGCCAAATGAAGGGCGCATAGCGGGCTATGTAACCTGAATTTGGCAGACCAAATGGTCAAGACTAATTTAGTCTTAATATCGCGCAAAGTGGTGAAGCGGTTATACCGCGTGCAGATGGTGGAAATGATTTTTCAAACACGCTCTAGCTTGCTGAAGCGCCACAGTGCCACAAACCGTATATCCCATCCGGACACACTTATTGCTATCAGCAATTGAACACAACAAGCGCAACGGTACAAACCCGCCATGAAAAACCTGGAAAAACGCCTCTTTCCCGGCGTTTTTCCGCGTGAAATGGATTTGCAATGCTACGCATGGCAAATCCTAGAAGTTCTTAAGTGGTGTACTTTACCACTTTAGAACTTCTTTTCACGCTAAGTGCGGAGACGGTTGCACTCATATTTTTCCAGTTTTAACAAACAATTTCGCAATTCCACATAACGTTCCTCGATATCGCCGGGCTTCACCTCTATATCCGTTGCCATAGCCATAACATCAATCATATCGTCTGTAATCCTGTAATGCAGCCCTGCCAGGATATTCAGCCTCTCACCATAAGTGGATGCATCCAGAAATTCCAATACCATCGGATCAATATTCATTTCTTCATCTTCCTCACCGAGACTGTCTCCCCCATTCCCGCCGGAAAATGCATCGGCAGCCGCAGGCTCCGGATCACCATCGGTATACATAAGCCCGGAATTACTACCCGGATACCCGCTGTCAGCCGGATCATCCGGCCGCATACCTGCAAAAGAAATATCCTCTGCCTCATTATTTCCCATATCCTGTAATTCAAACCGATATTCCTGAACCGCATCAGGATATTTCGCCCGATCCGTCTTATCCATAAACATTTCCAGAGGACGGACATACGTCTGGAAATTCCCATACATCGCCTGATACACGACAAACGCTTCCCCTGTCTCCGAGTGTTTTGCAACAGTAACAATCTGATAAAGTTTTCCCTTAAAATGCCGATATATTTCCTGCGCCCTTGGTATATGCCGCATATGAACCTCACCTTCCATTCCTGTTCTCAAGTACCCAATTATAATACCCAACCCGCCGCTTGTCATTCTTTTCCTTTTGTCAAGCCGCCATCTTTTACGCACGCTGCGCTCCGCAACCAATGTCATTAAATAAAACCCTTTGCCCACTCCCGACATTGTACCATATCAATACTGGTTTTACACCATAAGATTTAAAATCTATGGGAAACAATGCCCAAAACATCAGCCGCCGCAAAAGCCGCTGTTGCCCCACAAAAAACAAAGAAGGACATTTCCCATATAACAACAGAAATTCCTCCTTTATTTTAACCAACACTCCTGTTTGCCTGACAGGCACTCCCGGAAACTCCCCTGCACCTATCTTTATGGCTGATATACCGCTCCGTATCCGGCTCCCCATCAGGCCATTTCAGCCTGCAGGTATTCCAATGCCTCTTCTTCGGACAAATGATATTTTTCCTGCAGCTTTTTTGAGATCATCTCATCCGATAGGCCAAAATCCCTGCACATAAAAATGGAACCCAAAATTTTACCCTTTTCAATCCCCTTTTCAATCCCCTTTTCAATTCCCTTTTCAATTCCCTTTTCAATATTTTCCTGGTCACGCATTAACAATGTCATATATTCATGCCTCCATTCCCGATTCTTTTTTGCTTCCTTTACCGCTTCCTCCAGCCTCATGACAAAAGAATCCCCGGATTTCCTTCCGGCCACATAATCCAGGAATGCCTTCAACTCCCCGCTCACGTCATCCATCCCGCTTTCCGAATTCAGGAATACCTTTACAGCCCCATCGCCTAACCGAATATTTTTGTCTTCCTTACAGAAGTTTTCAAAGGTATAGATATGCCTCCCCTCTGAAAATACATCAAACGGGCATATGAAAATAATGTAACTCTTGTTTAACTGTTTATATGTCTGCCCTTTATCTATCATTTGCAAGTCTATCATACTTTGATAATATCTGCTTCTCCTGGGAAGTTCCTTTGTATTCACCACCTGCATTTCTATGTCATAAACAGTCCCTTTTCCATCTTTTACATACACATCCAGTCTCACGCTTTTCGCATCCGCATCCAGCCTGATCCCCTTCTGCAGCTCCGGATATTCAATATGGTCTATTAGAAATTCAGGGAATATTCTCTGCAGAAGTTCCTTACACAGTTCCGGGTTCTGCATAACCTTGCCAAACAGGAAATCATTGGATATCCCCAGCCCATCCCAAATACTGTAATCCCCTGTCTTCTTATCTATTTCATTTCCCATAGCATACTCCCTTATATTTTTCATACATCTTTATCCTTTTAAACCGGACAATTTAATTGTCCCAACCTTAAATATATTTCTTATCCCTTCTGATTCTTTCAACTTCTTTCCTCAATTATATTATAACAGATTCCCTTCTTTTTACAACTGCACATGATTAGAATTTCCTCTTATCGCCCCAGAGTTATTGTTCAAAGCCAATGGCATTAACTTAAGCGCTCTGCCTGCCCGGAACCATATGTCCCCTTTCAGACCATTGAAAGACGCCGGCACTTAGGCGCCGTGTTTTGGCGCCTTAGTACCGTTGCGTCTGCCGTGAGCGAAAGCGCGTCTGAAAGGGGATGTATGGTTTTGGAGCGGGCAGGGCGCTTAAGTTAATGACATTGGTTCAAAGCCAATGGCATTAACTTAAACGAACAACCATTGGCCTGTCGGGATACGATCCCTAAAAGTGCCAATGGCTGCCTATCCGCATTTCCCTACTTATTTCTCAAATACTCATCAATCCCTTTCGCGCCGGCCTTCCCCGCACCCATAGCCAGGATCACCGTCGCCGCGCCTGTCACCGCGTCACCGCCGGCATACACGCCTTCCTTTGTCGTCCTGCCAAATTCCTCATCCGCCACAATACATTTCCACTTATTCGTCTCCAGGCCCTCCGTCGTTGACGAAATCAGCGGATTCGGCGAAGTCCCCAATGACATAATAACCGTATCGACTTCTATCACAAATTCTGAACCCTGCTTCACCACCGGCCTTCTCCTTCCCGACTCATCCGGCTCGCCCAGCTCCATACGCACGCATTTCATGCCGTTCACCCAGCCGTTGTCATCTGTCAGTATTTCCACCGGGTTGGTAAGCAGGTCAAAAATAATGCCTTCTTCCTTTGCATGATGGACTTCCTCCACCCTGGCCGGAAGCTCCTCTTCACTCCTTCTGTACACGATATGTACTTCCGCGCCAAGACGCAGGGCCGTTCTTGCGGCATCCATCGCCACATTTCCGCCGCCGACGACAGCCACCTTCCGCCCCCGCATAATCGGTGTATTGGAATCCTCATCAAATGCTTTCATCAGATTGCTTCTGGTCAGATATTCATTGGCGGAAAATACACCGTTTGCCTGCTCGCCCGGAATCCCCATGAATTTGGGCAGTCCCGCGCCGGAACCGATAAATACCGCATCAAAACCCTCTTCTTCCAACAGTTCATCTATAGTAACGGATTTCCCCACCACCACATTTGTCTCTATCTTCACGCCCAGGGCTTTCACATTCTCAATTTCCTTAGCAACCACATCCGCTTTCGGAAGCCGGAATTCAGGTATCCCGTACACAAGCACGCCGCCCGGCTCATGAAGCGCTTCAAAAATCGTTACCTCATAGCCCATCTTGGCCAGATCGCCCGCGCAGGTTAAGCCCGCAGGGCCTGAACCGATCACTGCCACCTTTTTCCCGTTCTTCTCCTTCGCCCCTTCGGGTTTGATTCCGTTCTCCCTTGCCCAGTCTGCCACAAACCGCTCCAGCTTGCCAATGGAAACAGGCTCACCTTTAATACCACGGATACATTTCCCCTCACACTGGCTCTCCTGCGGGCATACACGGCCACAGACCGCCGGCAGGGCGCTGGCCTGGCTGATTACCTGATAAGCGGCTTCCACATCCCCGTCCTTGACTTTCTCTATGAAACCCGGGATATTAATCGCCACCGGACATCCTTTGATACACTGTGCATTTTTACAGTTAATGCATCTGGATGCCTCTTCCATCGCTTCCTCTTTATTGTATCCAAGGCATACTTCCTCAAAATTGGCAGCACGCACCTTCGCTTCCTGTTCGCGCACAGGAACTTTCTTCAATACATCCATAATATCTGATATCCTCCGCTCTGTTATTCGTCTGACCCGGATATACCGGAAACAATATTTTGCCGTTTTATTCCATAAACGATTCTGTATCCCACAGCATACCGCATTACGGACAATGCCAAAACTTCCAGGAAATCTTTATCAGCCGCACTGCCCGCATCCGCCGTGATGCGTATCGCCCTCCTGCATTTTCAGGAGCGCCCTGCCTTCCGCAGTCTTATATATCTGCTGGCGTTTCATCGCCTGGTCAAAATCCACCTTATGGCCGTCAAATTCCGGCCCGTCCACACAGGCAAACTTTACCTTCCCATCCACTGTCACACGGCACGCGCCGCACATCCCTGTGCCGTCCACCATAATCGGGTTCAGGCTGACAATCGTAGGTATACCCAGTTCCTCCGTCATTTTGCAGACAAACTTCATCATAATCATCGGCCCGATCGCCACACAGACATCGTAATGTTTCCCCTCTTCCACCAGTTCTTTGATAGTCTGTGTCACCATCCCGCTCCTTCCGTAAGAACCATCATCCGTCGTCACATACAGGTTCCCTGCCACTGCCTCCATTTCCTTTTCCAGAATCAGCAGTTCTTTCGTCTTCGCGCCCACAATAACATCCGCTGCAATCCCTCTCTCCTTCAGCCACTTCACCTGCGGGTAGACTGGTGCAGTGCCTACGCCGCCCGCCACAAAGAGCATATTTTTCTTCTTTAACGCTTCCGCCGGCTCGCTTACAAACTCCGAAGGGCATCCTAACGGCCCAACGAAATCATGGAAACTATCCCCCGCTTTCAGCCCGGCCATCCTCTTCGTCTCAGCCCCTACCGTCTGGAAAACGATAGTAACCGTTCCATCTTCCCTGTTATAATCACAGATAGTGAGCGGGATCCTCTCGCCCTCCTCATCCATTCTGACAATAATAAACTGCCCGGGCTGGCACTTCTTAGCCACACGCTTTGCTTCCACTACCATAAGGTAAATGTTCGCCGCCAGCTCCTTCGCCTCCAAAATTTTGTACATCTTATCCCTCCTATTCCAGTTCCGCCGCCAAACCGCCATGCCGCGAACCAGCAGTGCAATCATTGCCCATAATGATGTTCACTGATTCCTCTGGATCTATGGCTGCCCGGCGCCTGTTTTCCAGTTCCCGGCATATCCGCTTAAATCCTGAAACGGCTTTTATTTCTTTACAGTTCCTCACTGCACGTAAACCATTACTGACTATAATAATGGAAAACTTACAAAAACGCAACTCATTTATTAGAATCCCGGCGCGCTTTCCCCCTCCCGGATGGAGTACCGGGCAATACCGGCCTAAATATCCACCAGCACAATTTTCCCCTCCGTATCATAAGTAATCCTGCAGGCAAACCCGGTCTGTACATTCACCCCGTACATCCGCTCCGTCTTGGACTGAATCCCCGTGGCATCCTCATAATACTCATAAACCACATAGTAATCGCCGCTTCCCTCGATCCTTACCACCGCATTGTATTTATAAACATTGCGCCCGCTCATTCCCCGCAGTTTCCCGCTTTCATCCAAAAGCACATCCGCGCGCATCAGCGCCTGGATCACATTGGCCACTGCCATATCCGTCGTTATATCCGTATGTAAAACCAACTTATAATTTCGCTCCGTAGCCTCGCTGACCGCCCCTTCCGGACTGACCGCAATAAATTTATAGACAGATTCCCCCAAAGGCATGGAAATCGCTGTTACATAACGCGGACTGTCTATTGTCGGATCCGAGCCGTCCGCCGTATAATATACCGTACAGCCCTCCGGCACCTCCACCTCTATCATGCGCGGCGCATCATACTCCCCGCTGTAAACGGAAACTTCCGGCGGGGCAGGCGCCTGGACCTCTATATGGTAAGTGTTGGAAACCACTTCGCTTTCAATACCGTAATCATTGACAAAATAAGCCGTCACAATATAAGAACCCATTTCCAGGAAAATCGGCGCCGTGTATACCATACTGTCCCTGTCTGGCCTGGTTCCGTCCAGTGTATAGTAAATCTTTCCTGAAGTATTGGCACTGAGTTTCAGGGGAAGCACCTCCTTATACCTGGCCCCCTCATAACTGAATTCCGGCGGTTTAGCCAGAAATTGCTGGAACTGTGTCACAATATCCTCCCTGTCACAGCTTTTCAGCAGCCGGCTGATCGCCTGGTATTCCCCCAGCTCCTCATATATTTTTATCGTCTTTTCATAAGCCTTTTCTTCGGCGGTATCCCCGTAAATATCAGGTTTATGCAAAATCTGCTCCATCGTTGACAGAACCATATCATTTTTCCCCTGCACGTCATAATAATCCGCTATCTGAAAAAGTATATCCGCATTCCCCGGATCCAGCTCGTGCGCCTTCTCCATCCATGTAATTGCCTGCGTATACCGCTCCAGCGCCGCCTCTTCCTCCGCTTCATGCACCTGGTATTCCACGGAATACAGGCTGCGGTAACTGTAATTCCCCCATGCCGCTGCCGCCGCTGCCATCAGCAGAAGTATACAGGCCGCGCCTGCTATTTTACCCGGGCTACCTTTTTTCTTTGCATTCTTACCTTTATGCTTTCCCGCCTTTTTACTTCCTTCTTCCGCTTTACTTTCCCCGTTTTTTCCATTTCCCCTGTCTGACGGGAGGCCGTTCCCGCTGTCCCCTTCAAGCTTTAATCCCGGCCCTTCCCCTTCATCCTTTTCTTCCGGAAATTCCGGTGCTGTCTCTTCTGCCAGTTCTACGAACAGGGTTGCCAGGGTCTCTGTCATTTCCCGCTCTATCTCCGGTTCGAAATCCGGTACAATCCGTATCTCCTCCCCGCAGTGATCGCAATACAAATGGCCTTCCGTCAGCTCATATCCGCATTTTGGACATTTCATAACCCTATACCTTTCTTACCTGTACCCATGCCGCGATGCGGCAGCCCAAATCCTCCATGAATAACCCGGAAGAATGCCCTCTGGGCATTCTTCCACGTGAAATGGATTTGCAATGCTGCGCATCACAAATCCCGGAAGCTCTTAGGCGGCGTCCTTTGACACCTCAGAGCTTCTTTTCACGTTGACTCCACGCAGTTATTCATCAGCATGGCTATCGTCATGGGGCCTACCCCTCCCGGGACCGGAGTAATCGCACTGCACACAGGCGCCACGTCTTCATAATCCACATCCCCGCACAATTTATTATTTTCATTCCGATGAATGCCTACATCGATCACAACTGCCCCCTCTTTCACATATTCCCTCGTAATCATTTTCGGCTTTCCGACCGCCACGACAAGAATATCCGCCCTTTTTGTCACTTCCTTCAAATCCTTCGTTTTGGAATGCGCTACCGTAACCGTCCCGTTTTCCCTTAACAGCAGCAGCGCCATAGGCTTCCCGACAATATTGCTCCGTCCTGCCACCACGCACTCTTTTCCGGCTATTTCAATGCCTGAACGTTTTAAAAGCTGTATAATGCCTGCCGGCGTACAGGAAACAAAACCCGGCTGCCCGATACAGAGCCGGCCCACGCTCTGGGGATGAAAGCCATCCACATCCTTATCCGGGCAGATCGCCCCGATCACCTTATCTTCGTCAATTTGTCCCGGCAGCGGAAGCTGCACAAGAATCCCATTGACATCCTTCCTGCCGTTCAGCTCCGCAATCAAATCCAGCAATTCCTTCTCCGTCGTCTCCTCCGGCAATTCATATGCCAAAGACCGGATCCCCACATACGCACACGCTTTTTTCTTATTTCCGACATAGACACTGGAAGCCGGATCCTCTCCCACCTGGATGACCGCAAGGGTTATTTCCGTCCCCTCCGCTTTCATCGCCGCCACCCTCTCCTTCAGCTCCTCTTTTATCTGCGCCGAAATCGCTTTCCCGTCAATCACCTGTGCCATTCTTTGTATCCATCCTTCCTTCACATATATTCTGCAGCCCTCTTCTCAAAACAGCCCTGTCACCAGGCCGTTGCTGTCCACATCAATCCTGAACGCCGCCGGCTCCCCTGGAAGCCCCGGCATAGTCATAACCGCACCGGTCAAAACGACTACAAACCCTGCGCCTGCCGACACATAAACTTCCCGTACCTGCAGCGCATACCCTTCCGGCCTGCCCAGCAGTTTCGGGTCGTCCGACAGGGAATACTGCGTCTTGGCCATGCAGACAGGGAATCTGCCGAATCCCAGTTCCTCCAGCTTCTTTAACTGAAGCTCCGCGGCAGGCGAATAGCTGACCGACGCCGCCCCGTAAATTTCCCCGGCCACGGTTTCTATCTTTTCCTTTAAAGTAAGTTCCTCTTTATAAAGCGGTTCGAAATGGCTCTCTTTCGTCTCCAGGGCCGTAAGTACTTCCTTTGCCAGCTCTATACCGCCCTCGCCGCCCTTTTCCCATACTCTGGCCACGGCAAAAGCACAATTTCTCTCCTCACAGTAATTCCTGACATAAGAAACCTCCGCCTCCGTATCCGAAACAAAGGAATTCAGCGCCACCACCACAGGCAGCTTATATTTCTGCAGGTTTTCAATATGCTTGCCCAGATTGGCAATTCCTTTTTCCAAAGCAGCAGGATTTTCCGCATTCAGATCCGCCTTCGCCACACCGCCGTTATACTTTAACGCCCGTATGGTCGCCACCAGAACAACCGCATCCGGTTTCAGCCCGGCAGCCCGGCATTTTATATCAAAAAATTTCTCCGCGCCCAAATCCGCACCGAACCCGGCCTCGGTAATACAGTAGTCCGCCATTTTCATCGCCGCTTTTGTCGCCCGCACCGAATTGCATCCGTGGGCTATGTTGGCAAAAGGGCCGCCGTGAATAAGCGCGGGCGTATGCTCCAGTGTCTGGATCAGATTCGGCTTCAGAGCATCCTTTAACAATGCCGCCATTGCCCCGACCGCCTGCAAATCCGCCGCAGTCACCGGCCGGCCCTGCATATCATAGGCCACCACCATCCTGCCCAGACGTTCCTTCATATCCTCCAGATCTTCGGAAAGGCACAGCACGGCCATAATTTCCGAAGCGGCAGTGATCACAAAATGATCCTCGCGCACCGTGCCGTCCCCTTTACTGCCCAGGCCAACCACGATATTGCGCAGCACCCGGTCGTTCATATCCAGGCATCTCTTCCATACAATCTGCCTTGTATCGATTCCAAGGGAATTCCCCTGCTGGATATGGTTATCAAGCATCGCCGCCAGCAGATTATCCGCCGAGGTAATGGCATGGAAATCCCCTGTAAAATGAAGGTTCAAATCCTCCATCGGCACAACCTGCGCATAACCGCCCCCTGCCGCACCCCCTTTGATGCCGAAGCAAGGGCCCAAAGACGGCTCGCGCAGGGCAATCACCGTATTTTTGCCCAGCCTGCAAAACGCCTGCCCAAGGCCGACAGTGACCGTAGTCTTCCCCTCCCCGGCAGGCGTAGGGTTTACCGCCGTAACAAGCACCAGTTTCCCATCAGGGTTCCCCTCTATTCTTTTCAGGTAACTGTCCGAAATCTTCGCTTTATATTTTCCGTACAGTTCCAAATCATCGGCTTCCATATGAAGCCCCTCCGCCACTTTGAGGATTGGTTCCATTACTGCTTCCTGTGCGATCTGAATATCCGTCTTCATCCTCTTCTTCCTTTCCGGCCCTCTCTCAGGGACTGATTTATCTTTACCTCACACTGTTTCCTCTACAAACTGTTCAAACTCTTCCGGGCTCATCAGCACCTTCCGGGGCTTCGTGCCTTCCTCCTCGCCTACCACGCCGGCTTCGCATAATTGATCCATAATACGCGCCGCGCGGTTAAAACCTATTTTGAACACTCTCTGGAGCATACCGATGGAAGCTTTATCCTTTTCGATAATAAAACGCCCTGCATCGGCAAAATACTGGTCATAGCCGCTTTCCCCTCCGCCGGCCCCTGCGCCTGCGGAGGCACTTCCCATTGTTTTGATCTGCGCTTCCACGTCTTCGCTGTACACATTGCCGATGGCCTGATTTTTCAGGAAATCCACCACATCGGATACTTCCGAATCGGATACAAAAGCTCCCTGCACGCGCGCAGGCTTCGGGTATCCCTGGGGATAAAAGAGCATATCGCCCTTTCCCAACAATTTCTCCGCGCCGTTCATATCCAGGATAGTCCGGGAATCCACCCCGCTGGAAACCGCAAAAGCCGCACGGCTGGGCATATTCGCCTTAATCAGCCCCGTGATGACATCCACGGACGGCCGTTGTGTGGCGATAATCAAATGTATCCCCGCTGCCCTTGCCAACTGTGCCAGACGGCAGATGGATTCCTCCACTTCGCCCGGCGACACCATCATCAAATCCGCAAGCTCGTCTACAATAATCACTATCTGCGGCATTTTGGCAGGGGCATTCTCCCCCCGCTGCTTCATGGACTCCACTGCCTTATTATATCCCTTCAAATCACGTACATTGAAGTCCGCAAATTTCTTATAGCGGTCCGTCATCTCCGCCACACCCCAGTGCAATGCCGCCGCCGCTTTTTTCGGATCCGTCACCACCGGAATCATCAGATGCGGGATACCGTTATATACGCTCAGTTCCACAACCTTCGGATCGACCATGATAAGTTTCACATCATCCGGATGTGCTTTGTACAAAATACTCATAATCAGTGTATTGATACATACCGACTTTCCTGAACCGGTGGAACCGGCAATAAGCATATGGGGCATCCGCGCTATATCCGCCACCACGGTCTTGCCGCCGATATCCTTTCCGACCGCAAAAGCCAGATTGGAAGGAAATTCCTGGAATTCCTGCGACTCCAGCAGTTCCCTCAGTGCTACCACGGCGTTCTCTTTATTCGGCACCTCGATTCCGACTGCCGCTTTTCCGGGTATCGGCGCTTCTATACGGATATCCGTAGCCGCCAGGTTCAGTTTGATATCATCCGCCAGCCCCACAATCTTGCTTACCTTCACTCCCTGGTCAGGCTGCAGCTCATACCTGGTCACGGTAGGCCCCTGGCTGATATCCGTAATTGTCACCCGCACCCCAAAAGTCGCCAATGTCTTCTGCAAATGCACCGCTGTCTGTTTTAACTGTATCGCGGAATCACCGGTTCCTGTCCCCTTTCCCTTTTTCAGAAGATTCAGGGACGGGAATATGTACTTCTTCGGCACCGGCGCCTCCATTTTCATCTGCGTCATCCCAGACATGGCTGTCCCATTTCCGGATGACATCCCCGTTTCCTCTGCCGCCCTGGCTATCGGACGCACCCTTGCCGCTCCGGCGGATGCCGCCGGCGCTGCTCCGCAGCCCGCAGTCCCTGCCTTTATTGGCTCTTCCCTTCGTTCTGTCTCTTGGGCTTCCTCTTTTCCTGTATCCCTCTCTTCTGTTTCCGTGCTTTCTATGAAAGCCATTGCTTCCACATCCTGCAGCATTCCTGAACCGTTTCTTTCCGGAATGCCCTCCGCAAAATAAAAATCCGTTTCTCCCGGATCCTCTGCTGTCTTTGCCGGATCGTCAAAGGCGTATCCCCCTATTTCATCCGAAGCACCATCAAATACGGATTCTCCCGCAATCCCCGGTTCCTCCTCAAAAACAGAACCCCTTACGCTTCCCGCTTCCTCCTCTAAAACAGCACCCCTTACGCTTCCCGCTTCCTCCTCAAAGGCAAATCCTCCTGCACTTTCCGATTCCTCCCTAAAGCCGGAACCTCCTGCGCCTTCCGCCATAGGGCCCAAAACCGATCCGCCAGTAATTTTTTCCTCATCCCCAAAAGCAGATCCGCCTATGCTTTCCGGCTCATCTCCCGGCTCTGCGCCCATCCCGGTTCCTGTGTTAAAACCGGAAACCGGTTCCATAACATCCTCTTCCTCAATGTCAAATGTCACTTCCTGTATTTCATCCGAAGCCATAAAATTCCGCGCCAGACGGGCCCTTCCCGTTCTCGCCCGGTTTGCGCCGTTCCGGAACTTTCCCGCTGCACCGCCCTGATTTCCAGATCTGCGGACAGCTTCCGCCGCCCTGCCATAACTTCCGGCTTCCCGGACTGCGTCTGTTCCTCCGGCATAGCTTCCGGCTTTCATTCCTGCCGCTGCTGCCCCGGCATAGCTTCCGGCTTTCCGGACAGTTTCGCCTGTGCCGGCCTGTTTCTCATTTCCCCGGACGTCCGCCGCACTTTCCTGCTTCCCGTTTTCCCACACGGCCTCTGCCGCCCTGCCCTCTCCGCTTTCCTTTACATCAGAGCCGGCATCCCCGCTGTCCCGTCCTAAACTGGCATACCAGCTTCTATATCCGTCCAGGCCAATATCCCCGTTATCCGGCCTGTCTCCATATCCGCCATGCGCATCCTCCCCATCCTGCCCCTGGATATAGGCGGAAGTAATGCGGATATTGTCAAATTCAGGCGGCAGTCCGTCTCCGGAAGCTTTTGGGGCCGTCACCTCCACTCCCTTAATATCTGCCCCTTCCAAACCGTTGATTACTATTTCGTGAATATCATCCCGTACCTGCGAAACGGCTTTTTTCTCTTTTTTTGAAGGTAATGTCGTATCACGCATTACCCCGGATACTTTCTTATCCATCCGGAGTATCTTTTCATTTTCCTCCGCTTCTTTCTTTATCCGCCGCTCTTCCTCCCTCTCCCTTCTGATCTGCTCCTGTTCTTCCCTTCTTCTCTGCGCCCGTTCCCTGCGGTTAAAGGCATCTTCCCGCGTCTTCTCATACATACGCTTCCCGCCGCTTTTTACTCCCCTCATTACCGATTTCTCTGTTATAATTACCATGCAGATAACGGCCAGCACAACCATTAACAGCGCAGTACCCACCATCGACAGGAAATGATAAGACACATAGGCCAGTGTCCCGCCTATCACTCCGCCGCCGTTATGGTTCCTGCTGCAGCGTTCATACAAATCCTTCACATGGTAAACCGAGTCCGCATTCCATTCCCCCGTGAATAAATCACATGCCATCTCAATCAGCAAAAAAAGAATAACCGCAGCCACCAGTTTTCTGACTGCAATACTATTCCCTCTGTTTGAAATGCCGAATGCCACCGCCAGAAAAAAAAGCACAGGAGCCGCATAGGAAATCAGCCCCAGAATACCGAACATCACATCGCTGAACAAATCCCCCACTACACCTACTATACCAAAATTGCATAAAAATAAAAAGACGGCCAGTGCCAATACGCCTATCAAAATAACTTCATTCCTGATCGCCAGATCCATCGGCTCACTCTGTCTTACCGCCCTGCCTGCCTGCGCACTTTTCCCCTTTCCCGATGAGGCGCGTGACTGGCTTCTGCCCGATGAACTTTTTCTTCCCGTACTTTTTCCGCCGCTTCTGTTACCCTGTCCGGATGCCATACTCCTGCCTCCCTTGCATATTTTCTTTAACTCATATAGTATAGCATCTTAAAAGCTAATTGTCACCAATCATTTCGTGAAGATGTGCCAGTGCCTCCTTAATTCCGCCCACATCATTAATAATCCCTTCGTTTACCGCCTCCTGCCCTACCAGTATCGTTCCCACATCCTTCGTCAGCACTCCCGTCTCCATCATCAGCTCTTCCAGCCTTGCTTTACTGATATCGCAGTGGCCGCAGACGAATCCGGTAATCCGGTTCTGGATCTGCTTAAAATAGTCAAAGGTCTGCGGTACTCCGATCACCATGCCGTTCATCCGTACCGGATGGATAACCATCGTACCGGTCGGGACAATATAGGAATAATCCGTGCTGGCAGCAATCGGCACCCCTATGGAATGGCTTCCGCCCAGCACAAGGGAAACCGTAGGCTTGCTCAGGGACGCGATCATCTCCGCAATGGCCAGCCCCGCTTCCACATCGCCGCCCATAGTATTCAGCAAAATCAATACACCGTCCACTTCGCTGCTGTCCTCTATAGCCGCCAGTTCCGGAAGGATATGCTCATATTTGGTCGTTTTGGAAGTACCGTTCAGATTGTCATGCCCCTCCACTTCGCCGATAATCGTAATCAGGTGGATCTTGTGTTTCCGGTCATTCTTATCCAGCGTTACCTGGCCGCTTTTTTCAATCCGCTCGTCCCGCTGCTTTTCCTGCTCCACCTTCTTTTCGGTATCCTTTTCCCTCACTTCCTCATTTTTTGTATTTTTATTATTCTTCGTTTTCTGATTTCCCATCTTAAGTCTCCTTTTCTGCGCTCCGGCAAATTCTGTCACTTGCTTTTATGTTCTTTGCTATATTTTGTGTTAGAATCCTTTTTTTATACTTCGACATACATTTGAAATTGCAGTTTCCGCAATGCCGGAACAGGCGCCTGGACGATGCCTGCCGATTCCATGCATGTCTGGCGGCGGGCTTTATCTTAATGAAACTCCTCGCAGCATAGCCGCTAATTTTCTTACGCACCCCTGTGCAATCGAGTAGGGGATGCTTTTCCCCCTACTCGCGCGCCGGGCACCCGTCAGCTCTTGCTGACATTTTCCTTTGGGTGCCCGTGTGCAATCGAGTTGGGGATGCTTTTCCCCCTACTCGCCGCGCGGGGTGCGTGCAGCAGAGCTGCTAATTTCCTTACGCACCCCTGTGCATAAAAACAGACTTCCGTTCATTAGCCAAACGGAAGCCTGCCTTTAATCTCCATTGTATATGTTTAAAGAATTTCTTTTAAATGCTTTCTGTAACTGCAGAGTACATAAACTGCGGAGTACACAAACTGTGGAGCACACAGTTTGATAATAGATTCCTTTGTTACACCACTTCGTGTCCGCCGAATATCATTTTCAGGTACATGAAACCATACCAGCCGTTAGAATCCTGCAAAAGGTTCAAATCAAAACCGGAAGGAATGGTAAACGTATATTTCCGCCCCTGATACCGGAAAACAACAGTCAGGGCCTTATCAAGACTGCCCCTCAGCGTTTCCAGCACCCTTCTGTTAAAACTATACCAGGGCAAATCCGAACAGTCGACGGTCAGATTGGCAAACGAACTGTCCCTGACAAAACTCATGGTATAATTTAAAAAATATTTGAAAGAACAGCCTTTCGAAAAAGTTGCCTTCCTGCTGTCAATAGCTGACAGATCGAGGACTGCCACGGTATTTTCCTGTGCCGCTGCAGGATTTGTAATTTCCCCGCCATAAGAGGAAGAAGAAGCCTCCTCCCCGGGCTTTAACCTGTCATAATCACCCTGGGCAACGTTTAATTTGGCAAGGGCATCCTCATAAGCATTCCTGGCATCCTGCAGTACCTGCAGTTTCAGTGCTAAAATATCCGTTTTTTCCTGCAGATTCCGATCCGCACCGGCTTTCCTGTCCAAAGCCGCTGCCCATACGGCCTCCGCTTCCTCAAATGCAGACGCCGCTTTACTCTGCTCCTCCAATGCACGGTTGTGCTCAGCCTTATATCTCATAAGGCTTTCCGCCGCTTGGACCACGGCAAGCCCGAAATTATCCTCTATATCCTTCCGCGCCGCCTCATAGGCTTCCTTCTTCGCCTGCAGATCATTCTGTGCCGTTTCCAGATTGCTGCCGCTCTTTGCAAAAGCTGCCTGAGCCGACGCATTCTTCTCCATATCAGCGGCCAGCGCTTCCTGGGCATTGGTTAAAATTTCCAGCTTTTCTTCCGCGTTAATTTTCGCTTCTTCCAGATTGTCCGTCGCCTTATCCAGTTCCGCTTTCTTACTGTCAATCAATGCCTGATTCTGGTTCCCTGTCCCTCCGATCACCTCATTGTAAGCCGCCAGGGCAGCGTCATAGGCGGACTGGGCATCGCTCAATTCCTTCATGACCGCATTATAATATGCCATAAAACGGTTTTCGTATTCTTCCACACTGTAGCTTGGACCATACCCGTAATAGTTTACATTGCCGCCGGATGAAAATTCCTGCGCACAGTTCAAACGCAATTCCCCCCTGGAATCCTCAGATATATTTACCGCGAAACCGGTTGCACTGTAAGAAGCATCCGTAATATTGATATAATGCCCGGTCACTCCGTTCTCTTTCTTATCATAAACCGCTTTCTCTTCATGATACCAGCCTTTAAACGGATCATCCATTCCCGGCACATCCACATAATACCATGCCAGGTTTTCCCCGATATTAAACACCCTTGAATGGGTATTATACGTATCATTTTCCGTCCACGTCGCCCAGTTTGCATTCAACTGCGCAATCGCCATCAGGGCATCATTTACCTGAAGCGCGCTAAGCCCCTGGAAATTATTATCCGCCGTCCTCAGTTCATTGCACTCTTTCATAAATGCAATAGTCCTCTTCATATTTTCAAGGCTGGTGGCATCCTTTTCCTCCCCTAATTGGGTATAGGAAGCAAACTCTTCCCAACTGCCTGCCGCCCATCCGCTGTCCCTTACTCCCTGCACCTGGGACGCATCGGCTGCCGTGAGAATCGTTGCCGCTACTTTCGCACTGTCAGAACCCGCTTCTCCCAAATACTGGAAAAATCCAAGGGAACCGCTTGCAATCTTTTTCTTTACCGCATCTAATACCTCCTGCGCTTTCTTCAGATTCTCGGATGCGGCATTGCCTGCTTCCCCATCGACACCTGACGCATTCAGCGCATTTTCATACGCCTCCCTGGCACTGTCCGCCTCTTTCTGGGCATCCGCCACTGCCTGGTCTGCGGCATTTTTATCATTTTCGGCGCTTTCCGCATTTTTCGCAGCCTCTTGTGCCGCCGCGGCCGCTGCTTCCGCCTCCGCTTTTTTTGCATCATAATCGGCCTGCGCCTGATCTACGGCCTGCTGGGCTGTTTCTTCCTGCTTCTTCTTATCCTCAAGCCCCTCCTGGGCTTTCTCAAAGTCATCCTTATTTACATTGGCATCCTGCAATGCACTGTCAAGCTCTTTCTGGGCCGTATCCAGTTCCTGTTCTGTCCTGGAGGCTTCCGCGTCCGCTTCATTTTTATTCTTTTCGGCTTCCTCTTTCTTCCCCTGCGCCTCTTCCAGTTCCTTTTCCGCTTCCTGAACCTGCTGCTGCGCTTTGTCTACGTCGTCCCGGGCACTGTCAGCCCCGGCCTGCGCCTCATCCAGTTCCGATTTGGCCTGTTCCTCATCCTCCTTCGCTTTATCAAGGTTTTCCTTTGCCTCTTCGAAATCCGCCGGGCCGTTTTGCTGCTTCCCGTCCTCTTCCGTCCCCGCGTCTGTTCCATCCTCCCCTTCCGTACCGGAATCCGGCTGTATCGATGGCTGCCCGCTGTCTGAGCCGGAGGGTGCCTGCCCTGCCCCGTTCTGGTCCGGAGCCTGCCCGCCGACAGAGTCTCCTGTCCCCTGCCCGGAATTGTCTTCCGTTTCCTGTCCGTCCGTTGAATCAGGTGCCTTCCCGCTGTCCGTCGTACCGGAAGATGGTTCTCCATCTGCCGCACCGGAAGATGGTTCCCCGTTTGCCGGGCCGGAGGATTGCTCCCCGTTTGCCGGGCCGGAAGCCTGTTCCCCGTCCGCTGTACCGGAAGATGGTTCCCCGTTTGCCGGATCGGCCGGCTGCTGCCCGGTTATGTTCTCTCCCGGCTGCCCTTCCGTCCCTCCTGGCGTATTCTGGACAGGCGCCCCTGTTTCCGGCAAAGAAGTACTGCCCTGATCGGAACCCGGCTCATTATCAGATTGTGATTTTCCCTCTGTCCCGTTCCCTTCCTCCTGCCCCGAAGAAGCCCCCTCATCCGACGCGCCATCCCCCTGCTGTCCTTCCTGCTCGGAAATCACCGCGCTCTCATCCTTCAGCTCTTCCGCATTTACCGGCATAGCGGCGTTTGCAAACATGATACTGAAAGCCGTTGCTGCAAATAATCCGTTTAATGTTTTAAATTTCATAGTTTTCTGCCCTATCCTTCTCTTAAGGAACTGTATAAAAATAATCTGCGGCAATTACGCAGTAACCTGCAACCGGAAAAAGGCCGGCGAATGGCATAGGTTATTTACATACAGTTCCTTAGTAATGAATGCCCTGTGCCCTGCACAACCGCTGTGATGCTTTCATTTTACAGCCGGCAGGAATAAATGTCAAATCTTTCCTCATGGCTTCATTGCCGGTGTAACGATAAAACTTTTTCATAAAGATGGAACCAGGGAAGCCCATACGCTTCATATCCCAGGCTTACAGTCCCTGTGAACTGATATCCGCACTTTTGATAAAGCCGCTCCGCAGGGATATTCCCTTTTACAACATCAAGTCTGATGCTTACGCATCCTTCTCTTAGCGCCACCTGTTCGGCATACGTCAATAACCCCGTCCCTACACCGGACTTTAGAAAGCCGGGATGGACAGCCAGGGTATGGACTACATAAATATATCGGTAATCATCTTCCGTCAGCCATCTCCCCTTTTTATACCCGTCTTCCGGCCCGTGTTTCAAAATAACTGTTCCCGCTGCCTGCTCCCCAACCCGGGCAATATACAGCGCATTTTCCATCAGTGCGTCTTCTGCATCGGAACGGGCCGGATAAACGCCTTTTTTCCACCCGGGATAATTCCTGTGCATTTCCAGATAATCACATATATCCCCATACAGTTTTTCGATACAATCAATATCTTCCTTTACCGCTTGTCTAATATGAATGTCCTGTCCCACAATAACTTTCCCTCTCTTGTATGTTTGCCTAGAGCGTGTTTGAAAAATCATTCCCACCATCTGCACGCGGTATAACCGCTTCACCACTTTGCGCGATATTAAGACTAAATTAGTCTTGACCACTTGGTCTGCCAAATTCAGGTTACATAGCCCGCTATGCGCCCTTCATTTGGTGCAAACCTCTCACAAACTGTCGTGCACATATGGCAAAAAGCAGATTTTTCTGCAGCAGCCCAAATCCATCCATGAACAACCTGGAAGAATGCCCTCTTTTGGGGCATTCTTCCGCGTGAAACGGGTTTGCCCATGCATCCTGCATGGCAAACCCTAGAAGCTCTTAGGCGGCGTCCTTTGACGCCTTAGAGCTTCTTTTCACGTTATTATATGTCAAAATCATCACTTTCCTCTACGGAAAAATCAAATTCCATTTCATCACCCTCCACATCTTTCGCATAAGTCATCACCCGTTTCACATGTTTCCTGGGCAAAGGCAAAGGATTATCCAGCAATTTTACTTTCGGCTTTTCCTCCTGCAGTTCTTCGTTTACTCCCTTTGCCGTGCCATGCCCTTTCTCCGCCCGGGCCTGTTCCTTCGTTGAAGTATACGTCTGTTCCAGGGCGTTTGCAACTGCCATGTCATACTTTTCTTCTACCCAGGCTTTCTCATCTACCACACCGTATACTTCTTCCATGTCTCTCCAGGAGGGCGCACCGCCCGCTTCTTCTCCCAGGGCTTTCCCGGATAATACACTGTCTGGTTCTTCTTTAATCACTGTTTTCCCCGCCGCAGCGTTTTCCCCTTCTTTAATCACTGTTTTCCATACCGCAGCACCTTTCCCTTCCTCTGCCCCCTGTTTTCCCGCTGCCGCGGCATCTATTTCTTCTGCCCTCACTCTCCCGGCCGCACTTTTCTCTTCCTCCGCACATATTTTCTCATATACCGCGCTGTTTTCTTTTACCGGATGAATGCTATTTCCGTGATTTCCCATAGAACAGAGCCCTATTCCGGCTAAAACCCCCTCCACTGCAGTCAGTAAAATCCCATATTCCATTCCGCCGATATGAAAAATCTGAAAGACCAGAAGAAAAAGCAGTATAAGAATCCAGCAATCCTGCTTCTGCGTTTTTCCGGGCCAAAAACCGATAACATTCAGAGTCCCGCACAGGCAGATCAGCAGGCCCATCCAGGAAAACGGTTCTGCGCCAATCCTCCAGAAAATATCCGCCGCCGAAAGGGATAGCTGCCGCGCCGGATATCCCAGCCATGCGGAAAGCACTTCTTCATACGGATATCCGTATGCCCGGACATGAATCCCAAGGAGCAGGAATACCGCTGCCAGGGATGCCAAAGCACACACTGCCCATTGTCCCCATATCCCCAGATTATTTTTCCTGTTTATTTTATCTTTCCCGTCTTTATCCCTCTGCCTGCCGGCAAGGCTTGCAGTACCGCGCCGATAAGCACCGCCCCCAGGGAGAAACATTGCCGCAAGCAGCGTCCAGCCCGCTATGTCCAGCAAACTCACCCAGCCAATGTAAAGCCCGCAGGCTATCGCCATAACATACCCCTTTTTCCGGCCCGCCGCACTGCCGGACTTTTTCCTGTATAAACCGCACAGCAGCAGCCCAAACGCATACAGGAGGAAATAAAGCGCTTCCGGTGTCAGTATCAAAATCCCCGCACATAAATCCGGCGCAAAAGCCATAATCCCAAGCGCGCACAGGGCTTCCCCGCGCCCGGCTAAAAGCTTCCCGGCAAAGTAGAAAACAAATATAGCGGCAACCTGAAGCACTAGCTGCAGCATTGCCCCTGCCGCCGCCTTGTTGCCCGTAAAAGAAAGTACAAAAGAAAGAAATGACGTATAGAGGATACCAGAATAGGAAACACCACGGACTGTCCATGGGATTTCCCCGTCTGCCCTCACCAACGCCATATCATAAAAAATACCGCCCGTTATTTCTCCGTCAAAGTTGAACAGCAGATACAGGCGGCTAAAAACCGCCGCCGTACATAGCCCCAGTACAAGCAAGGCTTCCAGTACCGCCGCCAGGCGTCTGCCGGATGTCCCACGGCCCAGGCGCCATACCAGCCTGCGTCCCAGCAGGCCAGCCAGCTTATATCCGGCAAACCATATACCTGCAACGGCACAGAACATCAGACATATCCACACGGCTGTCTGGTTTTGCCCAAATCCCCATACATATATACTGAACCACGAAAAATACGCGGCAGCAGACATTGCCGTAAATATGGAATATATCAGCCATAGCGGGTAACTCAACCATGTTTTCTTCATCTCCATGCCCTTTTCTCCTGAAGCCTTAATACCTGCTACCAATGCCATTCACTTAAGCCGCCGCCCTATTCATCCCAATTATGGTATACCGCCTGCACGTCATCATCCTCATCCAGAAGATCCAGCGTCTTTTGCAGATTCTTTACTGCCGTCTCGTCCGTTAATTCCACATAGTTTTGCGGAATCATCGTTACATCCGCGGAAGCCATCTGTATTCCCGCTTCCTCCAGCGCTTTCCTCACATCCTCAAAGCCGTCAGGATCCGTCAGGATCTCATAGCTGTCCTCTTCCTCGGCAAAATCTTCCGCACCCGCATCCAATGCCATCATCATCAGATCGTCAGACTCCGCCGAACATTCTTCCTTGTCAATGATAATCTGCCCCTTTTTGTCAAACATAAAAGACACGCACCCTTGTGTGCCTATGCTTCCCTGCCCTTTGGTAAACGCATTCCTGATATTAGCCGCCGTCCGGTTCTGGTTATCCGTCAGGGCGTCTACAATAATGGCAATGCCGCCGGGGCCGTAGCCTTCATAAGTTACGTACTTGTAATTCACATTGCCTACATCGCCCGCTGCCTTCTTGATGCCGCGATCTATTGTATCGTTTGGCATATTGTTTGATTTTGCTTTCGCGATTACCTGCGCCAGCTTGAAATTATTGGCCGGATCCGGGCCGCCTTCTTTCACCGCCACCGCGATTTCCCTTCCGATTATCGTGAAAATCTTGCCTTTTGCGGCGTCATTTTTTTCCTTCTTATGCTTAATATTCGCAAATTTTGAATGTCCTGACATATCTTTTTTCTCCTATTCCAGTTCCGTAAAAACCCGCTCCAGTACCACTACTCTTTGGAGAAAAATCCGTCTGTTCCTCAGCCGGCTTTTCCTCCAGGCACTGGCGCGGGTTCTTACTGTTTCCAGTTCCGTAAAAACCCGCTCCAGTACCACTACTCTTTGGAGAAAAATCCGTCTGTTCCTCAGCCGGCTTTTCCTCCAGGCACTGGCGCGGGTTCTTACTGTTTCCAGTTCCGTATAAACCCGCTCCAGTACCACTGCTCCTTGGAGGAAAATCCGTCTGTTCCTCAGCCGGCTTTTCCTCCAGGCACTGGTGCGGGTTCTTACTGTTTCCAGTTCCGTAAGATCCCGCCCCAGTACCACTGCTCATTGGAGAAAAATCCGTCTGTTCCTCAGCCGGCTTTTCCTCCAGGCACTAGTGCGGGTTCTTACTGTTTCCAGTTCCGTATAAACCCGCTCCAGTACCACTACTCATCATCGGCATGTTCTTCCACGCCGTCTTCCTCATCTGTCCCTTCCTTCTTTATCTTGGTGACCAGCACGCTCTGTATCATCTTGTTTTCCACAGTCAGGATCCGGAAATTGTAGCCGTCTACTTCTGCTTCAAATTCCTCGTTGTCCTCCGGGATCTTGTCCAGCTTTGAAATCATAAAGCCGTTTAACGTATCAAACTCTTCCTCCTGGAACTGAATCCCGAATCGCTCTTCCAGTTCCCGCAGCGGAACCTTCCCTTCTATAATATACTCGTCCTCATTGCCTGTGGCTTCTATATACTCTTCGTCCTCATCATATTCATCCATCAGGTTGCCCACAATCTCCTCCAGGATATCTTCCATGGCAAGCAGCCCTGATGTCTGCCCGTATTCGTCCACCACGATAACCATCTGCGTTTTCGAAGACTGCATCATCTGGAACAGGGCATCTATGTTCTTCGTCTCGGGAATGAAAACAGGCTCCCTTAACAGACCTTCTATCCCGCACACCGGCCGCTCCTGCTCTGTCTCACCAAAATGCAGACGCATGACGTCACGCAAATGTAAAATCCCTGTTATATGATCCAGGTTTTCCTCATAAACCGGGAAACGGCTGTTATTTGATTCCAGCATAAATTCCATTGCTTCCCGTAAAGGCTGGCTGCCTTCCACACAGACCATGTCTCCCCGGTGAGTCATAATGTCTTTCGCTTCCTTATCGCCAAATTCAAAAATATTGGTGATCATTTCCGCTTCCGCAGCCTGCAGGACACCCTGCTCGTGCCCTTCATTTACCATGGATATAATCTCTTCTTCCGTTACGTCTGCCAGCCCTTCATCCGCCCGGATGCCGAAAAGCCGCAGGATGGAGTTTGTGCTCCATGTCACTGCACCGGTAAACGGGGACAATGCCTTCATCACAAAATAAACGGAGTTTATACACATGTACGCCCATTTATCCGGATATCTGGATGCCACTGTCTTTGGCACCAGTACGCCAAAGGTCAGCAATATGTACAGAAGTATCACCACGGTAACTACCAAAGAAACCGCTCCCGCTATTTCAATTTTTTCCGTTACTATTCCAGCCGTACTTCCTGCCATATACTTTGATACCAGCCTGCGGATATGCCTCAGCCATATGCTGAGGTAAAAACCGCCCATAATAATATTGATCAGCGTGACAATCAACTGCACCGTATTCACATATTTGGCCGGGTTTTCTATAATTTCCGCCAGCCTGCGCGATTTCCTGTCGTTTTCTTCCTTTGCCCGCTTCTCAATATCCTTTGCGTTCAGCCCGTGTATCGCCGCACCAAATCCATAAAAAAACATATCGATAAATATCAATACTATGAATAGAATAATACTGGCAGTAGGCCCGCCGTCGTCCATAATCCCATCTCCTTCTCTGTTTGACATAAAATATCATTGTAAACTATATCATTTTACTTTGGTTCCGTCAAGCGGGGCTTCCATAAGGAAAACACTTTTAAGCGGAGCCGGCGCACTTCCCCGCTTTCTTATGTATTATGGCTATACGCATTTAACTCCAGGCTGATCAGCAGCCCTTCATTCACTTTCTCCATAATCTCACTGTCCAGATGGCATACCTTATCCTTCAGCCTCTTCTTATCGATTGTCCGAAGCTGCTCCAATAAAATCACGGAGTCCTTAACCATATCGTATCTGTCCGCATTGAGTTCTATATGGGTAGGCAGCTTTGCCTTGTTCAGCTTCGACGTAATCGCCGCACAGATTACCGTCGGGCTGTGTTTATTCCCCACATCGTTCTGTATGATAAGCACCGGCCGCACACCGCCCTGTTCTGAACCGATGACCGGCCGTAAGTCCGCATAATAAATATCTCCTCGCTTCATTTTTCTCACCCTTCATTATAAACTTGTATGGCTAAATTATTGCCAGTTTATCCGAAGGTATTCATTTTCTAGCTAAAATCATGAAAATAATCTTTTGTCCCGACTATCTCCCCCGACTTAACATATACGCGCGGCACCCTTTTCCCTATGCAGCAGGCCAGCTCATAATTGAACCTCCCGGACAGTCCCCCCAGTTCTTCCATGGTTATCTCATCTTTCCCGTCCCTGCCAACAAGAGTCACCCAGTCCCCTTCTTTCGCTTCCGGGATATCCGTCACATCTGCCATGAACTGATCCATACAGATCCTGCCAAGGACAGGCGCCCTTTTTCCCCGCACCAGTATGGAACCTTTCCCCGAAAGCCCTCTCGGGTAGCCGTCCCCGTAGCCTACCGGAACCGTGGCCACTTTCATCGGCTGCCTGGCGGTGAAAGTCCCGCCGTAGCTTACCGGTGTCCCCGCCCCGATCTCCTTTATATATATAATCCGGCTCTTTATTTCCATGGCTGGTTTCAGGGAAATCCGGTCCCTGGCCATCTCTTCTGACGGCCACAGCCCATAAAGGGCAATCCCGGCGCGCACTGCGTCCATATCCGCTTCCCGCATCTCCATAAGCCCCGCGCTGTTTGAACAGTGGCAGACCGGGACGCGGTATCCGGTTTCTTTCTCTATGTGCGCCGTAAACTGCCGGAAACAGGCAAGCTGCCCTTCCGCCGAGGACTTATCCCTTTCGTCCGCCCGCGCAAAATGGGTAAAAATCCCTTCCAACAAAAGTCCCGGCGTATCCAGCACTTTTTTCACAAACCTTATCCCCTCGTCATCCGGCCGGATACCAATGCGCGACATGCCTGTATCTACCTTGATATGTACTGCCGCTTCCTTCCCCAGGCGCCCGGCACAGGCAGACAACTGCCCGATTGTGTCAAAACGGAAAACGGCCGTCCGTATCCCGTTCCGTATCATTTCCTCATAAGCACAGGGGAATACATACCCAAGAACCAGTATCGGTTTGCGGATGCCGCTCTCCCTTAATATCAGGGCCTCTTCCGCCGTCGCCGTAGCAAAACCGGAAATACAGCCAACCCCTTCCAGCTCCCTCGCTATAGGCACCGCCCCGTGGCCGTACCCGTCGGTTTTTATCACACCAATCATCTGTGTCCCCGGCGCCATACACGCTTTCATCTGCTCTATATTAAAAAGAACCGCATCCAAATCGACAGCCGCATATATCCTGCTGTATTGTTCCAATCTATCCATCAATTCCATCCACCTTGCCTGTTCTAATGCATTTCCTGACTTTCGGCACTGCCGCATCAGTCCACTGCCTGCGCCATTTTGCCGCTGCCCTGCCAGTTCGTAAATTCAGCAGATACAGCGTGACAGGGTATAAACCACATCCCCGGCCATCAGCCCGTAACGCCCTATTTCTTTCGCAGCCAGATCGCCGGCCATGCCATGGAGATAAACCCCTGCCTCCGCCGCATCCCCGGCCGCCATTCCCTGTGCCAGCAACCCCCCGATAATGCCTGCAAGCACATCTCCCATGCCGGCCGTAGCCATGCCGTCATTGCCGGTCGTGTTCAGATAACGTCCCTCCTTCCCGGCGGATGCCACCACAGTCCGTGCATCCTTTGCCACCATCACACATCCGTAACGGTCCGCCAGTTCCTTCGCCATATGAAGCAAATTCCCCTTAACCTCCGCAGCGGGTGCGCCGCACAGCCTGGCAAACTCCCCCACATGGGGCGTCATAACGACAGGCCTGCCGTCCCCCGCATGTTCCTCCATATACTTCCTCAGCGTCCTGTCCATAGAAAGAAGGTTGATACCGTCCGCATCAATGACAAGCGGTTTTTGCGTGTACATCACCGACCATGCCAGCAGTTCCCCTGCCGCTTCGCTTACCCCGATCCCCGGGCCGACTACAATGACATCCGCCCATTCATAAGCCTGCCGCATCCGGTTTTCCATCTCCTGTTCAAAGATTCCCCGGCTGCCCGGCCCTCTTTCCGCGCCTTCCTCCGGCTTCCGGCAAGGCATACTTTCCTCCTGCAGCCGGTACGTCATAAGAAGCGCTTCCGGTACTTTATGCTGGATAATCAGACGGTTTTCTTCCGGTGTGACCACTTTCACCATACCCGCGCCTGCGCGGTAAACACTCTTGGCGCATAGTTCGCATGCCCCGCTCATATCCCTGCTCCCCGCTATCACCAGCGCCTTCCCAAACGTCCCTTTATTGCCCCCTGCGTCCCTGTCCGGCAGCATCCGTGCCGCCGACCCCCGCCTGGTGTATACCTTTGGCATTTGCCTTAAGAAACTATCCTCCGTAATACCGATCTGCCTGCACACAACTTCCCCCGCATACTGACAGCCCGGATATAATATATGTCCCAGCTTCCGAAAAGCAAAAGTTACTGTTAAATCAGCCATTACCGCAGCCCCCATCACTGCCCCGGTATCTGTATGGATCCCGGACGGGATATCCACGGCACACACAAAAGCATCCCTGCGGTTTATCTCCTGCGCCGCCTGTGCATAAATTCCTTCCAAATCTCTGGACAGCCCAATGCCAAATAGGCTATCCACAATAATATCATATTCCTTTTCTCCGATTTTGCTTAGCAGGGGACACCCATATTTTTCAATTATCTCCAATTGCTTTGCCGTCTCCCGGCTGCACTTCGCCCGTTCCCCTGCCAGCCAAATATCTACATCATAACCATCCAGCATCAGCATACGGCCTGCCGCAATCCCGTCGCCTCCGTTATTCCCGCAGCCTGCCGCCACCAATACTTTCTTTCCCTTCCCGCACCTTGCCTCTATCTCTTCCGCCACGGCCAGGGCGGCCCTCTCCATCAGGACAAGCGACGGTACACCAAAATATTCTATCGTATTCCTGTCATAGCGTTTCATTTCTTCCGCTGAGAGCAGATATTCCTTTTCTCCCATATTATGTCCCCTCCTCCGGTTCCCTCCGTTGCCCTATTTGGCTTTCCTGTAGTACTCCATCCGGCCGGATGAAATACTTGCCCAAACTCAGGATACACAGCAGCAGGCTGCCTTTCCCGAATCCGGGCAAAAATACGCAGTAATCTTATCTTTCATGTTTTTTTGATCCGCATTTCCCTTGCTTTCTTCCGCTCCTCCGGGTTGTATTTCATATCAAATATCTCAATCACTTCCGCACCGAAAATATCATGCATGTACGAATACAGGTCAAAATTGGATTTTTCCCTTTCCTCCTTGCGCACCAGATTTTTCTTAATTTCTATCCGGACTTCTTTCACCCAATCGTTAATAACTTCAATATCCTTCGTATTCTCGGAAATCCTGCGGTAACAAATATCCATAGTGGCCAGCATCAGCCTGTAATTTGTGCTGTCAATTTCCCCAGGCAGCAATCTCAGTTCATCGGCATAATCTTCCAGTTTCTGGTTGCACTCATTGATCAGGCGCTGCTTCTCCTCCATCTTCTTTTCCAGTTTCGCATCCGGGTTGCCCCCTGTCTGATCTGCCAGTTCCATAATTTCCGCCATAAGCTTTTTCTTCAGCTTCCGTATTTCCTTTGATTCGGTATTCAGCTTCCCCTGCCGTTTCAGCAGCTCGTTGAGCTTCTCTTCCCCGCGCCGTACCTCCGCCGGTATCTCCGTCTGCGCCTGTGTAAAAAGCTGGTGCCATTTATTATCCAATGTCAGCACCGGTATCTTCTTTCCTGACAATGCCTGCCGGAAAGTATCTTCTGACTTAGCCATATATCCCACCTATCTTTCCGTCCCTTTTATATCCCTGCCGCCGTCAATTTTTTATTCTATATTGTACTGCCGCCAAACAACGTATCACGGCTTCTTTCCATACCTCTTCCCATTTTTTCCGTACTAACCAACCTGCTGCCCTGCGGCAGCACAAACCCGGCCATGAAAAACCTGGAAAAACGCCTCTTTCCAAGCGATACTTCGCTTTGCGTTCTTCCGCGTGATTAAGCTCTTAGGCGGCGTCCTTTGACGCCTTAGAGCTTCTTTTCACGCTTCAGCCGCTGTCCCCGCCCTTCCGGGATCTGCTGATATTATATGCAAGTTTCATCAGGCTGTCCGAAAGATGGACATTCTCCACCTGTACCTCCTCCGGCACATTCAAATCCACATGGGCAAAATTCCAGATCCCTTTTATCCCGTACTCCACCAACTGCTCCGCCACCTTTTCCGCCTCTGTCTTCGGTATGGTCAGAACTGCGATATCAATATTGTTTGCTTCCACAAAGCTTTTCATATTTTCCATGGGCTGTACTTCTTTATCCCTTATCTTCTTTCCGTGTAAACGGGGATCCTTGTCAAAGACGCCTTTAAAAATGAAACCTCTCCGTTCAAAATTGCCGTAATTAACAAGCGCCTGCCCCAGATTGCCCGCCCCTATGATGATCAGGCCGTGACTCTGATCTACTCCCAGTATCCTGCCGATTTCCCGGTACAGGTGCTCCACATTATAACCGTAGCCCTGCTGCCCGAAGCCCCCGAAATTATTCAGGTCCTGCCGGATCTGGGAGGCCGTCACCTTCATAATGTCGCTCAGTTCCTGTGAAGATACCCGCTCAATGCCCTGATCCTTCAACTCTCCCAGATACCGGAAATAACGCGGCAGACGGCTGATAACTGCCTGTGAAATTTCCTTTTCCTCCACGCTGCCTCCTATTCCAGTTCCGCCCCCCACCATGCCAAGTACCATATCCTGTGGAAGAAAACCTGCCCCTAATACTTGGTCAGTTTTTCTTCCAGGCACTTCGCATGGTGGGGGCTGTTTCCAGTTCCGCACGGTCTGCGCCAAATACCATATCCCATGGAAGAAAACCTGTCCCTAATGCATGGCCAGTTTTTCTTCCAGGCACTTGACTCAGACCATGCTGTTTCCAGTTCCGCCCCCACCATGCCAAGTACCATATCCTGTGGAAGAAAACCTGCCCCTAATACTTGGTCAGTTTTTCTTCCAGGCACTTCGCATGGTGGGGGCTGTTTCCAGTTCCGCACGGTCTGCGCCAAATACCATATCCCATGGAAGAAAACCTGTCCCTAATGCATGGCCAGTTTTTCTTCCAGGCACTTGACTCAGACCATGCTGTTTCCAGTTCCGCATGGTCTGCGCCAAGTACCATATCCTGTGGAAGAAAACCTGTCCCTAATGCATGGCCAGTTTTTCTTCCAGGCACTTCGCTCAGACCATGCTGTTTCCATTTATACTATACGTACCTTAACTTGTCTAATGTTTAAAGTATTTCCGAAATTCCATCTCCCAGGATATTCCAGTTATTCCCCAATATACCTATTATAAAGAATTGTTAAAATAATGTCAATGAATTGACAGCAGGTTTTATCACCGTTAAAATAGTGGAATAGCAGTCCCGGGCCTGAAAGCCAAAGGCTTCGCCGTAAACGGCAGGCAGCAAACCTGAACATCCCAAAGGGACAGGTATCCGGCGCTCACGCCAACCGCCAAATACCTGCAGGCATCCCGGCCCGTTGCCCGCCGGAGTAAACAGCCTGCCGGGACTGCTGCATAAGATTTACCACTAATAGCAGGAGGATACCGCCATGATTTTATCATGCCAGAATATTTCCATAGCATTTAATGAAAAACAGATTCTAAAGAATATATCATTCCATATCGAAGATTACGACAAAGCCGCCATCGTAGGCATCAACGGTGCCGGGAAAACTACACTGCTGAAAATAATTGTCGGGGATCTGGAAGCAGACGAAGGCAGTGCCGCGCTGTCCCGGGATAAAAAAATCGGCTACCTCGCCCAGCACGAATCCGTGGACACGGAAAATACCATCTATGAAGAGCTCCTGACTGTAAAGCAGGAACTGGTCATGTTGGAGAAACGTATCCGTGAAGCGGAACTGCAGATGAAAACCGTAGAAGGGGCTAAACTGGAGCAGCTCATGGAGCAGTATTCCCAGCTCACCCACCGTTTTGAATCCGGCGGCGGGTATTCATACCGCAGCGAACTTACCGGTGTCCTGAAAGGACTCGGTTTTGCCGAAGAAGAATTTGGCAAATCTGTCTCCACCCTCTCCGGAGGACAGAAAACCCGTGTCGCCCTGGGTAAACTGCTGCTGCAAAAACCGGATTTGATCATGCTGGACGAACCCACCAACCATTTGGATATGTCCTCCATTGCCTGGCTGGAAACTTACCTGATGAATTATAAAGGGGCTGTCATTGTCGTTTCCCATGACCGTTACTTCTTAGACCGCGTGACCAATAAAATTATCGAAATCGACCAGACAAAGGCCACCTCCTTTGCCGGGAACTACAGCAGCTACGCGGTCAAAAAGGAGCAATTACGCGCCGCCGAATTAAAAGCATACATGAACCAGCAGCAGGAAATCAAACATCAGGAAGAAGTGATTGCAAAACTGAAATCCTTCAACCGTGAAAAATCCATCAAGCGCGCCGAGAGCCGCGAAAAAATGCTGGACAAAATGGAACGTCTGGATAAGCCAGCCGAAGCACGAACCGATATGCACATCACCCTGGAACCCAAATATACCAGCGGCAACGATGTGCTTCATGTGGAAAACCTGGCCAAATCCTTCGGCCCGCTCCAATTATTCCAGGGCATCGGATTTGATATTAAAAAAGGCGAACATGTAGCCATCATCGGCGACAACGGAACAGGGAAAACCACGATACTCAAAATCATCAATAACCTGCTGCCTGCCGACAGCGGTACGCTCCGCCTTGGCACGAACGTACATATCGGCTATTACGACCAGGAACACCATGTCCTGCATATGGAAAAAACATTGTTTGAGGAAATTTCCGATGAATATCCCACACTGAACAACACGGAGATACGCAACACCCTGGCCGCATTCCTTTTTACCGGGGATGATGTGTTCAAACGGATCGGCGACCTGAGCGGCGGCGAACGCGGGCGTGTTTCCCTCGCCAAATTAATGCTCTCGGAATCCAACTTCCTGATCCTCGACGAGCCGACCAACCACCTGGACATTGCCTCCAAGGAAATACTGGAGGATGCGTTAAACGGATACACCGGAACCGTCCTGTACGTATCCCACGACCGCTATTTTATCAACCGCACCGCCAGCCGCATCCTGGAACTGTCCGGCCGGACGTTAACCAATTACCTCGGCAATTACGACTATTACCTGGAGAAAAAAATGCAGCTTATGGCAGATAATGCAGCCCCGGCCGCTGCTTCCGGGAACATGCCCGGCTATCCTGCCTTTGCCGCTTCCCCCCTTTCCCCTGCCCGCCAGGCTCCCTCCGGCGTCCCGTCAAAAGAATCCGCTTCCAAACTGGCCTGGAAGGAACAGAGGGAGCTGCAGGCAAGGCAGCGAAAACGGGAAAATGAACTCAAACGCATCGAAAGCCGGATTGAAGCCCTCGAAAAACGGGATGGGGACATCGGCCTGGAAATGGCACTGCCGGATGTCTGCACCAACGTGGCCAGGCTGCAGGAACTCTCAAAAGAAAAAGACAGCATCGCCGCCGAACTGGAACAGTTGATGGAACAGTGGGAAATGTTGGAGACGGAAGCCGGGAACTGAAGGATGGAATCGCCCCTTTTCTGCTGCTAATTCCTTTCTATATCTTTTCTCACGAAACACGGTTCGATGAATATGAAAAGGATAAAGCAAAATTGAAGAACTTACAGAAAGAATATGGACATGTCAAAGATAAACTGGAAGAACTTTTAAATGAGGGAGCAATCAGTGAATACACAAGATGCACCATCATTGACATGTCAAATAAAGTATTGGAGCATATCGCTGTAAAATACGATTCTGTCAGGGAAGGAGTGAAAGCGGTCATGGGTGGAAAAATTCTGGAATATGAGGCAAAGACAATAAAACGGGAAGGTGTAAGGGAAGGTATCAAGGAAGGTATCAAGGAAGGTATCAAGGAAGGTATCAAGGAAGGCATTGAACAAGGTGAAGACAAACTTTCCAGATTAATTGCAAAGTTGATGGAGAACAACCGGCCACAGGATGTAATCAAAGCCACACAGGATAAACAGTTTAGAAATAAACTTTACGAAGAATATTTCATTGGTAAATAATTATCTAAATATTTCCCGGAAGCCACTGTAAACGCACGGTTTCTGCAATAAATATACTATTTAAATTGTGTCACAGGAGAGCAAAAGCCCATGCTTACAGGCTAAACACACCGCAAAAATTTCAGGAATATTATCGCACCAAAATATCTTTGACCCGATAATATTCCTGAATATAGCCAAAACCAGCCTAAAATCAAATGCCTTAATAAAAATTTAGAACAACTGGTTCTGAAATGAAATCTTCCAGAACATGACCCTCAGTTATAGCTTTCCTTATGTGAAAATCTATTCCGCAGGAAATTCTACAAAAATCAACAACCATTTAATTCCTTAACAAAAAAATCTGTTGCATTTTTGCAATAAAAAAAGTATTCCCACCAACAACATCATTCCACATTTTTGTTATGTGGCATTGCATTATCGTCCTTAAATTTTCATATATGTACTCCGGCCTGCACCGGTAATCAATAAGAATATAACTCCCCTCTTTCTCTTCCAAGTCCGGAATCAATAGTACTTGGCCTGTCCATACATAATGCTCATAATTTTTCATCTTTTCTATTTCATACGTCTCGGTGGTTTTCCTGTTAATGGAATCCCGTACCCCTGAGTCTGCCCAATCATACTCACTGCACAGGTCATAATAATCCACATCTGATATTCTCCCATTTACATAGGATTGTTGTATATTATTTCTTACTTCATTCCATTCATATGTCTCTATCGCTCTTTCAAGAAAATTTTTCTTATATACATCATGTTCCTCTATCTTTTTCTCAAAAGAAGAATATCTTACACAGCTAACTATATCAAGAATAATCCCACCATTCCTTCGAAGCAGTTTCCTATTCCCGTTATAAATTTCTTTTAACTGTGATATTGTAAGACTCTCCGCATACATCGGCGAATATTCCTCTCCTGCATTTTTGAATTCTTTCCCTTCTTTCCTTACAATTGCCCTGACTTCCTGCGTAACAAGAAGCTGTGAAAACGCATATTCCATTTCGATTTGATCCGCATAAAGTTCAGACGGGGATATTTCCCACCAAAACTTTTTCGGTAATATTCCATATTTTCTTTCAAGAACATCTTTACTTTTTTCTTCACTTATCATTTTGTTTATATATTCGCGATACTCATTCCTCAAACTTGGCACGATATCCCTTAGCTGTTTTCTTATTTTCTTTAATTCTTCTTCTATTTCTTTCTGTTTTATAACCTTCTTCTTATTCATTTCATGAGCAACCGCAATATTGCTTTTTTCTTTATCCTGTCTCTTTAGCTGAATAAATGCATGGATTCCCAATGGAATAAAAAATATAGGCCACATCCATCTTAAATCATTCATTCTAAACAGAAAACTAACAAAAGCATACGGCACAACTACAATCGAAAGCCACATCCAACAGGTTTCCTCATCCCTTATAAATTTTACTACTCCAACTAAAAAACTTAAAAGAGACCAGCCAATTCTTCCCGGAATCAAAATATGGACAATAATTATTACTACAAATAATGCCAAATCTGTTATCCATTTATCATATACAATCCTGCTTTCGCTTGAATAACTATCTGCCAAACCTTCCGCCTTAAACGGTTCATATTGGGAAAATATCTGTTTATACTGATTCAATACTTCTGCATACTTAGTAAACATGTATCCATAAGAACCTGTGCCATTAGCATAATCTGACTGCACAGTATAAATCCCCATTTCATTTTCAATATCCATAATCTAATTCCTCACATATTTTCCTATATTCCTCGCGCTGCAATTCTCTCATCCTTTCAACTATTTGGTTTTGCTCATAACTCATCCAGCCCGCATTTACAACTTCCGGATCAGAATACCCTAAATCGTATTTTTCCGGTATATCAACGTCCACTTTATCACCCTGCCTTTCTTTCATTTTTCAGTCTTATGCCTGCAAGCCCAGGCCTTTATTATAATCACTTATCGTATACTACAAATTCACTTTCCTCTACCTCTTCTTTAATTCCATTCGTTTCCGCAATAAAAAATTTATATTTGCTATTGCTCCATTCATCGCATTGATATTTTCATCAAGATCCCCCTTTTCCATATACGGAATGGTATCCAATAAAAACTGAATCTGTTTTGCAATATTATTTTCACAGTTGATAACATCATTTTTTCCGTATCCAAAATCACTTTCCACCGCCAGCCTCTCTTCCAGCATCTTTACAGCATGAGCCAAAGAATCCAGCGTCCCGCTGTCTGTACCCGTTTTTACCCGCTTAAGGGAATCGCTTACCTCCTGTACAAGCAGATACGGCTCCTTCTTCGTCAGAATTGCATCTACAGCATCAGGTTCCGTTTTTTTCTGTAATTGTCTCCCGACAAAAAACAAAGATACTGTCAGGCCGGCCAACCAAACCCAACTGAAAATCCGCATTCCGATAATGCCGCTGACTTTTGGCAATACAGCGTCCTGATTACGAAGTGTGTCTATAACCTTTTCCGGATTCGTAAAAAGCCAGTCCGCAAAAGATATCACCTTCCCATAAATATCAGGGACTACGACAAAATAAGCAACCACCCCAATCAATAAAACCATAACCGGAGCTAAAAAAATAAATTTGTCCATCACCTTTTTATCCAAAGCCGCAGGTTCCCCAGATCCGCTCACAGGCGGCTGTACTATATTTACTACCCGACTGCCCGTACCGGCGGAAAGATTCCCGTTTTCCTCCCTTCGCCCATGCCTTACCGCAATATCAATTTCCGGAATCTCCACAGGAGGGATTTCTCCCACGCTTTCAAATAAATGTCTGTTGATCGAGCCGCCATCCATGCAGTTTTCAGGCGAAACTAACGGCAAAGTTTCCCCTAATGTTGCACCATACGTTTCTGTCCTCCGGTTACCCCCCGATGCCTTCCGGTCTGTTATATGAAACCCTATCGTTTCATCAAGGATATCCGCCGAAGTACCGTCCACTGCCAATTCCAACGCCGCTATAAACTCGTCCGCAGTCTGAAACCTCTCAGAACCACCGGCTATGGCCTTGACAATCACATACCCAATCCGTTCTCCCCCCAGAGAAGGAAGTTCCGGCGTTTTTCCACCCATACGATCTTCAAACGCCGCATCCTCGTCCTGAGAAAAAAACTGTTCCGGAAACCGGGGGAGAAAAGGATTCCTGCTGTAATTCAATAATCTGTAAAGCACAATACCGAGGGAATACAGATCAACTGATTTTGTATAGCCCTCTTTACCCAGGTATACTTCCGGAGCAAGAAAATTCGGAGTTCCTTTCAATGATTCCGCTTTGGAACTGTCTTTAAGGACCTTTGATACACCGAAATCACCAATCTTATATTCACCCTTTTCGGAAACAAAGATGTTATCATCTTTAATATCCCTGTGGATAATTCCATTGTTATGGCACGCCTGCAGACCATGGAGAACATCCAGCCCCAATCCCACAACATCACGGACACGAAAATCCGTTTCCTGGATAAAATCTTCAAGGGGAGTCAGATATTCCATTAATATAAAAATGTCATACCGCTTTGGGGATTCCATGACATGAATATCATTTTCATAATACCTGACGATATGCTGTATGCCTTTCTCGGAAAGCTCATTTAGAATCCTGATTTCCGAAACGATATTGTTTAGCATCTGCGAAAAATAACTGTCCGCTTTGGATATGTCACCGCCCATAGAATTTAACACAGAATTATATTGCTTTTCTGTCGGAATCACAATGTGTTTCAATGCCCTTATGTACCGCCCGGCTGCATTTGTCTTGATAACCTTATACACTGTGCCAAAGGCTCCGGAACCAAGTTTTTCAACTACATTATATCCTAAGATACTCTTCCCGACCAGGTTTGTCTGCTCCATAATATCACCTCCCCAAAGGTATGAGTATAACAGTTGCATTATCCGCATTATAGGTTGAAACAGCTTCTTCCATCAACCGCCCTGCCGCATCCTCCAGCCTATCTTCTGCTCCCAATATTGCAGAAATCCTATCCTCCGAAAGAAAATCAGAAATGCCGTCACTGCACAAAAGTAAGGTTCCTTTTCCCAAAGCGGGATAATACTCATCCGCTTCCAATACAAAACCATTCCGGTCATATCCAATATAACGGCTCAGATTCTTTTTAGCAGGAAATGCATCCAGTTCTTTTCTTGTCAAAAGGCCCAAATCAAGCATACGCTGACCTTCCGTATTATCTTTTGTAATCTGTGTCAGTGTATTGCCGATATAAGCATAGGCACGGCTGTCGCCGATATTCAAAACTCCATATTTCCTGCCACAGACGGCAAATACCACAAGGGTCGCCCCCATACCTTTTAATTTCCTGTCCCTGCGCCCCATTTCACAAACAGCCGTATTAATTTCCGCAATTTCCGATTGCAGCCGGAGCATCACTTCTCTGACCGAAGAACAGCCCTGTATCTTTTTTTCCTCCTCAGCAAGTCTCTCTACACATATCCGGCTCGCCATTTCTCCGGCATTATGTCCTCCCATACCATCACTGACTGCAAAAAGATGCACCCCGTATTCGGATTTCATATCCTCAGTTATATGGACACAGCAACAGTCCGGCATCTTTCTCTGCATATCACAGGTCAGATACCTGCCATAAAAAAGAAAATTATCTTCATGATTCAAACGCTTTCCAATATGCGTAAAACAAACTGCCGCCGTATTTTTACTTTTCATAAAGCGCGGCAAGTTTTTCCATAAACTCATTCCGTTCCTCATCTTCAAAACCTCTGAAAATGATTTCGCTTACATCTTCATGGTTAAATAAATACTGAAATTGATCGCCGATATGTCCCTCCGGATAAAGCACCCCCAGGTAATCATACTCCTGTCCGTTTCCATCCGCTTCACTCTGCATAATCCCGTTAACCATCAACCGTTTTTCCCCATTTTTCAAAAGTACAATGGAACCAATCGGCAGCAAATCTCTGATTTCCATATCCATCAAACCCTCCCTTATGTATATGCATACGATAATTTTTCGAACCAACGCCCTACTGACTCCGAAACATTTTTCGCAACATTGCCGACCGCACTGCAAAACGCTTCTCCCGTATCAAGGATAGTATCCGAAAGCCATTCTGTTGTCGTCTTCCCGGTCAAAGCTTTGACCCCTGCATGAAAGGCAGCCACAACAGCGCCGCTTGCTGCTACTATCAGGATACCCGGGGCGGCAACTGTACCTGCTACAGTTGTAACAGCAGCACCTGCTACTATGCCAGCTCCGTAAGTCAGGGCAATATCTATTCCTGTTTCTGTTATTGTCTCGGCAATCATCCTCCCGTTTGACATGGAGCCGTTTGAGTTGGCCTGCTCCTCTTTGTTGCTAAAATAATTCAATACGCCGGTAGCTATGACCGCTCCCCATGCAGCCACAGCCTTCCCTGCACCGTTTGCCCCTTTAAAATTATCAATTATGTTTTTAAACTGAGCATGGAATGGGGATGTTTTGTTTGTCAGGTTTTTAAAAAAACGGGTAACAGGATTTTGGGCCTCCGAAGCCCGCCCTAACGGTTTTAAACCGGTAATCATCTTCGCCCACCATGCCATAGCCGTTTTCATTCCCACTGCATTGCCAATTTTCATGTAATTGTTTAAAGTCTTTGCCGCTCCCGTTAAAAAACGATAGACATCCATTCCTGCCTTTAAAAAATCCTTCCAGCTTTTTCCGTTTTTAATATCTCTGGCCAAATTTAAAATAGAACTTATATAATTGGAACCGGATAAGGCTTCCTCCCAGCCATATTTTTCACTAAACTCATTGCTAAATGTTTGAAACCGCCCTTCCGGCTTTACCGTAAAGACTTTATCATTTGCACTAATCAAATCCGATTCAAATACTTCCTTATATTCATCCAGTTTTACATACCCGTTATAAGCATCATCGACAAATCTCTGATAGCTTTCCAAAGCCTGTGCGTATTGCTCAAGCTTCCCCGCTATCCTGTCGGCAGTCCTGTTTATATCAGCCTCAAATTTTATATCCCAGTCAAGCTGCCGAACCGTGCGCTGGAAATCAGACCGGATTGAGCCTACTTTAGACGAAACTGTTTTACAGTTACTGCCGATCTGCTTTAATCCGGCAAACTCAACATAAATCCGTGGCATCCACCATCACCTCCTCCCTTGTGGGCAGCCGGAAAAAAGCATATCCCGCCGCCCTCAGCCGGTTATAAAATACCCGTCCGGATACTTAAAAAATTTTTCCCTGTTCCTCCGCTTTCTGGGTACCCTCCTGTTGGGCAGCCTCGTAATTATCAGCCGCCTGGTTAAGGAACGAACTATATGCTTTCATATCATTAACAAACGTATCAAAAACACCCTGCATGCCTGCAAACTGCTTTTTCGCGGTTTCAACGGCTGTACCCTTCATTTTATTCACAGTAGCCGTGACCTCCTGAAGCATTTCTGCATAAAGTGACTGAATAGTCACAGACGCATTCTCAATAGTCTTTGCCTTGTCACGCATAACAGCGGAATCTACTACTACATTAGCCATAATAAATCTCCCTTCAAAAGTATCGTCTGAATTATTTGCCTGTACTGAGGCCATTTGCCATACTCTTATTGTCATTTTCCGTATTCTTCATCTTTGCAGCATACTCACGAAGAAACTTAACATAATTCTGCAGTGCTTTTTCTGCCGCAGAGAAATCATTTTTATATCCCTCAATCCTCTGATTGAATGTGTCGCTTGCCTCCCCTTTATAACTCGTGCGAAGATCAGTCACCGCCGTGTAAATACTGGTGTATGCCTTAGTGAATTCACCGGCCTTACTCTCAATTCTGCCTGCAGAAGCCTCCAATTCTTCCGGGGTTACGTCAAAAACTGTAGATGCCATAATCATCCTCTCCTTTCCATTCCATATTATTTATGAATAAATACTAATGCCTTGATTTCAACATGGCAGCACGTTCTCTGGCTGCATTATCTTCACGCTGAATTCTGTCCGCACAGTATTTAATCGTCGATGCCAAATCGGACATCTGAGATCTTGTCCTGTTTATCTCACTGCGCAGCATGCTCAGTTTTGCAATAAAAGCATCTGCCGCCTGGCCCTTCCATACGGCCCGGCAATCCTGCTCCATCAGTTCCAACTGTTTTACCTGATCGGAAAGCCGGGCTGCGTCATCCGATATGGAATCTGCCTGTGAAATGACCTTTGTATAATTAATCCTGTACCGCATCCTATCCTCCCCTTTCCCCTGCTATATCATAAGAAGCCTGGCTCCATCCAAAATGCCAAGCTGGGCAAAGCTGCATTCCGGGCGCAGCACAGTGCAGTTTTCCATATCGAACAGTATAGCATCCTTCCTTTTATCCGAAATTCCATACTCGGCACTCAATATCCTTATCATCAGCCTCTGTACATCCTGTACGGACATATTGTCCGGGACTATAAAATCATATGTACCATCCAGGGCAGGTATCTTTACCGTAACAGAAATTTTATCCATGAATTTCACCACCTTATCTCTATACTTTTCTCTTTCAGGCAAATATAACTGCTGCGGGGTTTCATATTCTGCACAGACGGCAACGACTCTATCCTTTCAGAAGCCTTTTCATAGCAGCCGGGACAGAACAAATAATTCTCTGCATTAACCACAAGGGACAGAAATAGATAATCATTATTTTTATTTCCGTTCACGTCAAAACCGCAGATAAAACATATGCCATATTCCGGCGCATTTATATAGCGGAAAACTTTTCTCATAAAAGCTGCCTGTTCATCGGAAATCATACGGAAAAATTTATTAAACTCCGCAATAACAATAAAAAGCTGCACATGGCCTTCCCCTGCCGTTTCCAGCCTGGAATTCAATTCCGGTTTCCATTCCTCTATAAAAGAATCCAAGGCTGCCGTCCCGCTTACATACCTGCATAATGGATATTCTTCCGCCACATTTCTGAAGGTATCGTTATCATCATCCATAAATACCAGTTTTCTGTCGCTATATCGGACGATATTTCCCAACACATTCCGGTAACATTCCTCCATGCTTTCCTGCCCGTTGGCACATATACATATTTTGTAATCCTCGGATAAGGTCAGTCCGTAAAGCAACGCCCCCGATTTGGAAGATCCCAAAACAAGATTCCCTTTTTCTTCACAAACAGACTCCGGGGGATTGCTTTTAATAGACAACGGATATCTGTCTGCCAATGAAGTACCAGAACTGCTCCCCGTTTCATCGGTATATCCAGTCAGCTTAACCGGGCAATATCCGCTCCAGGCTGCTGCCAGTTCACCATACTTTTGATTAATAAATGAAATCCTGTCTGCCTCCGTCTCCCCATCTACAGCATACGCCGTCTGAAACTCAACAATTTCCCTGTCAGCCACCGTAATTCCGCGCCCGCTGATATCTTCGGGAACTACAGGGGGACGTATATTATGAATGTCCAAATAATTGCCCGGATCATTCATTTTAAGTGTAAAGTATGTCGCAATGTGTTCCGTTACCTTATAATAGATGGAATTTCTTGTACTCCCGGTAATGACGAAATAAACGCCAAACGTCCTTGCCGCACGGATCACTTCTATAAAACGGTCAGACATATCCATATACTTATCATGAAAAGATGCAAAATTATCCACCAAAACAAGAACCGCAGGTAATATTGTCCTGCTGACGGCACGGAAGTCAGCAAATGTTCCGCAGTTATTATCCGCAAACATACGCTTACGCTCATCCATCAGATCATGCAGGACAGAGAGCAGTTCAGATACTTTGCTTTCCTCATCGGCAAATACCACGCCACCCGTATGGGGAAGCCCTTCCAAATAACCCAGATTACGGCCTCCAAAATCCATTGCATAAATATTTAACTCCTCCGGTGAGTATCCATATCCACAAACCATGGAGTAAACCAATGTCTGCAGGAAGGTTGTCTTACCCGTACCGCTTGCACCATACAGGCCAATATGGCCGACCTGGGAAAAATCAAAGGTGAGCGGTTTCTGTTCCTGCGTGCGGACATAATCAACCAACCCAACCGTCGCAGTGCACAACCCCTTCTCTCCCTTTGAGAGCGCATCAAAAACAATTTTTTCCGGAAGCATATCCAGCCACAAGGGGTTGGCTGCGATATCTTTCTTCCGTCCAAGGGCGACTATTTCCGCCACAACAGCTTCGAGCTGTGTTTTATCCGACTTATCGCCGGACAAATCAAGCTTTGCACTATGGACCGGATTCGCAGTATGGTCTGTCATCTGCACCGTAATTTCTTCATCGGGCATAAATACCCTTGTGGGAATGTAATCCGCGCCGCTATATCCGGACTGGACACACTCATAAATTTCATCATAACCCACCTGCAAATATAAACGACCGGGATTCTTAATCAGCGCAGAATCCGGCTTATTTATCATATCAATACTGTCCTGTTTGTCCGCAACCTTTAAACATACCTTAAAACGTGAATTGCTCATAATTTGCGGATCCACAATACCGCTCGGTTTTTGCGTAGCGAGGATAAGATGGATACCAAGGCTTCGTCCGACCTGCGCCACATTAATAAGTTGCGCAAGGAAGTCCGGCTGCTGTGTCTTCAACTGTGCAAATTCGTCAATAATAATTACCAGATGGGGCAACGGCGTCATAAGCCGTCCCCCTTTATAATATTTGTGATACGAATTGATATCCAGCTTGTCTACACCTAGCGCTGCCGCCGCTTCATTGAAAATACGCTGACGTGATTTGATTTCCGCTTCCAGCGAAACCAGCGCACGGTACAGTATATTTCCTGACAGGTTGGAAATTGTAGCTGCCAGATGCGGCAGCGCCGGTGAAAACGGTTTGGCCATGAAAGGCCTTGCCATATCGCCGCCTTTGAAATCCACTAATACAAACGCAATCTCCCTTGGGCTGTAATTCACTGCAAGCGAAAGAATAAATGCCTGTAAAAATTCACTTTTTCCGGAACCGGTAGTCCCTGCCACAAGCCCATGACAGCCATGATATGCTTCATGGATATCCAGGCGGAATACCTCACCGCCTGCCATGACACCGATTGGAACCGCCAGCGATTTCGCGGAATTATTACTTTCCCAATGACGTTCTATATCAAGTTCCGCAACGTTTCCCGCCCTGTACATCTGCAGAAAGGAAATTCTGTCCGCAATACCCAATGTACGCAAATCGCGTTTGACAGGCAGCCGGGACAATTTCCTCGCAAAAGTATGTATCCTCCCCACATCTGCCAAATCAGGCTCGAAAGGAATGAATTTATTTGCATTTTTGTTTTTTATGTAATATCCGGTACGTATATCATCACTCTGGATAATGGTTTTGCAGGATTTCGGAAGTTTTGTAATGTCCCCGTAAGCAAATATTGCCGTAACACCGACTTTGTTTTCAGAATCATACATGTATCTGAGCAAAGCCTCTTTTTCAATCAGATAAGGCTCCGAAACAATCAAAACATAATGGGGGACAGGCAAAACCCCCTTCTCCCCGTTTTCTTCCCTTTTCTTTATCACTTCATCTATCACATTAAAAACAAAATGAACCTCCTCCGTATTGGTAGCAAAAAAACGTACTTTCTTATCATTACTCCAGATATGCGGTACATTTTTAAAATCATCGAACGCATCCGCATATTGGGGCGATGCGGCCAGCACGAGTTTCACTTCATCATAGGAATGCAGTGAAATAATATTCAGGATAATCCCATTCAAGACAGCCTGCATATTGGAAGTACTGCCGATAATGCCAATGGTATGATTGCTATTTAGATCAAGCGTCAAGGGAACTTTGGATAAAACTCCGTACTTTTCACTCAGTTTATCCGGAAGATCCCGCAGCTCATCTTCATATAACTGAAACCCCTGCCTGGGGATTTTCAGACGTACTCCAAAAGGCCTGCTCCCCAGTCCTAAACGTACATCGAGAAAGTCTGAATCTTCATACGAACGTTCCCATAAGTGAAGCCTTCTCTCTTCGCTGTCAAGCAAAGAACATAACATATCGGGTGATGGACAAAGGGAATCATTCAAAAGCCGGATTGCCCTTTCCCTTTTTGCTATCAGCTTTTTCTCAATATCCGCAATATAAGAAGAGTATCTGTTCTTCCGATATTTTTCATCCGCCACGGTGCGCCTCTTTTGATAACTTCTAAGCAGCATGGGCCACATCAATGAACCGAGCAGCATACCGGCTGCCATTGTACCGCTGGTGATAACAGTAGACAACTGTCCGCCGCTTAAGGCATTTGATATGGACATCCCAAGACTTGCCAGCATCACCAAAGACATCGTAAGGCTGGGGCCAATAACTAAAACCGCCGGTGTTTTATCTGCAATAAACGGACTTGGCGGCCCGTCAACCTCTATTTCGTCATTATCCAATGACTTTAAAATACGGGGAGTACTGACAAAGTATTCTTTTTCCGCCGTCCCATCCACAAGGGTTTTCACGGAAAAAGAATCCATTACCGGCAGTCTGCTTTCCGTTTCCAGATTACACACTGCAATAAAATCACCCATATAAATAACAGAAAGGCCCATCATAAAAATTTCATCATAAATCCGAAGCTGCTGCGAATGAACAAGACAGCCGTTTACATAAATACCGACACTGCGTTTTAAATCTTCAAGAAACGCATTTCCGTTCCCGTCAATCCTGATTGCGGCATGCCTTTCCCGTGAAACAAAGTCGCTGAAATTGAAAGAAATATCGTTAAGTTCCGTGCGTCCTATGAAAATATTCGTATCCTTCGATACCTTATATTTCCGGTAGCCAACCTGTAAGTCTTTCGCGGCAATAAACAGGATTTTCACTACCCTGCTGCCGTCCCTGTTCTTAAAAATATAATAATCGCCGCTTTGTACGCTGCGTTCATTACAGGAATGACCATTCAGCGTCACTTCATATTCGTTATCGGAACCTTGTTTCAAAGTATATATGACGGCTTCCTCCATTTCCTCCTGGAAAAAAGGAAAGGAAAAGTCATCAGGCAGCCTTAATAATCTCAGAAACGAAGAATTATCTCTGTTTTTCAATACTTCACTCAACATCCGTGAAACTTTCCGTTCTCCGACAAAGAACGTTACAAGAAAATCCGGTATCTGATATTTTCTGAATTCTTCCATCTTCTCACCACCTCTGCAAAACGGTACCTTTCTCATTCAGGCTTATACTCTTTTCCATTTTCCTTTTGATACTCTAAAATATATACCGCATTATACTTTTCATACTCATTAAAGAAGCCCTCTTCAAATCCGGATACTGGATGATACCAGCTTTTTTGTGAAAAAAACTCCGTCAGCTCCTGAGACTGAAAAATATACCCATGCCTTGCATATATCTCATTTCTCGCATAGGTTAACTGCTGCGGGCTCATATCGGCCAAATCATCATCCGAAATATACTCCCGGTCGCTTTTCTCAATAATATATTCGTCAAGAGCATCCTCTGTATCTTCTGAATCCTCCTGCACGGTTACTATATCCTCCGTATCAGCCTCTATTGCCGTATCATCGGAAGGCAATTCAGCCTCATCCTCCACAAGGCGTTCTTCTCCATTAAGGCTAACCTCCCCAATCCCCTCAAATCCGCCAACCTCATCCCTATCCGGTTCCACTGTCCCATCAGAGTCTGTAACCGCTATGTTATCCGGCTGTTTTTTCGGACGGTTATGGATAACCAATATCCCGACTACCGCTAAAAACACAGCAACCGCAATCCCGCCTCCAGCCAAAAAAACCTTATTATCCCAAACTATCCTATGGCTGCTGTGAAGTTGCCTTCCGTCTACCTTCTTCGTTTCGGAATTGACCAAAAGAACTCCGCACATGGGACAGTATTCTCCTGATTCACTCTCCGCTCCGCATACCGGGCACCGTTTCATCCTGTGCATCCTCCCTATCCTGTTCTGACATCAATGACATAATATTATGGCCTTCCGTCTTTTGTGGGCAATAAAGAACTCAAAACCGACTTGAAATCAATCTTATTTTTACTTTGCAATATAAACCCCGCAATTCCGGCAAGTCCCATCAGATTTGCTGCTTCGCTGTTTCCAACCACTCCGATTAAAAGGGCAACTACAATAACAATGTTCACTGCACTTTTCAACATATTATTAATTGCACTGTCATCCTTTCCTAGCAGTTGCAGCAACTTTGATATCTTACTTTCCTGAACTTCCGTTTCCCCTTTTCTATGCTGCACAAATTCAGCGCCATTATTTTCCAGGCCATCCTGAGGCATGGTACTTATTTTTTCTATCGGTTTTATACCGGTTCCTACCATTTGTATATTACAATACGGACACCTTTCATCCACTTCACTTTCTGCTCCGCATATCGGGCATCGCTTCATTTTATTTTCTCTCCTTCTCCTGATAAACCAAAATTACAATTATCCCACACTAAAGATTACCCCATTTGTTTAAAAATACATATACCTTCTCCAAAGGAATGAAATTCCTAAGGATAGTCCTTACCATAATTGGGCGGATGGCATCTCCCCAACCGTTTTATCCCTTTCCACAACCCGCGGGTGAATCCGTACTTTTCCACTGCCATGATCATATATTCCGAACAACTGGGTTCAAATACACAGCGCAGCCGCACAGAATCCGGGGCGAAACGCTGATAAACATGTACCATCCAGATTACCGCCCTTACTGAAACCATATGGACATAAACAATTGCAACAGCAAATACTAATACCATCCGGTACGTTTCTCCCTTTTCCAATCCACTGAATATAATTCCGGATAGACCATAAAATACCATAATCAAAACAACAAACATCACTAAGGAAAAAACGGCATTTTTTAAACCAATCTGGGGCCTTCTGAGCGGATTATCGGGAAGAGGATGGCTGGTCGTCCGAACTACCGGAACCCCGCTTACGTCATATTCCTCCTTCATATCTGTATACCCAAGATCCGTTTTCCAGCTTAATGAATATATTTTCTTTCACGCACCATTGCTTTGGCTGCATGCAGGCTGTCTGTCTGTTTTCCATTATTACGCATAGAAAAGCTATAGGAACCTCCCGGAACAACAATTTTTAGTTCATTGACATAATAGCTATGACATTCCATATTTTTCCTAAAAAATGATAAACATCCGTGGACACAGCCTTTAGAATTCTTATCTATAATCTTTTGAACCAGGTTTTCATTTATAGCAAAGCATGTAATATCCTGATAAAAAAATTCCATTGACTTCTCCCATATTCTATCGCTAACGGTGTCAAATATATATGTATAGGAATAAATCTGTAACCGACTGAAAAACAGCCATGTCACACTAAAACGTGAAGAAACTGCACGGCCATCTTCCGCATGGAAAAAAACAACATCATCCCGATCCTTGGCATCAAAATCCTCCCATATATACCCGCTCAATACAATAGGAGGAATTTCATTTATCTCACTTTCATCCAAACCTATTTTCTCTATCGCCATGTTCTTTAAATCTAATCCACTCAGGCGGTTAGCTACGATCTGTTCATAGTCTATCATTTTCAATTTGGAAAAAATCTTTCCTCCATACCAACAGCCAGACAAACCACTGGTGAAAAAATCAATTACATCCTTTTGTTCCGGCGTTTTTCCTGTTTTAAACCTCTTAATCGCCTCTTTCCCTTCCTTAACATTAGCAGCAACTCCCGCAGCAGAACCTAACATATAAATCGCAATATCTTCCAAACCCATTTACAATTCCTCCTACAAATTTGTAATTTATCATTTATCCAGACCTGGTTTCTTTTTCTGAACGCAGCAAACTGCGGGGGAATGACCCGCAAAAAATTGCTTGTAATCACCTAAAGGCAACCCGGCTTCGGCACACCCAATAGTTCATAAAACTGTTGAATATCCGCAGGCAACACCCCCGCCTCCCTGGCCAAAGCCAATTCCTCCTGATACGATGGTGAAGTCTGCAGGTGTTTCCTATAGTAATAATCATATTTGATATACGCCCAAAAATAATAATATATCCCCTTAGGCTCAATCATAACTGCAGCACCCAGATATTCCTCTGCCCTGTCTATATCCGCATGTACCAGGCAGAATGCCTTCTTCCCTTTTAACAGACATACAGCCGCATAGAAATAAACCTCCGGATTATCAAAATCATTTTCCATTGCTTTTTCGAAGTATTGCAAAGCCTTATCATAAAACCTCAATTTCAGATAGCAGAAAGCAACTGCAATATTTAACTCCTTATTATCCGGATGTCCTGACAAGGCTTTCCGATAACTGTTTGCATACTTATTTAAGTCCAACGCCGTCATGGAAGCGACACTGTTAAACGATGTAATAACGATTTCGCGAAAGCAGGAAGGACACTGCTTTGTGTCAATCGCAATTGCACGTCCACATCCGGGACATTCCAGTTCCACTACTTCATAAGCCATATATCTTTTTCCTCCCCTCTTTCGCAATCCTGCCGAAAGCCATAAATTTCATAAATGCCAATTGGATAAAACCCATTCCTTCCGGATTCCCGCTACAGCCTGTTCCCGCAATTTCCGCAAAATTTTTGCATCACATCATTCTCTGCACCGCAGGCAGCACACTGTTTTATCAGCTTGTACCCACAATTCCCGCAGAACCTCATCCCATCGGAATTTTCATACCCGCATTGCGGGCAAACCAAGCCTGATTCCACCTTTTCTCCGCAGTTCCCGCAAAACTTCATGCCTTTTCTTATTAAGGACGAACATTTCAGGCATTTCATCCCGCCTGCTTCCTCCCCGTCCGCTCCCTGACTCCCGCCGCCATTATTTATACTGTCCGCGATACTGCCAAACATATTTCCGGCACTACGCATGGTTCCTAACCCCATGCCAAGGCCAATCCCCATATTTGCAATTCCGCCTGTATTCGAATTGTCAGCTAAGCGCTCCATAATATCCAAAGATCTCCTGCGCGTATAAAAATCGTTTCCTAACGCAAGCTCCTCTTTATAATTGCGAAGCTTTGCAAATTCTTCTTTAGGCGGCGATATAGCTTCAATATAAAAACTCTGTATCTCAACGCCGTACCTTTCAAACTCCTGACTGATTTCATTCCGGCATATCTCTGACAAATCTTTTAAATAAACGGAAATTTCCAGAAATGAGATCTTCTGCCGTATCATATAATCAGCAATAATTGTTTTAACAGAAGCGGTAATCAATCCGCTAAAGTAGCCTGCCACAAAAAGATGGCTGATTGCAGCCCCGTCAGGAATCGCGCCAACCAGTTTATTCACAAATATTCTGGCATCCGTAATCCTCATTCCATATCTTCCACGGGAGCGGATTGACAAAATTAGCCCATATTTCGGATCCTCCAATTGAAACGGTTCCGCAGTGCCCCAATTCATATCCAGCCTGGATGTCATATTTATAAAAAAAACTTCTGCGGAAAAAGGAGTTTTTCCGCCAAACGGCAGATTTACAATCCGGTTCAGCAGCGGAAGGTTCCCGGTTTTCAACGTATGTGTCCCGCCTTTAAAAAGATCCAATGCCTCCCCGCCTTTAAAAAACAATGCCTCCTGACCCTGGTTTACTATCAACTGAGAACCAAGGACAAACTGAGCACCAAAATACTTATATATCAGCCACGGAGTTCCATCCGGAGGGCCGTCATATTTAATCCGGTCAATCACTGCCATATTTCCCACCTCATCCCCTCTCCAAATACCCCACCACATCCCCCACAACTCGGAACCCATAAATCTCCCTGTCCGGAATCTCCACGTTAAATTCCTCTTCCAGCCGCATCGCGGCCTCCATCAGTTCGAGGGAATTCATCCCCAGATCCTCTGCCAGCTCCGATTCCGGGGTCACCTGTCCCATATCCACATTCACAAATTCCGAAAGGATACTGCACACCTTCTCAAACATCATCCTGCCCTCCGATTCCATTCCTCTTTATTTTCTTAGTGGTAGTCTTCTCAAATTCCCTGTCACGGACAATAACCTGGCTGACCTGCTTATAGAAAGGCAGCCCCCGGTTCAGCTTAGCAATCTCTTTCTTTAACGCCGTCTCGATATCGCCAATCCCGTTCTCCCCGGCATACGCCATATCCGGGAAAATTTCCGCCGCAATCCTGTGTTCCTTTTCGAAAACCACCGCCTCACCCACCAGCGGAATATCCTGTAGCTGCATTTCCAGACCTTCCGGCGCAACATTTTCCCCATTGCCCAGGATAATCAAATTCTTCTTCCGCCCTGTGATATACAGGAACTGATCCCCGTCCACATACCCGATATCTCCCGTATGGAACCACCCATCCCGCAATACCGCCTTTGTCTCCTCTTCCATGCGGTAATACCCCTGCATAACCATGGGACCCTTCACGCATACCTCGCCTTTTCCCTCCGCATCCGGGCCGTCAATCCTGACCATACACTCATCCAGTATCCGCCCCACACTCCCGTCCTTGTAAAACTCATTCCTGTTCACCGCGACCACCGGGGAACATTCCGTAATCCCATAACCATTCAAAAGATTGACGCCGAAATCCCGGAACCCCTGGATATACTTAGGGTTTAAAGGCGCGCCGCCGGATATGATAAGCTCCAGCCTGCCCCCAAAGGGCGCCAATACGGAGCGGAAAAATTCTTTCCGCCTGTCAGTGCCTTCCGCCAGCAGGGCATTGCTCTTATCAATCAAATCCTTCACTTCCTCTTCCCTGCCCGCCTGCCGCAGCGTATTCCAAATATTCCGGTACAGCGTTTCCACAACCAACGGCACCGCGAACAATTTTTTAGGAGCCGCCTTTACAAAGTCCGCCGACAAATATCTCAGGCTCTTATTAATATAGATGGTATAGCCATACAGCATCGTTATAAACACCCCGGCCACCAGCCCGAACGTATGGTGGAGCGGCAGGATAAGCAGCGTGTCGCCGTCAAACATTCCTACCCGGCAGGAAGCATAAGTATCCAGGGCAAAGTTTTTATGGCTGAGCATAACACCCTTGCTTACCCCCGTGGTACCGGAAGTATACACAATAGCCGCCGTACTTTCATCCTCCGTCTTATGGCTGATATACGCATCCATCCCTCCTTCTGCCAGTACCCTTCCTTTTTCCACCAGAGAAGCCAGTTGATCCATACAGATCCCTTTTACAGACACCTCCTCCATCAGTTCCCCCGCGAGATCCCTATAGGCGGCGGAAAAAATAAGCAGCGCGCACCCGCTGTCCCGGAGCAGCCTCCCTGCCAAACCAGCCGGCGCCTCCCGGTCAACCGGCACCGCCACATTCCCGCTCCCGGTCACAGCAAAAAAAGCCAGCAGCCATTCATACGAATTTTCACCCAGAATAGCAACCCGCATATCCCTTATTCCCATAGAAAGCAGCGCCGTCCCCAGCGCCTGCGTATGCTCCCCAAACTGCCCATACGTAATCTCTGTCCTCCCCTGATTTTCCCTCTCAAAAGCAAAAACTACCCTCTCCCCGGATTCCTCCGCCCGGAATTCCACAAGCTGCCTGAGATTCGTAATCCTCTTCACATCATAAAACGGATAATCCCGATTCCCCATATTTCCTCTCCTATTCCAATCCCAACACCCTACCCATCCAGAAACGTAACTCCCACACCATCTACCGCAAAAATCTGGAAGAACGCCTCTTTCCCGGCGTTCTTCCGCGTGAAACGGGTTTGCCCATGCTTCCTGCATGGCAAACCCTAGAAGCTCTTAGGCGGTGTCTTTTGACGCCTTAGAGCTTCCTTCCACACCTCTACTGCGAATACCTGGAAGAACGCCTCTTTCCCGGCGTTCTTCCGCGTGAAACGGGTTTGCCCATGCTTCCTGCATGGCAAACCCTAGAAGCTCTTAGGCGGCGTCTTTTGACGCCTTAGAGCTTCTTTTCACGCTCGGTACCAGCCAACATACTCCTGCGTAATATCCGGCCATTCAAACCCGGCCTCTTTCAGGCACCGTACCGTAAAAGCATTATCGGGCACCACCCTGGCATGCCCCTCCATGGCATCCCGCTCTTTCATCTCATTTTTCACGGAATCATAAATACTGCCCGCAGTTCCCCGGAGTTTTTGCAGGAAAACCTCCGTATCGGTTACCTCTACCCGGCGTCCCGCCCTGCCAAACATAACCGCCAGTTGCCTATACGTCATCCGCTTCGAATTGTCTGCATGGAAAACCGAATAACCCCTGTCCGCATACCCGGCCAGCCGTACAATTGCCTCCGCCGTACAGTCCACCGGCGAAAATTCCAGGAAATCGTCCGCTATGGCCGAGGGGAGCGATTCCAGCCCAAGAAATACCTTCATCCTGCTTAAAAACGCGTTTTCCCGGTAATTAGGCTGAAAAATCCCGTCAACATACCGGTTCGTGAGATTTCCCACACGGAAGACCGTGCAGGGATACCCTTCCCGCCTTGCATCCAGTACCAGGCACTCCGCTTCGAATTTACTCCTGAGATACACATTACCCAGATCCTGCCCGATATACAGGTCGGATTCCCTGAACGGAACCTCCCCGCTGCCTTCCCCCGCGAGACACATCCCTCCCACGCTCACGGTAGAAACTAACAGGAATCTCGCTTTCCGTTCCCTTGCCGCACACAGCATATGCTCCGTTCCTTTTACATTCACCAGATGGAATCTACGGTAACTGCCAAAATGCCTGACATCCGCCGCCGCATGGATAACGGTCTGGATATCACCAGGAATGCAGCCCGTGACCCCCTCATCCGTGATATCCCCCGCAACCGTAACAATACGGCTTCCCATTTCTTTATCATACCGGTTTCCGAAATAGTAACGGAGTGTCCGGGCGAGACGGCCGCCAACATGCCCGTCCCCTGGTTTTCCCTTCCCAAAATCCTCCGCCCCGGTCTGCTGCTCCCTGCTCCCGGAAGCCCTGCCGTCCACATCGCCTTTCTCCCGCACCAGACAGTAAACCTTCCCTTTCCCATGCTTCATGAGGCTGTCCAGAATATGCGCCCCCAGATAACCCGTAGCCCCGGTTAACAGAACATTGCCAGGGTCTGTCCATGAGATACCGGACGGGATGCCCTCCTGCCTTTTCCCGGGTTTATCCCTGCCGCATCCGTTTTCCTCCCCTACGCTTCCGTTTCCTTCCCCTACGCTTCCGTTCCCTATGCTTCCGTTTCCTTTCCCTATGCTTCCGTTTCCTTTCCCTACACTTCCGTTTCCTCCCCCTACGCATCCGTTTTCATCTACTCCGCTTCCGTTTCCTTCCACTCCGAAAACCCTTCCCAAAGGCGCGCCGGAAACGTCCTCCAACCTGTTTACGCTTAAAACCTCCCTGTACTTTTCAAAATCCTTTTTATCATAGGCAACGCTTCCTGCCTTTTCCTTCTGCAAAATATAGCTGCACAGCCCTGCAGCCGTGGGATACTCAAATACCGCCTGCAAGTCAAATATAATTCCCTTCTCATAAGCCTCCGCCATATACGCCATCGCGCTCAGGCTGTCTCCGCCCAGTTCAAAGAAGTCGTCGTAAATCCCCACCTTCCTCTCCCCCAGAATACGGCCTGCTATCTCACAGAGCATCTCTTCCGTCCCATTGCGCGGAGCCGCATACGCAGACCGTTCCATATCCGGATCCGGCGCCGGGAGCCTTTTCCGGTCTGTCTTACCGCTGACAGTTAACGGCATCTCGTCTATCCTTATCAGGAAATTGGGCACCATGTATCCCGGCAGCTTCTCCGCCAGATAATCCCTCAGGCTCCTCTCCTCCAACTCCCTCTCCCCGGTGTAATACCCGGCCAGATACTGCCTGCCTTTCCCGTCACGCCCGTCCGTCACCGCACAGCTTTTCACGCCGTCAAAGGAAGCGAGCACGCTTTCAATCTCCCCGAGTTCAATCCGCAGCCCCCGGATTTTCACCTGCGTATCCATACGTCCAAGGTACTCTATTTCCCCATCCTGCCTCCACCGTGCCAAATCACCGGATCGGTACATCCTCCCGCCTTTGACAAAAGGATCCGGCACAAATTTTTCCGCCGTCAGTTCCGGACGGTTCAAATACCCCTTCGCCACACCGGCGCCCGCAATGCAAAGCTCCCCGGATACTCCCACCGGGCAGGGTTTGCCGTTGCGGTCCAGGATATACATACGCACATTGGAAATGGGCCTGCCGATGCTGATATCCCCCGGATCCGTTACCTTCACAAAGGAGCAGCCCACTGTTGTTTCCGTCGGCCCATAGCCGTTAAAAATATCCGCGTCCGTACACTTGCGTATTTTACGGAATAACTCCCCTGGAAATACCTCCCCCGCTAAAAGAATGGCTTTCAGCCCTGACACCGCTTTCCGGAAAGCCTCATTCTCCAGATAAAATCCCAGCCTGGTAGGCGTCGTATGCAGCAGATCAATCCCATAATCCCGGATTGCCCCGGCCATCCGATCCGGCCGGCTCACCATTTCCCCGTCCGCGACTACCACACAGCCTCCATTAAACAGAGGCTGGAATATTTCTACAACAGAAATATCAAAGGCAAAGGAACCAATAGCCAGAACACGGCTGCAATTCCGGAATACTTCCCGGTGGAATACATTTCTGCTGCCGACGAAATTCTCCAGGCCTGCATGTTTCAGCAAAACCCCTTTCGGCCTGCCTGTTGATCCGGATGTAAATATCACATAACAAATATCTTCCGGCACGTTCACATTATCGAGCGGGGAAATATCTGCCGTATAGTCAAAAGTATCCAAATCCAAGCACTTTACCGGCCAGCCGCCTTCCACGCCGTAAGTAAGCATGACCCTGCTGCCGGCTTCCGCAAGCATATAAGCTATCCTCTCCCTGGGGTAAGCCGGATCTATCGGCATATATGCGCCGCCTGCCTTAAGGACACCGAGCATGGCAGCTACCGCGTGCCAGCTCCGCCCCGCAAGGATAGGCACAATATCATTCGGCCGTATCCCTTCCCCGCGCAGGTAATGGCCCAATGAATTGGACATCTCGTCCAACTGCCGATAGGTGAAAGATAACTGCCGGAACACCAGGGCCGTCTTCCCCGCACAGGCAGACATCTTCCCGGCCTTCCCTTCCGCCCCGTCTATGTCCTGTTTCCGTTCCCGATAACCGCCGCAGGCCAAAGCAGCCTGGTTGAAGCCATACACCACAAGCCGGTATTCCGCCTCATTCATGACAGAAAAATCCCTTAATTTCCTCCTCCCGTCCATCTGGCCGATTAACCGCCCGTACCCTGCCGCCAGACGTTCCATCAGGTTTCTTCCATATTTCCTTTTATTGTATTCCAGCATAATCTTACAACATCCGTCCAGCTGCGGCGCCACCTGAAAAGACAGATCCATCTTAAAGGTCCCCGTGTCTATGTACTCAAAACGGAGCCCTGCCGCTTTCCTTTCCCCCGGCTGATACACAAACGCGGTATGGAGCCTGTTTCTATCCCGGATACCTGCCGCCCTGCAGATTTCCAGAAACGGCAGTTCCTGATATTGGTAAACCTCCATCAGCGTCCGGTTCACATTGTCCGCATATTCCGCAAAAGAAAGCTCCGGCCGGACATCCAGCGCAAGAGGTATGGTATTTACAAACATACCGCAGACTGACCGGGTTTCCGCATGGATCCGGTTGGATACAATTATACTGGTAACGATCTGCTGACGGTTTGCAAATTCCGCCATAAGTATCCCATACATTGCCAGGTAAACACCCGTTTCGGTCAAATTGCCGGATTTCACAAAATCCCTGACTCTGTCGGCCGCTTCTTTTCCAAGCATATATACATAGCCTGTCCCTTCTCCCTTTCCATGAAAATCTTCCGGTAAGGTTCCCGATGAACCTTCCGTAAAATTCTCCGGAAAGGCTCCCGGCGGCTCTTTCCTGAAATCTTCCGGGGAGGTTTGCGGCAAATCCTTCCCGGCAATTCCCGGCAGTTCCAAAGGTTCTATATCCGCCTGCAGCGCGCGTTTAAAATATTCCCTGTGCCTGTCAAACCCGCCGCCTGCCAGTCTGCCGTAAAAATACGCCGCGTAATCGGCATAGCTGATATCTTCGTCCGCTTTCCGCCCGTAAAAAATTTCATCCATTATCATAAAAAGGGACTCCCCGTCCGCCGCAATGTGATGGATATCTACCGCCATTCCCTCGCAGCCAAACCCCACTCTGATAAGCGGAGCCTTTGACAGGTCAAAGGGCCGTGGAAAAGCGTCCTTTTCCTCAAATTCTTCAAAGACAAGCGGCGCTCCGCCATCGATGCTGCCGATTATTTCATCTCCCTTTACCGTAACCCTTGTCCGCAGTATGGGATGCCTCTTATAACAATGGAGAAAGTTTTCCTTTATCTTCTCCACATCCATATCCTCATCCAAAGGGATAAACATCGGCATATTGTATACCAGGGAAGACGGTTCCTTCCGGCAGGCAAGATAGATTGCTTTCTGCTGCGGCGTCAGCACATACTCCGTCCGGTTCCCCGCCGGGATAATTTCCCGCTCCGCCCTGCCTTCGCTCCCGTCTATCCATGCCGCCAGCCCCGAAAGGATCGTATGCCCCATAAAACACTTCATGTCCGGACGGGTTCCGAACTGTCGCTCCACCTCTGCAAGCATATGCATCGCGCTTAAGCTGTCGCCTCCGCACTCCATAAAATCCGTATTCCTTCCTACGGCGCCCGATTGCAGAATCCTCTCCCATATCACGGCCAGGACCTTTTCCGTCTCCGTTACAGGTTCTTCATATTTTCCCATATCTCCGGTAAGTTCCGGCACAGGCAGGTTTTTCCGGTCGATTTTCCCTCCTGCCGTCATCGGCATCCTGTCAAGGCGCATAAAATAATTGGGCGCCATATATGCCGGCAGTTTTGCCAGCAAATGCCGGCGGAGCGCTTTTTCATCCACCACCCTATCAGAAATATAATACCCCGCAAGATACTGCCTGTGATTGCTGCCGCACTGTTCCGCCACAGCCGCCAGCTTTATTCCCTCATATGTATTCATCACACTCTCGATTTCACCCAGCTCGATCCGCAGCCCGCGGATTTTTACCTGGGTATCCATACGGCCGAGGAATTCCAGTTCACCGTCTGCCCTCCACCGTGCAAGATCCCCTGTACAGTACATTGTTTTCCCTTCCAGAAAGGGGTTCGGGATAAACTTTTCCGCCGTAAGATCCGGCCGGTTCAGATATCCCTTGCCGACCCCGTCCCCGGATATGCATACTTCGCCCGCAATTCCAACAGGCAACGGCTTTCTGTCCTTGTCAAGAATGTAAATCTGTGTATTTGCTATAGGTCCTCCTATAGTAATATCTTCCTTCTCCACTTTTTTAAAGTTTGACCAGACAGTTATTTCCGCTGGTCCGTAAATGTTGACAATCTCTGCCTCCGTATATTTTCTTATCTCGGCAAGTAAGCCTTCTGTCAGAAATTCACCTCCCAGGATAATTGCCTTAAAAAATTTTAAATATTCCAAATTATCCTTATAGAACATATAACTGCGCATTTTTGTCGGGGTCGTCTGTATTATGTCTATTCCATGTTCCATAACTAACCTGCCTAATTTTGACTGGGATATCATTTCCTCATCATTTGTCAGATAGATAACAACCCCGTTAAGCAATGAAAAAATACTTTCGGTCAAAAATATATCAAATACAAAATTCGTCACTGCCACTATACGGCTGTCATCCGGCTTTATAATTTTGCACCATTTATTTTTGTCATTACAGTGGCAGTAATTACATAAATTCCTGTGGCATATAGCAATCCCTTTCGGTTCCCCCGTGGAACCGGAAGTAAAAATAACATAACACAGATCATCCGCTGCATTTACATTATCCAACGGTCCGGCAGCAACGGAATAGTCCAAATCCTCCAGCGCTATACACGGTATCCCGGTTTCTCCCCCGTACCCGTATGTCAGGGCAACCTGCGCTCCGGAAAGGCGCAGCATATACCCTATCCGCTCTTCCGGGTAAACCGGATCCACGGACATAAACGCCCCGCCTGCTTTAAGGATGCCCAGCATGGCCACAATCACATGCCAGCTCCGCCTTGCGATAATCGGCACCACATCATTGGGCTTCACGCCGGTCGCCCGGAGATTATGGGCCAGTGAATTTGACATTTCATCCAACTGCCGGTAAGTAAACTCCCTTCCCTCAAACACAAGGGCTGTCCTGTCCGGGCTAAGCAGCGCTTTTTCCATAAACAGTTCATGGATACACTTTTCCTTTGGATATTCCACTGCCGTATCATTGAAGCCAAATATCATTTCCTGGTATTCTTCCTCCGGTATGATAGACATCCCGCCCACTGTCACACCGTCTTTTCCGGCCATCTGTCCAAGTATGGAATACAGGCGCCCATACAGAAGCTCCGCCTCGGCATCCCGGAACACCTCCGCCTGATAATCCATATGGATTGTCAGACACCCCCTTTCCTCCCTGTCATCGATATGAAGCGCCAAAGCCGCCTCGCTGCAGCCATTGGAAAACCACTCCGTACCATATGCGATACCGCCATGATATCCGATGCGGGCATTCTGATAACTGACCATCACTTCAAACAGGCTGCCGGAAAAACCGAACTTTTCCCGCACCCCTTTCAGTATATTTCCATAAGGGTATTTCTGGTGCCGGAAGAGTTCCATATGCCCCGCCGCTATTTTTTCACAAAGGGAAACAGCCGTATCTTCTTCCGCTACGCGAATGCCAAGAGGCATGGTGGAAACACACATACCTGCCATTTCCTTTTCCTGCCGGGACGCGCGGTCTGCCACAAGAGTCCCGATCCAGGTTTCCTCCGGTTTCCCGTTTATCCGGTATAAATACGCGCATACTGCCGCTTCAAACAAAACTGCCGGGGATACTTTATTTCCCGCGCACCATTCCTTTATACGCCCGGCCATATCTTCCCCAATGACCCTCGTCAGTCTCCGTGCCTCTCCCGATGCCGCTTCCCCGCTCATGGGCCTGATATAACTTACGGACGGCTTCTTTCGGAACCTCTGCTCCCAATAGGCCGCATCTTTCCGATACCGGGCGGACTGCCGATATTCCTCTTCCTTCCTTATATATTGCAGATAGGACGCCGTTCCTTCAGGCTCCGCCCCATATCCCGGGGATTCATAATATTCCATCACCTTCCGGCAAAATAAGCTCAAAGTCCACGCATCCGATACCATATGGTTAAAGCAGGGAAATACCCCGCACTGTCCCGGCGTATCGAATATAGAAAAGCGGTACATCGGGGAATCCTCCATCGCAAACGGTTTCCTCCCCTCATCCTCCAGAAAATCCCTTGCTTCCTCCATACTCCCGAAGGAAAGAACCGGGATATCGATATATTCATAGGCCGCCTCATACTGGCATACCCTCCCGCCCTTCTCTGTAAAACGCATCCGGACGCCATCCTGATTCTTCACAAAGGTATTTATGGCTTCCGCAAGCCGCCGAAAATCCAGTTTCCGGTCAAATACAAGCATACCGCTGATATTCGATATACCTGAGCCCGCATAATATTTCTGAAGGTTCCATATATTCTCCTGTGGAATTGTTATTGCAAACATAATACACACTCGCTTTCCCGCTTCTTCCCTCTCCGGATGCCGCGCCCGCCCCAAAAACGGCTTTTTTGTCCTGTTTTTACGCCGTATCAACGGCTCTTTTGTTCTGTCTTTATGCCGCATCTTTTGTCGCATTTTGTTACATTTTTTATATTACCATATTTGTCTCGTTTTGTGAAGTATAAACAAATACTTTTTCCATATTGCTATAATCTATAAAACAAGACATGGCCAAAAAATACAACAGAATGCATACAGAAAGGAGTTATCACTATTTTTTCATTTGGTAAATTTGTACCTGCGCCCAAATATGCATGGCGCCGGCAGCATGGAGGATTTCTATGGAAAATAAATCACTTGGGCTTAAACTGCTTGAATTAAGACAGGCACACGGCCTGACACAGAAACAGCTCTGTGAATCCCTCAACCTCGGACGATCCACTTACTCGTACTTTGAGACTGGCAGCCGTGTTCCCGACCTGGAGACATTGCTGCTTATCGCCCGGTATTATCATGTTTCCCTGGATGAACTTGTTTCCCCGTCCGTCCCTGCCCCAAAATGTACCACAAATGAATTTGACGGCGGATATTCCGACATCCAGATTATCCACCACCTCAAATCCAAACGCATTCCCATAGATTTCATCATGAACCTCTCCAAAGCTGACTTCGACTTTCTGGAAGATTACAGGAAATTAACAGACGAGAATAAAGCAGAATTACAATTCCTTATGAAATACAAATTAAAAAAACAGAAAAAATAGCGATTCCCCCTTCCGAACAAAAAGGGAAGTACCTCCATTTTCACGGAAATACTTCCCTCTGTCCTGAACTCCAAATCATTTTCATCAATTTTGCAATTCGTACCTTAAACAAAACTTTCCAACACGAAAGCTTATCATTCATCCCAGCCTTTTCTCCGCATAGCTCTGTCAATCTGGCTTTTAATGCGGCTAACTTTTCCTGGACTATTGGAGCATAAATGATTTCATACATATTATACCCCCAGATTTTCCCTAAGCTGTCTGGAACTAATACCCCCTTCAAGGTTTAGCCGCTTCTCCGATTCTTTCAAATCAGATTTTATCTTATCCCATGCTGCCTCTTTTCTTCTCCGTCTCGAATATTCCAGCACATTATCAACATAAACCTCAACCATATGATATTCGTCCTTCGACAAGGTATCTATCTTTTGAGTAAGCTCTGCTGTAATCATATAATCCCTTCCTTCTTTTTAAATTCTTTCAGCTTTATAGCAATATTTGCTATCGAAATTCTCCTCTCCAAACCATGATAAATGAACTTTCGCTGCATTCAGGACAGTTTTACCCCAAAACATTACGATTCCAACTTAGGAACAGTTCCTTATCCCTGAAAATCCCCTTATCAGCATTATAACAAAAAAACACGCAAATTACACGTTAAAAATCCGGCGGAGCACCTGCCCCGCCGGAACCTTTTTCCTATACTATCCCTTCATGCCCCAATCAATCCAGCCAAAACTTCACACAGTTCACCGTACTGCTGTCCGTCCCGACAAACGCCTCAAACTCCCCGGGTTCGCTTTCCCAGCGGTCATTTTCCGTCAAAAACCGCAGCATGCTGCCGTCGATCTCAAACGAAACCCGCTCTTCCTGCCCCGGTTCCAGCGTCACCTTACGGAACCCTTTCAGCTCCTTCACCGGCCTTACCACACTGGCCGCAATGTCGTGGATATACAACTGCAGAGTCTCCGTACCTGCCACATCCCCAACATTCTTCACATTTACCGACACATGGAGTTTTTCCCCTCCGGACATCCTCTCCTTGTCAATCTCCGCCGGAGAGACTGCGAACCTCGTATAACTCAGCCCGTACCCGAAAGGATACAGCGGCTCGTTAGGGATATCCAGATATTTGGACCGGAACCTGTCCTTATCCTTCCCCTCCACATGGGGCCTGCCCGTGGAATACTCATTGTAATGGACCGGAACCTGCCCGACACAATAAGGGAAACTCATAGGCAGCTTGCCGCTTGGATTATAATCCCCGGAAAGCACGTCCACGATTGCCCGCGCCCCTTCCGTCCCGGGCATCCATACCTCCAAAACAGCTTTCGCCTTCCGGGAAATTTCACGGATATCCAAAGGCCGCCCCGAAAACAGTACAACGGCAACCTTTTCATTTACCTCGCATACCCTCCGGAACAATTCCATCTGAATCTTCGGAATCTGAATCGTAGCATTGCTGGTCGCCTCGCCGGACTGCAGCCTGTGCTCACCCAGAGCCAGCACCACCGTATCCGCCTCCCCTGCCAGCTTCACCGCTTCTTCCATCATAGCCGCACACTCTTCGGCCGACGGCTCTTCCTCCACGGATTCCATGAAGCCCTCCAGCTTCACTTCCCCGCCCAACAGAGCACATCCGGCGCCAAACATAGCCGTTTTGCCTTCCTCACGTTCCAGCACAGCCTCCTTAAGGGTCGTCACATCCTTCGCATCCCCGACAATAGACCAGGAACCCATCATATTCCGGTTGTCCACATAGGGCCCGATATACGCCACCTTCTCCCCCTTCTTTAACGGAAGAACCTCCTCATTCTTCAAAAGGACAAAAGACTTCCTGGCAGCTTCCCTGGCCAGCTCCCTGTGCTCCTTGCAAAGAATCACTTCCTTCTCTTTCTCTTCATCCGCATCCTTGTAAGGATTTTCAAACAGCCCCAGCTTATTTTTCAGCGCCAGGATCCGGTACACTGCCTCATCCACCAGCTCCTCCGGAACCTTCCCGTCCCGCACCAGATTACAGAGATGCTCCGAGTAAATCCCCGTCATCATATCGATATCCACCCCGGCATTCACCGCCCTGACAGCCGCTTCCTTCCTGTCCGCGCAGTAACCATGGTAAATAATCTCCTCAATCGCCGCCCAGTCGGAAATCAGGACACCGTCAAAACCCATCTCATCCCGCAGGATATCCCGCATCAGCCACCGGTTCCCCGTAGCCGGGACACCGTCTATCGTGTTAAAGGAAGTCATCACCATAGCAGCCCCCGCATCAATCCCCGCCTTATAAGACGGCAGATAAAACTCTTTTAACGTATGCCTGGACAGCTCCACGGTATTGTAATCCCGCCCCGCAGTAGGCGCGCCATACCCCGCAAAATGCTTCACACAAGCCGCCACCCGGTAAGGCTCCCTCAAATCTTCCCCCTGATACCCCTTCACCATAGCCTCCGAAAAAAGGCAATTCATATAAGGATCCTCCCCTGTGGACTCCATCACACGCCCCCAGCGTGCATCCCGCACCAGATCCACCATCGGTGAAAAAGTCACATGAAGCCCGCTGACCGCCGCTTCCTTCGCCGCAACCTGCGCACATCTTTCCGACAGCTCCGGCTCAAAAGTAGCCCCCTGCCCCAGCGGAATCGGGAAAACCGTCTTCAGCCCGTTAATCACATCAAGCATAAACAACAACGGAATCTTATGAGGATGCTTCTCCATAAACTCCCTCTGAATCTTCTTCAGCTTCCCGGCGCCCAACGCCCCAAGCACGGAACCCGCCTTGGAAACATTATCCTCCGTAAACCCTTTCTCCGCCATCGGCCCCATAGCCACCATATCCCCGGTGAAAAAACCACCCGCCACCTGCAGCATCTGGTTCACCTTCTCCTCCAGCGTCATATCCTGCAGCAACTCCTGCAACTTCTGCTCTGTCATAACCAATCCTCCTATTTTTATTCCACTTCCGCATCACTCAGCCAAATCCCCCCTCCAGGGAAAAATTTCCGGCCGCACCCGCGTCCGTTAATCCTTCCGGGCATTTCCCTGACTGATTCTGTTCCCACTTCCCCATCACCCAGCCAAATCCCCCCTCCAGGGATGATTTTCCGACCGCACCTGCATCCGTTAATCCTTCCGGGCATTTATCCCCACCTCCGCGTCCCAAAACACTCCCGAAACACCCTTCATGCACACACCAGTCTCTAAGACAGCCCACCTCGGCGACACAACAACCCGGCAATGAAACTTTCGAAAATAACGGCACCATGTTTCCCCGCCGATACCCGAGTCCGGGTGTGGCCTGTCCGCTTTTTTGCATCGTTTTGGATGGAGGGTTTTCTTAACAGAAGATCCGAAACCCCAGAGGAAAATGGCCAAGGATGGCCATTTTAGGCCGTAAGGGACAAGGATGTCCCTCACGGCCGACCCGGCAGGCCACCACAAACTTCCATCTTCTGTTTAGAAAACCCCCATCCAAAAAAGCTGCAAAAAAGCGGACAGGCCACACCCGGACGCCGCCTGGAAACACCCGGCCCCATCCAAAAGCATCTCACAGCCCTGCCTCCCTCCAAAACGCCGCCCGGAAACACCCCACCCCAGCCAAAAGCATCTCCACCGCCCGGAAACACCCCCAAAAAACACCTCCCGGCTCCACCCAGCCGGAATCCCCCCTTACCCCTTAAACTTCCTCCTATAATCCAGCGGCGAATACCCCGTATTCTCCTTAAACATCTTAGTAAAGTAGGAAAAATTACTGTACCCCACATAAATCGAAACCGTATTAATCGGCAGATTACTCTGTGCCAGCAGCTTCTTCGCCTCAGCCACCCGCTTCTGCAGAATATAAGAACTGATGGAAACCCCCATCTCCTTCTTAAAAATCCTCGACATATAATCCGTATTCAGATATACGATCTCCCCCAGGCTGTCCCGCCTTATCTCCTCCTTATAATGCACATCGATATACTGCCGTATCTGCTCCACCACCGAATCCGTCTTATGTATATACTTTTCATACTGGATCGCCCGTGAAATCAAATTACAGGCAAATTCCTCCGCGCTGCGCATCCCCTTCAGGGCATTCTGATAATCATTCTCACTCTCCTTCCCGGAAAAAAGCAGATGCGCCTTAATCTCCCGCCGCTCCAGCCAGGAATACACCATCTGCAGGATATCCATCTGAAACACCCTCAGAACCTCCCTGGTAACAAGCTCCTTCTCTTCCAGCCCTTCCAGATACCCTTCTATCGAAGAAATCAATTCCTCTTCCTTCTCCTCCTCCAGCAGCGCCTTCCACACACCCAGGTTCGGATTCTGCAAAGACATCTCCGGACGTTCAAAATCCGACTGATACAACACCCTGTTCCATACAGACAGACTGTTATCCCGCATATCCTGGAGCAGAATATAAGAATTCAGCAGATTTTCCGCCCTCCCCGTACTTCCCACACCGCACCAAATATCCATCTGCAGCTTATCCCCCATCCACTGGATAAACTGCTCAAACACCCCCTTCTCCTTCAGCCTTTCAACCGTACCCGCATCCCCCTCCGCTTTCCGGCAGACCGTCACACTGCTCCCCTTCGCCCTTGGCACTACCGCCTCCACCAGGAAACCGGCCGCTTCCAGCATCTCCGACAACACATTCTCCACTATAAAATACAATGTCTTTTCATCCCATGCCCCCTGGCTGCCGGCCATATCATGAAAAGTCAGATACAAAAGCAGGAATTCCGTATCCGCCTCATAAGGCAGCCTGCGCTTCGTCCTCTCCTCTTCAAAAGCATTCCCGGAAATATTCCCCCGCAGCAGTTCCAGCCAGAAATCCCGCCGCAAAAGGGACTGATTCTGCCTCCACAGCCGGCTTTCCCTCCGCTCATCCTCATTCTTCCTCTCCTGCGCCGCTTTCCGCACCGCGCTGCACACAGCGTCAGCCAGCCTCCCATAATCAATCGGCTTCAAAAGATAATCCACACTGTTCATGGATATCGCACGCCTGGCATAATCAAACTCCGCATAACTGGTAAGGAATATAACCTGCACCATATACCTATTTTCCCTCACCCATTGGATAAAGTCAAACCCATTTTGCTTCGGCATCACAATATCGCTGATAATAATATCAATCGGAACCATCTCCATGATACTCTGCGCCTGCTTCATTGAAGCCGCCGCGTAAATTTCATCCACGCCGCACTTCTCCCAATCCACATTCTTCTTAATCCCCTCTACCACATACTCCTCATCGTCCACCATTAGAAGATTCACATTTACCTCCCCCGCATACCGCAGACACCCCTGCAATACCGTAGTCTGAAAGAAACACGCTTTAGCGCTCCATCCAACCGAAAATTAGACTTCCGTCCTGCCTGTTCCGCACCATAGCCGCGTTAAAATTTCCAGCCGATGCCCCGCATCGCCGCCGGAATTTCACCTTGTATACTGGCACGGGCCACGCAGGACGGAAATCTATTTTCCGGCCGGATCGGGCAACGTGAAACGGATTTGCCAGCTTCCGGCATGCAAATCCCAGAAGTTCTTAGGCGGCGTCCTATGACGCCTTAGAACCCCTCACACACCGGCCATGTACCACCCTGGAAGAATGCCTGCTCCACAAGGCATTCTTCCGCGTGAAACGGATTTGCCATGCTTCCGGCATGCAAATCCCAGAAGTTCTTAGGCGGCGTCCTATGACGCCTTAGAACTTCTTTTCACGCTCAGTCGGCTTTTTGAACTGCAAATAAGGAATATGGATATCCACGATAGCGCCGCCCAGCGGGCTGTTGCTGAAATTTATCTCTCCCCTGCCGTTATAATAAAGTTTAAACCGCTTCAGGCAGTTGGTAATCCCCACATGATGCCCGTTATCCGAAACACCCTCCCCCCGCTGCAGCTTCTCCAATATGTCAGCCGGAAACCCGTCTCCCGTATCTGAGATATAAATATTCACATAAGTGCCCTCTTCCCTGTCCTCCGGATAAACCGTGACCGAGATCAATATCTTTTCTTCCAATGTCAGCGCATGTTTGGCCGCATTCTCCACAAAAACCTGAATCAGGAAAGGGAAAATTTCCGCATCCCTCACCTCGTCGTGCACTTCCACATACCCTTCGAAGCTGTCCGGGTAACGCAGCAGCAATATATCCAGATAATTCTGGCAATGCGCCGTCTCCGCCGTCACAGGCACCTTCTCGCTGGTATTACGGAAAATATAGGTAAGATAATCCGCCGCTATTTTACTCATCCGCCTCGCATTGTCATACTGCTTGAAATCGATCATACTGTATATAAAATTCAGGCAATTCAGATAAAAATGCGGACGGATCTGCAGTTTCAGAAAATCCATCTCCACTTTCTGCTTCTCCAGCTCCTGTTCATACAGCGTAATCTTAAGCCTGCGGATCTGCCGGACCAGATTCTTAAACTTGTCGTCAATCTGCTCCAGCTCCAGGAGATTGCTTTCCGTCAGGCTGGAAGCATATTCCCCATCCTCGTACCGTTCCAGCTTCTCCGTAAACTCACGCACAGGCTCCAGAAGGTTTCTTTTCAGATAAATCAGAATCACCGCACCGGATGCAATCAATATTGCCGCCAATATAATCAGCACCGCCATACTGCTCATCATCACATCCCGGATCCGGTCCCCGGACACCCTCATCTGGATATAAAACGGAGCCTGGGACAACTGCTTTCTGATGGAATACCGATCCAATGCCTCCAGCTCCCAATCCGCATCCAGAATCCCCTGACTGGTAAGCCTCCCTACGCATTCCCCCTGCTCGTTAACCAGGCACACATAACCGTTGCCTCCGATTGTAATGCCGGAAAACGGTTCCAATATACTTTTCACATTGACATAACAGCCCAGATATACATCCTGATACTGGGCAATTTTACAGATATAATTCTCCCCGCCGCCGGAAATGATATTCCACTTTTTCTTCACGGAATAAGGGATATTGCTGTCACTCAGGTTCTCGATCTGCTCTAAAACAGCCTGCTGCGCCGCCCCGCCGTCCGAATAGCCCCCTTCGGAATCTATGCTCAACTGGCAGTACCGCCCCTGCTCCGCCAGATAGAGGAAAAAGCAGTATTCATGCCCGTACTCCCAGGTGCTGGAAAAAAACAGTTCCCTCAGCTTTACCAGCGGGTAATCCAGCCCGTTCTCTTCATCTATCATCCCCACATAATTCCAAAACACGGAACTTGGCTGGTTCTTCTCCATGATAACGGTAAAAAGCCGCCGGCTGATCCTCTGGAAACGGTTGTCCAGTTCATTGGTATACAATTCCGACATCTGATCCAGTTCCTGGATGGCCAGGCGGCTCTCCCTGTTTAAAAGGAATACGCTGCCCACCGTGTAAACAATCAGGACAAGCACCAGCACCGCCAATACTCTTTTTACCTGCTGGGCCATTGTCCTCTGCGTCCTGTGTTTTGGAATCCGCATTGTCCTCCTCCCATACCTGCGCGGCAAAGGACATATATCCCCTCCGCCGCACCGGATATACGCCGCACCGGATAAAATCCATCGAATAAAAATACCGGATACGGAATCCTCCGCGGAAAGGGCATCAGCCCTTTACCGCACCGAGCGTAATCCCTTCTGCGAAATACTTCTGCAGGAAAGGATAAATAATAAACAACGGCAGCATGGCAATGAATGCAATCGCCATACGGATGGAAGTCGCCGGAAGCTTCGCCACCTCCGCCCCGATATTTCCTACCACCTTACCGCTGGCAAGATACTGGATATCCGTAATCATCTGGTTCAGCAGATTCTGGATACTGAACAATTTCTGTCCCTGATTCCCTGACAGATAGTATAAACCATTTGTCCAGTCATTCCAATACCCCAGGCCGGAAAACAGACCCATAGTCACCAGGATCGGTTTGCCAAGAGGCAGGATCAGCACGGAAAATATCCTCAGATGCCCCGCGCCGTCTATCTTTGCCGCCTCAAACAGCGCATCCGGAATACTTGTCATAAAATAACTCCGGATCATCAGCACATTGTTTGCGCTTAACAGCAGATTCGGCACAATCAAAGCCCACAAAGTATTCTTAATATGGAAATAATTCACATACATCAGATAAGTCGGCACCAGGCCGCCGTTAAACAGCATCGTAAAGAAAATGAAAAAGGTAATTGCACGGCGGTGGGGCAAAGTCTTTACCGACAGCGGGTACGCCATCAGCGACGACATGGCGATATTCACTACCGTCCCTATCACCGTGACAAGGATCGTAACCCCGTAAGCCCGCAGTATCTTATCACCCTGGCGGATAATATACTGATATGCATAAAAGCTGAATTTCTCCGGGAAAAAGGAATACCCGTTCCTGATCAGCACATTTTCATCCGTAAGCGAGGAAAGGAATACCAGTACAAAGGGCAAGACAATGATCAGTGTAACCAGGATCAGGATCGCATTGATCACAGCCTGATAACATTTGCTTTTCTTCGAATTCATCATACTCTTTTCCTCCTCTAAAACAACGCCTGATCTTTATCGACCTTCCGCACTATCCAGTTACTGAGCATAACAATCACAAACCCGACCACCGACTGATATACGCCGGCTGCCGATGACATACTGATATTCCCCCGCTCAATCAATGCCCGGTACACATAAGTATCGATTACGTTTGTCGTAGGGAACAACACCCCGGAATTCATAGGCACCTGGTAAAACAGCCCGAAATCGGAATAGAAAATCCTGCCTATGCTCAAAAGCAGCAGGGTAACGATGGTAGGTACCAGGCTCGGCAGGGTAATCCTGCATATTTCCTGCCATTTGCTGGCGCCGTCCAGCCTTGCCGCCTCATAGTACGAAGGATCGATGCCGACCAGGGATGCTATGTAAATCAGGCACCCGTAACCTACGCCTTTCCAGCAGTTCGCAAAAACCAGGATAAACGGCCAGTACTTTGGCTCCTGATACCACTGGATCGGATCAATATTCAATGCGCTTAAGATAGAATTATTCACCAGGCCGTTTTCAGAACTCAAAAGGGCATATACAATATAGCTCAGGATTACCATAGACATCAAAAACGGAAGCAGGATAGCACTCTGGTAGAGTTTCTTCATTTTCGTACTTCTGACCTCGCAGATCAGGATTGCAATAGCAATGCCCACCACCATATTTACAATAATAAATGCCACATTATAAAGCAGCGTATTGCGGGTAATCACCCACGCGTCCTTGGTCGCAAACAGGAATTTAAAATTTTCAAACCCTGCCCACGGGCTGGCAAAAATGCCTTCCGCAAAATTCAGTTTCTTGAACGCAATTACGATTCCCGCCATGGGAATATAATTATTTATCAACAGATACAAAAGCCCCGGAAGAAGCATCAGATACAAAGGCCAGTGTTCTTTGTATGCTTTCAGGCGCGACGTTTTTTTCTTCGCTTTACTCTCCACTCTTCTCTCCTCCATTCTAACATGATATTCTACTATGGAAAATGCAGGGGAGTATCTGCAGCATACCGCCGCAAACCCTCCCTCTGCATATCCTCGCTGCCCTTTCCTGTTTCCCGGACAGCCGCCTGGCAAACCTTTGCCGCTCCTTCTTATTTCTCAGACAAGCCGCCTGACAAACCTTTGCCGCTCTTTCCTGTTTCCCGGACAGCCGCCTGGCAAACCTTTGCCGCTCTTTCCTATTTCTCAGACAGCCACTTGTCAAACTGCTCCTGTTTTGCAGCGATCACTTCATTGATCCCTGCCTCTTCCAATGCCTCTAAGAACTGCGGGATGTAAACTTCCGGATCCGCGGAACCGCTGTTCAGGGAACCGGAATACTGCTTCACTACATTTGCCAGCGCCGCTATCTGGTTCTCATACTGTGAATTGTCAAAGTAGAAGCCAAGAGCTATTGATTCCTTTGCGGAATTATTAAACTCTTCCATCTTCTCCCAAAGCTGCGGGTCGGAACCGCTCCATTTATATGCGATAAACTGGTTCGGAAGTTCCCAGCCAAGGTTCAGGCTGTAGCCTACCGTATCTACCGTAACGCCTTCCGGATAGTTGATAACTCCGTTTTCCGCATCTTCCAGCACATAATCCACGCCTTCCTCGCCCCAGTTAATCAGGTTCATCACTTCCGGGCTTCCGTAAATAAAGTCCAGTACTTCCATCGCCTTCTCCGGGTTTTCGGAATTCTGCGCGATGGAGAAGATAACGCCGTTATAGCTTGACGACAGTTTTATCGGATAATCCCTGAAAGGCACGATCTCGAATTCATACCCTGTGGAACTCTCAAACTCTACCGGCGTCCCCGGATGGTATGCAAAGAAAAGGGAAAACATATTGCCCGCTTTAAATACGGTTCTCCAGTTCTCTGTGTTCGTCCCGGCATCCTGGCTGATATAGCCTTTCTTATACCAGTCGTACAGCATTGTCGTTGTCTCCCTGTACCAGTCGCTGGCATAGAAGTTCTCAATGGTCGTGCTGTTCTCGGGATCAATCAGGGCGCCCAGTATATTGCTGTCCGCCAGCGTATCGCTGCCGTTCAGACGGGTAAGGGGCGTATCGCCTTCATTGATGGAAAACAGCATCGTCATATCCGGCTCACCTGCCTGCACCGTCTCAAATACCGCTTCCAGATCCTTCGGCTCCTTGATGGCGGAAGTATCGATGTTGTACTTCTCCACCAGATCCTTCCTCATAAAGATGGCAGGGATACTCCCGCGTTCAATCTGGGTCGGCACCCCGTACAGGAACCCGTCCACACTGTTGCCTTTCAGCGTATCTTCGCCGAAAATATTCTTCAGGTTTGTCCCGTACTGGTCAATCAGCCCGGCCATATCCACAATCTGCCCCGAATGCATATACTGTACCGCGCTGGTAGCATTCGTATAGAATACGTCAATCTTCTCATCCCCGGCCAGCATAAGCTGAAGCTGCTGGGACGCGCTGGCCCATGGCAAAACTACCAAATCCAGCCTTGCATTCAGTTCTTTTTCCAAAATCTCGTTTACTTTTGCCTCAATCCGTTCCTCGTCGGGCTGCTGGCTCCCGTTCAGAACCATAGTCACGGTGTAAGGTTCCCCGCCTTCGCCGCCTCCTGAAGCTGCCGCGTCACCGCCTCCCGCGCTGTCTCCGCCTCCTGTGCTGCCGCCTCCCCCGCAGGCTGCCAGGGACACTGCCATGGCTGCAGCCAGTAATCCTGCAATCCATTTCTTTTTCATACCTGATCCTCCTTTTCCTGTTTCCGCGCCTGCCCGGCTATAGCCGTTCCGGAATGCATTTCCGCCTGAACCATGCACACCCCGGAATGCACTATCCGCCTGAACCATGCACACCCCGGAATGCATTTCCGCCTGAACTATGGACACCCCGGAATGCATTTCCGCCTGAACCATGCACATCCCGGAATGCATTTCCGCCTCTGCCCGGGCAGGCGCCGTGTCTGGTTTTTTAACCGTTATTCCTATTTTGCATGGATTTGCCGTAAAATAACCGTTTTTCCGCCGCCGCATCGTTTTCTTTCCCCGCGTACATATTTTTCCGGCATCCTCAGCAAAAATATCGTAACAAAAAAAGCCGGATGAATTCTATAACTCATCCGACTTTCGGGTAGCACTAATTTGACTTTTCCGTTATTATTCACAGTCCTGTGCCATTATTTTAGGCATCCTGCCCAATCCCTTTCCTTAACCGGTATTCCAGCCTGCGCAATTTCTTCATCCTTTTCCCTCTGATGGAATCCTCAAATTGGATAAGCGGAATCCGTTCTTCTATCTTCCGCTCAAACAAAGCTTCCTCATTCATCCACTCATTCTCTTCATAGGACTCACAGAAAATCACAGGGAGCATCCGCTCTATATGATGCGCTTCCGACGGGAAATTAGGATCCAGCCCGTAATTCATAATTTTATTCAGGTTCCTGTAAAATTCGGGGGTATGTTTCCTCACCTGGGAACGATGCACAATATAACATGCCCCCGGTGAAAATACGTTGTACTTTGGTATGACCGGTTTCCGGTAAATGAAAGAAAGCAAGCTGTTGTACTCATCAAAATATCTGTGGGGATGATCCGGCGACTCCACATACCATGAAGTATTTTCCTCCAGATAATGCGACTCGCTCACCAGACACTCTATCGGCTCCCCTTCCTGTTTTATGACGCCCTGCTGTTTCCACTTCAAAAGTATATCCTTATCTTCATACAGATACGTAAAATACTTATTATCGTAAACACGGCTGAAATACTCTTTGGAACAATGCCTGCCAAGCATGTTCCCTTTGCATAGGCACATATACTCCGGAAGTTCCCCGTAATTATCTGCAAAGAAACTAAAATAAGACGTAATATTATGCCCCGTATTCTCGATATGCTTGTAATGATATCCCTTCTTCTCCAGTTCTTCCGTCACTTTCCGCTCTGTAGAAGCGTCGTAAATTATATAATTCTCACAAAAAGCAAGAATTTCCTCCGGCACCGTATTGAAATTATGGATGATAAAAAAAGTGTCTGTTTTCTTCATACCCAGTCCCTTTCTTTTCATGCGTGTTTGAAAAATCATTCCCACCATCTGTACACGGTGTAACTGCTTCACCACTTTGCGCGATCTTTGCACCAAATTCAGGTTACATAGCCCACTATGCGCCCGGTACGGCTTTGTATGAATCAGCCTTCCAGCATCCTGCGGATCTCCTTAATAAAATCACCGCTGTTAAGCACTGTCACATCCTCAAGGGAGGTAATCAATGCCAGATCCTTTGTCATCCTGCCGGACTCAATCGTATTTAACGTCGCCTTTTCCAGCCTGTCCGCAAATTCCATTAACCCCGGGATACCGTCCAGTTCCCCGCGCTTACGCAGCGCGCCCGTCCAGGCAAAAATTGTTGCCACAGAATTTGTGGAAGTTTCCTCCCCCTGCAGATGCTTATAATAATGCCTCTGCACCGTCCCGTGCGCCGCTTCGTATTCATACACCCCTGTCGGCGATACAAGGACTGAGGTCATCATGGCAAGAGAACCAAAAGCGGAAGACACCATATCGCTCATCACATCACCGTCATAATTCTTGCAGGCCCAGATAAACCCGCCCTTCGCTTTCATCACCCGCGCCACAATATCATCAATCAGGCTGTAAAAATACGTTATCCCTGCCTCTTCAAATTTCCCTTTATATTCCGTCTCATACACTTCCTCAAAAATATCTTTAAAGTTATGATCATACTTCTTCGATATCGTATCCTTCGCCCCAAACCAGAGATCCTGTTTCGTGTCCAGCGCGTAATTGAAACATGCTTTCGCAAAACTTTGGATGGAAGCATCCGTATTGTGTACGCCCTGGATAATACCGGGACCGTTAAATTCGTGGATGGTTTCCCTTGCCACCGTCCCGTCCTCCGCCGTATAGACCAGTTCCGCTTTCCCTGCGCCCGGGACTTTGATTTCCACATTTTTATAAATGTCGCCGTAAGCATGGCGGGCAATCGTGATAGGCTTTTCCCAGTTTTTCACACATGGCTCGATACCCTTTACCTTGATCGGCGCGCGGAATACCGTCCCGTCCAGTATAGCACGGATTGTCCCGTTAGGGCTTTTCCACATTTCTTTCAAATTATATTCTGTCATACGGGCCGCATTGGGCGTGATCGTCGCACATTTTACCGCCACGCCGTATTTTTCCGTCGCCTTTGCCGAATCCACCGTAACCTGGTCGTCCGTCTCATTCCGGTGTTCCAGGCCAAGATCATAATACTCTGTCTTTAAATCAATAAAGGGCAGCAGCAGCTCCTCCTTTATCATCTGCCAGAGAATCCTTGTCATTTCATCCCCGTCCATCTCCACAAGAGGGGTCGTCATTTTAATTTTTTCCATATTTTACCTCATTTCTGCACTGCTTTTAGCACATTTCAAGTTCGTGGACGCAGCGCAGGACACAAACTTGCCGGAGCTATTCCTCCGTTTTGCCGTAAACCTGCCGGACTTATTCCTCCGTTTTGCCGTAAATTTCATACAGCCCGTTCTTTACCATATTATCATACGCATTGACAATATGCATATTGGCAAGCGCCTCCGCCCTGTCCTTATCCTTTTCTTTGATCGCTTCCATAATCTGGCGGTGTTCATCGTTGGACACCTTCCCCCTCCCGCCGTTGGAAAGCGTCTTCCTCCTGACACGCAGCACGTATTCATGGAAATCCACCAGCAGGCGCGCCAACTGTTTGCTGTTGCACGCTTCATAAAGAATCTGATGGAACCGGTTATCCAATTCCGCCATCTGGTCCAAATGCCCTTTCTGCGCATGGAAATCCGCAAGGTAGACATTTTCCTCCAATTCCTCCAACTGCTCTTTTGTAATATGGTCTGTGGCCCATCTGGCGCACAGCCCCTCCAGTTTGGAACGGATCATATAAATATCCCCCACGTCCTTCGCCGTTATGCCCGTTACATATGCCCCCTTGTTCGGGACAATCTGAATCAGCCCTTCCAGCTCCAACTGCCGGAAAGCCTCGCGCACCGGTGTGCGGCTGACCCCCAGCTCCTCTCCGATGGCAACCTCCCGCAGCTCCTCATGGTCTTTATACTTCCCGTTTAAAATATCCTCCCGTATCTTATTAAAAACACGCCCTCTCAAAGAATACTTGTCATTTACTTCCTGTTTTACATCATAACTGCCCATTTCGCTTCTCCCCTAAGGAATTGTCATGAAATAATCCGTACTGATTTTGTCCGCGGCATCGCAAACCAGGCTATGAAAATCTGCTGCCGTCTATCCCCAGCCTCTCACATACCCTGCCGATTTCACCAACCAGCTCTTCATCAGTCAGCACAGTCACCCTTCCTGCGGCATACTCCCCATCGACCCACTTCTTTACTTCCCGCACCAGCTCTGAATTCTTATCCAACTGTTCCTCCCCTTTCAGTTTATAATAAGTATTCATCCAATGAGCGATTCCGGCCAATCCGGAAGTATTGCTTACCGCACACAATACCGGACGGTTCAAAAACCTTTCCGTATCAAATATATTATAAATCTCCTCATTTTTCAATAGCCCGTCTGCATGGATCCCCGCACGCGTCACGTTAAAGTTCTTACCGACGAAAGGAGTCCGCGGCGGTATCTGATACCCGATTTCCTTTTCATAATACTCCGCCAGTTCGGTAATCACTGTAGTATCCATCCCGTTCAGGTTCCCTTTCAACTGCGCATACTCAAATACCATCGCCTCCAGGGGCGTATTGCCTGTCCGTTCCCCTATCCCGAACAGGGAAGTATTTACACCGGAGCAGCCATACAGCCACGCTGTCGTCGAATTTGACACTGCCTTATAGAAATCATTGTGGCCATGCCATTCAATCAGGGCATGGGGCACCCCCGCATGGGTATGTATCGCATAAATGATTCCCTGCACGCTCCTGGGAATAACGGCGCCCGGATAGTTTACGCCGTACCCCATCGTATCACAGGCACGTACCTTGATCGGGATCTCATATTCCTCCATCAGCTTCATCAGTTCCACACAGAAAGGAACCACATAACCGTAAATATCCGCCCTCGTAATATCCTCCAGATGGCACCTGGGGCTGATCCCCTCTTCCAGGCAGTCGCGGATCACACTCAGATAATGCTCCATTGCCTGCCTTCTCGTCATCTTCAGCTTCAGGAAAATATGATAGTCCGAACAGCTTACCAATATCCCCGTTTCCTTCATCCCGATTTCCTTCACCAGCTTAAAATCATCCTTGCTCGCCCGGATCCAACTGGTGACTTCCGGGAACTCATACCCCCGTTCCATGCATTTATAAACGGCATCCCTGTCCTTTTTGCTATACAGAAAGAATTCACTGGCGCGGATCATCCCGTTCGGCCCGCCGAGCTTGTGGAGATAATCATATATTGCCACAATCTGCTCTGTTGTATACGGCGCCCTGGACTGCTGCCCGTCACGGAAAGTCGTATCGGTAATCCATATCTCCCTTGGCATATTGTTCGGTACAATCCTGTCATTGAACGGGATTTTCGGTATCTCGGAATAAGGGAACATATTGCGGAAAACATTCGGCTTCTCCACATCATCCAATATATACATGTGCTCTTCGATTTCCAACAGATTGTTCTTCTCATTCATCGTCACCGGACGATTCTCAAAGGTATTATTCTCCCTCATAGCTGCCTCCCTCTGCCGCCGAAAACGGCCTGTAGATATGCTGGCAATCCACTGCATTGCCATTTGGGCTATTGATACATTGCCAACACGTATTATTGTATACAATCATACGATCTATGTCAATATACAAAATGCATAATCCTATCAGCCGTGGAGCCCTCTCGACTGCCTGTCCATATCCTCTATCACGATATCATATATTTCTCCAAGGGATGCGCAGTATTCCAGCACCTTCCAGGGTTCATTTGTGTGAAAATGGATTTTGATCAGTTCTTCATCCCCTACTGACAACAGGCAGTCCCCTTTAAAATTCTCCGCAAAATAATCGCTGATGCCATCCTCGTCCAGTTCCTCCCCCTCAATCAGTAATTGTGTGTCATATCTGAATTCCAGCATAATCTCCGTCCCTCCTTTCTTACGACAAAGTCTCTCTGCCCTCCCTCCTATTTCATCATTTGTGATGCCACATACGCAGGGCAGAGACAATGTCATTAATATACAGTTCCTGACATCTTTTTATGAGCTACAGGGCGTACCGTCCTTCCGGAACCATCTCTTCCCGTCAGTAAGTACGTAATCCTCCCCGTTCCGCAAGGCATCCGTAAAATCCTGTATAGATTCCATCCTCCTCCGAAATGCCATACCGCACCCGGGCAAATCCGTATGGTGGATATCCGAACCGGCTGTCAGAAATAAATTATGCCCCCTCGCATATGCAATCGCCCGCTCGTCAAAAACAGGCAGGCCGCTCTCCCCTGTCTCATGGCGGCAGCCGATATGGCCTCCGTTAATACCCTCCGCACCATCCACATATTCCGGGAACAGCCTTACCTCAGGGATATAATATTCTTCCCGGAACGGATGAGCATGCACCACCATGCCTCCCCCCTCATGTACCAGGCGGAACTGTTCCTGCACCGTAGCTGTTCTCAGTTCCGGATGCTCCAGCATAAACTTCTTATCCAAACCGTAGATCAGGAATTCCGTCGCGTCAAACCCGGCCTCATATCCGAAAAAAACGTCCAGGCCGATACGCTTCCCCACCTTTTCCGCTTCCTCATACCCCTTTGCAAACTCATTCACCCACGTTTTCCAAGGCAGCCTCCGGTTTACCGCCGTATTGCCGCCCCAGTTGTGGTCTGTCACTATAATCCCCGTATACCCTGCCGCCTTACATGCCTCCGCCATCTGCGCCCCGGTACAGCGGGCGCACACGCTGCCCTGTGAAGTGTGCAAATGTGTCTCATACAAGTACGGATACTCCGCTAACCGCTGTATACTCATCCGTTTCCCGTTCTCCTTCCCTTATGGACTGTGGAAAAAATCAATACCATATATCATGTTATCATTCACACCCAATGTCATTAACTTAAGCTTTCCAGAGCGCCGCAGACCACATATCTCATCCGGACGCGCTTTCGCTCAACGGCAGACGCAACGGTACTAAGGCGCCAAAACACGGCGCCTAAGTGCCGGCGTCTTTCAATGGTCCGGATTGAGATATATGGTCTGCGGCACCCCGGAAAGCTTAAGTTAATGACATTGATTCACACCCCTCCCAAAACACGCGAAAAGACTGTGAATTGTAAACATATAATAAGGAACTGTCACAAATTATTTGCATACAGTCCCTTAAAGAATGTCAAAATTTTTCATAGAAGAAAGAATTCTTCCTTGAATAACCAATCTCTTTATAGTTGATAATCTGTTCCGTACTGCCGATAAACAACACCCCGTCTTTCGCCAAAGATTTCTGGAATTTCGTGAATACCTCATCCTTAGCCTCTTCTGTAAAATAAATTAAAACATTCCGGCATACAATCATATGCCAGCCGCTTCCATAATCATCCTTCAATAAATTATGTTCAGAAAACTCCACCCTTTTTTTGACCTGTTCAGATATCTGGTAAGATAAGCCAACCTTTGTAAAAAATTTCTTTTTCAGATCATCAGGCACAGCGGCAATGCTTTTTGCATTATACAAGCCGACTTTCGCCTTTGCAATTACCTGCTTATCCAAATCGGTTGCATGTATTTTAATCTGCTCCAATGGAATATGCCGGGATAATGCCATAACGAGCGAATACGGCTCATCGCCGGTTGAGCAGGCTGCACTCCATATCTTCAGGTTCTTCCCGAACCTGCTGACAAGCGCCGGTATGATATCCTTATCCATCACCCTCCATTGATCCGGATTGCGGTAAAATTCTGACACATTAATCGTAAGATAATTTACAAATTCTTCAAATTTTGAATTATTCCCTTTAATGAACGCAATATATTTATCATACCCGGAAACGCCGTTCTTCGCGATCAGCGTATCGATACGGCGTTTCATCTGCTTCTCTTTGTAAGCGTTCAGGTCGATCTTCGTAAGGTCATATATTGCCTTCTTAAACCATTCATAATCATATGCCATAGTTACTTACCTGCCATTGTCCAAATTTATTGCCCTGCTTTCCGCAGGCCGCGGCTTTTGCACACGCCTGAAAATATTTCCAGACAAGTTTTCAGGCTTACCCGCGCAATTCCGCACAGGCAATGAACCAGCCCTGATGCCGTCCTCCAAAATAACAGCGGATGAAAGTCTAAAAATCACTGTCCTTTCTGCAGAGCGGTATCAGGCCGCGGTACTATTTCTGCACTGCTTTATTCCTGTCCATCCGCAATTACAGCATCAATATCCACTGATACCGCTTCCGCATCAGCCGCCGCATTCTTTGCTTCCTGCGCCAGCATAGCCTTTACACTCAGGCTGATCTTTCTGTCAGCATCATTGAAATCCACTACTTTAGCGGTGATCTCATCACCAATCTTTAACACATCCGCCGGTTTTTCAATATGCTCCCTGGAAATCTGTGAAACATGCAGCAGCGCGTCCACACCCGGCTCCAGTTCAATAAACGCGCCGAAATCCGTCATCCTGGCAACCTTCCCGGTTACAATGCTGCCCACCGCATATTTTGCGGCAGCGCCCCTCCATGGGTTCTCTTCTTCGAATTTAAGGCTTAGCGCAATTTTGCTCCCGGAAATCTCTTTGATCAGGACTCTTAATTTCTCACCAACCTTAAACACTTTCTTCGGATTTTCAACCCTTCCCCATGACATCTCTGAAATGTGGAGCAAACCGTCCGCTCCGCCCAAATCAACAAACGCCCCGAAGTCGGTCACATTCTTAACTACGCCTTCCACGGTATCCCCTTCGTGGATGGATTCGAACAGCTTCTTCTGAAGCTCTGCTTTTTCTGCAAGGATTAGTTGTTTACGGTCACCGATGTACCTTCTTCTCTTTGGATTATATTCACTGATAACAAACTGAATCTCCTGTCCCGCATATTTGGACAGATCCCTTTCATATACATCCGATACCAAACTTGCCGGGATGAATATCCTTACTTCATCCACTACGACACTCAGGCCGCCGTCCAATACCTGTGCAACCTTTGCAGTAAGCACCTCTCTGTTATTGTATGCTTCTTCAATCCTTTTGTTTCCTCTGTCTGCAGCAAGCCTTTTATACGTCAGAAGGACTTGTCCCTCCCCGTCGTTTACTTTCAGGACTTTCACCTCCATGGTGTCCCCGGGCTTTGCGATAGTTGTCAGGTTTACGTTCGGTTCATTGGTATATTCATTCTTTGTTAAAATACCGTCTGATTTATAGCCGATGTTGAGTATAATCTCTTCAGGTTTCACATCGATGACTGTACCTTCAACTACCTCTCCTGCATGTATTGTCTTAAATGATTCGTCTAACATTTGTTCAAAAGTTAATTCTGACATAATTTTGAACCTCCTCAATAATATTGTTTGGGGTCGATGCCCCGGCAGTAATACCGACCGGTGAAGCAGCTTTAGGTAGTTCTAAATGCAAGTCATCCAGTGTCTGTATAAAATAGGTGTTGCCGCACTCCTCCTTACAGATCTCATACAGCTTCCGGGAATTGGAACTGTGGGTATCACCTATTACAATCATACTTCCAACCTGAGACGCAATCTGTCTCGCCTCAGTCTGCCTTTCTTCCGTCGCGTTACATATAGTATTCACAACAATACCATTGTAACCTTTTTTCAAAAAAATTTCAACTAGTTCTTTAAATTTGTTGTAGTTAAATGTCGTTTGTGAAACAATACACCATTCTTTTCCCTTATTTTCAAGGTTTTCCGGCCTTTCCGCAAAGGCTTCCGCCTCCTTACGCGACTCAATCACCGCCGTTTCCGACAATGACCACCCCCGGATCCCCTCCACTTCGGGATGTCCCGGATTGCCGATAATGATAATCCGCTTTCCCGCACGGCTCTCTTTTTCTACAATCTTGTGGATTCTTTTCACAAAAGGACAGGTCGCATCCTCACAGTCCAGCCCCTGTTCTTCGATCTTTTCATAAACCTCTTTCGCTACGCCGTGGGAACGTATGACCACCGTGCCTTCCTGAAGCTGCCCGAGTTCTTCCATGCTTCCAATCACCGTAACGCCGCGCTCCTCCAAATCCCTGACGACTTCCCCGTTATGGATGATCGGCCCGTAAGTATATATCTTGTTCCCTTTCCCGGTCTGCTCATATACTTTTTCCACTGCACGTTTTACCCCGAAGCAAAACCCGGCGCTTTTCGCAACTGTCACTTCCATTACAATCCCCGGCCCCTTCCTTTTTTTATTCACCTGCACAAAAGAAGAATTTTTTCCACCACCTCATCGACAGACAGCCCGGAAGAATCCACAAGTACCGCATCCTCCGCCCGGCGCAGCGGTGAAATTTCCCGCTCCATATCCCTCTTATCGCGTTCGATAATATCTTTCTCTATCTGCGCCAGATCGCATTCCTCCCCCTTTGCAGACAGTTCTTCGTACCTGCGCTTCGCCCTCACTCCGCTTCCCGCCGTCAGATATATCTTCAAATCCGCATCGGGAAGCACGCAGGTTCCGATATCCCTGCCATCCATCACCACATCCGCATCTTTGGCCAGACGCTTCTGCAGTTCCACCAGCTTCTCCCGCACTTTAGGATTCACACTGCAGGCGGAAGTCATATTGCTGACCTCTTCCGTCCGGATCAGCCCGTTTACATTTTCCCCATTCAGAAACACTACCTGCTCCCCGTCCGCATAAGAAATGGTAATGTCCGCCTCCTTACATTGTTCATTTATCCTCTGCGTATCCTCCGCCCGGATCCCGTTCCTCAGGAAATATAATCCCATGGCACGGTACATCGCCCCCGTATCCACATAAATAAAATGCTTCTCCTTCGCAATACGCCTTGCCACTGTGCTTTTTCCCGCGCCTGCCGGTCCGTCGATCGCTATATTATAGCTCATGCTTTCACCTCTCCGTCCTTTTTATTTCATGCCTGCTTCGGATTCCGTTTCCTCCGCATACCCGGCCGCTCCGTAAATTATACTATACATCGCCGGGCATTTCAACCCCTTGGGAACTAACGTTCTTTTTCCTGTAAATCCAAGGTTACTGTCCAAAGCCAATGTCATTAACTTAAGCTTTTCGGGGTGCGGCAGAACTCCCCGCCAAATATCCGGTAGACCAGGCAATCTGGAGATTAAAGCCTCCCGTCATTGCATCCACATCCAGGACTTCTCCCGCAAAATAGAGCCCGCCTACTTTTTTGGATTCCATTGTAGAGGGATTTATTTCTTTCACATGCACTCCGCCTTTTGTGATAACCGCCTCCGCATAATCCCTTGTCCCTGCTACTGTCATTTCCACATTCTTTATCATCCGTGCAAAATGCTGCCTCTCTTCCCTCGTCACTTCAAGCGTTTTCTTCTCTCCGTCGATACCCGAAAGCATAACCATGACAGGGATCAGCTTTGCAGGGAACAGGCCGCCCAGGGAATTTTTGAACTGTTTTTTCCCGTTTTCCTCAAAATCGCGCAGAAGCCTTTTATCCAACTGTTCTGCTGTCAGTGCCGGTTTTAAATCCAGGTGAAGCCTGACCGCCCCTTTTTTCTTCCGCCCCGCATAATAACTGCTGGCGCTCAGGATAAGCGGCCCGCTCACTCCGAAATGGGTAAACAGCATTTCCCCAAATCCCTCATAAAAGGGCTTTCTGCCGTCTTCGCAAAGAGATATGGCTACATTTTTCAGCGCAAGGCCCTGTAACTGCCCGCACCATCCTTCCTTAATGATAAAGGGGACAAGGGACGGATAAGTCGCCTTCACCGTATGCCCGTTTTCCGCCGCCATCCGGTAACCGTCCCCGGTAGAACCCGTGAGCGGATAAGAGAGCCCTCCCGCAGCCACTATAACCGCATCCGCACTTTCCACCGTCCCATCCGCCAGCTTTACTCCTGCAACGGCTTTGGCCTTTTCCGGCATACGGCATTTATGGGCTTGCGGCCCGGCCGCCGCCTTTACTCCCACAGCAGCTCCGGCGCAGTCCATACCGCCCGACCCGGCTTCTGTTGCCTCTTCTCCAGGCACAGTCACCAGGCTCTCCGCCCGTACTCCCAGACGGGTTTCTACCTTCCACTGTTTTAATTGCCCTGCCAGGGCTTTTATCACATCCGAGGAATGATCCGAAACCGGAAAAACCCTTCCCCCCCGCTCGGTTTTTACAGGGCAGCCCGCTTTTTCAAACCACTCCATCGCCATCCGGTTATCAAAACCATAAAATGCGCTGTATAAAAACTTTGGGTTTGTCACCACATTTCCAAACAGCCCGTCCATATCACAGGCATTTGTCAGATTACACCGGCCCTTACCGGTAATAAACAGCTTACGCCCCAGCTTATCATTTTTTTCCAGCAGGACAACCCGGCATCCCTTCTGTGCCGCCGTTGCCGCCGCCATCATCCCTGCCGCGCCGCCGCCTATCACAACCACTTTTTTCATTTCCGTCCCACCTCATTTCCTTCCCCTGCGGATGATGGGAGCACAGCCGGATTCACTTCAAAGGAGTTTACTTTAAACACATTCCTCTGCAGGGAGTTTATTGCAGATATATGTACCGCAGGTGCCTCTTCCCCGGACACATCTTTTGCCGCCAAATCTTCCGCCGCCGGAAACTTTGCCGCCATATTCATTGCAGGGCCCCTTCCCGCTGCACCCTCTTCGGTAGTCCTTCCTGCGGATACACTCATTCCGGATGTTTTCCCTGCAAATGCGCCCGACAGGGAATAATCCAGCATTGGTTCGTCTTCTATATAATTTATCTCATCATTCAAATACACCTGATAATTGCTCCATACCCTCTCCAGTTCTTCCATATTCTGTTTCACTTCCGCAGGCCGTTTCAGACAGAGCGCCACTACCAGGGCATTCAAAAGGCTAAGCGGCGCCACCAGAGAATCCACAATGGAAACCATATCGCTCCTGGCAAACAGATTACAGGAAGAATACAGATTCATCGGGGAATGGACATTGTCCGTAATGGCAATTACTTTTGCATTCCTGTCGTTAGCAAATTCCATCGCCTTCAAAGTACGCATGGAATATCTTGGAAAACTGATTCCCACCATGGCATCCCTTTCATTAATCCTTATCATCTGTTCAAACATCTCACTTATGCTTGTAGTCCGCAGAAGCACCACATTGCCCCGGATCATATTCAGATAAAACTGGAAGAAACCCGCTAACGGCTCGCAGCTCCGTATTCCCACTACATACACTGTCTCCGCATTCAGAATGATATCCACCGCCATCTCAAAGGACGTGCCGTCCAAATGTTCTATGGTATCCTGAATCTTCTCGATATCTGCCTGCAGTACGGATGTCAGTACTTCCGACTGCGTACTCCTGCCATACTTTACACCGATTTTCTGCACTGCATTCAGCTTGTCCTTCACCCACTCTTCCAGCGCCGCCTGGAACTCCGGGTATCCGGCATACCCTATCCCCGAGGCGAAACGCACCACCGTAGACTCACTGACACCTACCGTTTCCCCCAGTTTCGCCGCCGTCATAAAAACCGCCTGTTCGTAACAGTTGTTAATATATGCCGCGATTGCTTTATGGCTTTTGCTCATCTTTGGGTATTTATCATTTATCCTTGCTATAATGTCCCCGTCCGCTTTCCCATTTATCTCCATTTGTACATATCCTTTTCCCGTGCTTTCTGTAGGTATCCCTTCCTATAGTTAATGACATTGGAAATTTCGCTTTTTCTCCCCCGCAAAAACTTCCGTATATGGCTTTGCAGGAACGGGGAGCGGAAATTTGTTATGTCGTTTACTATATATCTACATCATGTAATTTCCTGAAATTATACATATTTTTTATTGTAACATATGATATAAAAATTGAAAAGGGGCGAAAATTCCATCCAAAAGCGAGTAGGGGTGCTTTTCCCCTACTCGCCAAGCGCCCATGCGCGCCGCCTTAGCGGCATATTTCCACTGCATGGGCTGTGCATAAAACAAAGGTGTAGTTTTCACTACACCTTTGTTTCATTTCATTCCCGCAATCCAAAATACTCAAAAGAAAAATATTTCACTAATTCAACCTTCCCTATTGGAATTTCCTCATTATAAAACCCCACTCTCGGAAAACCGAACCTTTAAGACTGCACACATAAAAATAAACTAATAAAGCAACACATACAGCAATACCTAATAATAATATTACCATATTTACACCGGATAAGCCCCGTTCTTTGTATCAGCCTGTGACATATCCACCTTCTCCTGCTGTGCCTGGCGGTATTTGAAGAAATCGGTAGCAACCTGCGGGAAGAGCGCATAGGAAAGTACGTCCTCATCCTGCTGCTTCCATTCCTTCATCTCAGACTCCAGTTTATCCAGCTCGTTCTCAATCAGATCCGCCGGACGGCATGTGATCCTCTTCTCGCCCGGGATAACCTTATCGATAATCTCCTGGTTCATCGGTTTTACGGTCTGGCCATACTCGCCGCGCAATACCGCTTTCGTCTCCTTTGTCGCCATCTTATAACGCTCGCCCATCAATACGTTGAATACCGCCTGTGTACCAACGATCTGCGACGACGGTGTTACCAGCGGAGGCTCGCCCAAATCCTTACGCACTGCCGGGATCTCCCTGAGCACATCGTAATATTTATCTTCTGCATTCTGCTCTTTCAACTGGCTCACCATATTGGAAAGCATACCGCCCGGCACCTGATAAAGCAGTGTCTTGATATCCACGCCCATAACCTTCGGGTTAAGAAGCCCGCTTGCAAGGCATTCGTCCCTGTAGGGCCTGAAGTAATCTGCGATTTCCGCCAGTATACTCTGATCATAGCCTGTATCATACGGCGTACCCTTGAAGGTTTCCACCATAACTTCCGTTGCCGGCTGGGAAGTTCCCATTGCAAAAGGTGAAATGGCACAGTCAATAACATCCACGCCGGCCTCTACCGCTTTCAGGTATGTCATGCTCGCCACACCGGAAGTATAATGCGTATGGAGCTGGATCGGGAGCTTTGTCGCACCCTTCATTGCAGAGATCATCTCGGTCGCCTTATAAGGCACAAGCAAACCGGCCATATCCTTGATACAGATGGAATCCGCACCCATCTCCTCGATTTTCTTCGCCATGTCTACCCAATATTCCAGCGTATAAGCATCGCCTAACGTATAGGAAAGCGCTACCTGGGCATGGCCCCTGCCTTCCCTCTTCTTCACTTCATTGGTAGCATTTACCGCTTCCTGCAGGTTCCTCAAATCATTCAGGCAGTCGAAGATACGGATAATATCAATCCCGTTCGCAATCGACTTCTCTACAAAATAATCCACCACATCGTCCGCATAAGGGCGGTAGCCTAAAATGTTCTGCCCCCTGAAGAGCATCTGCAGTTTCGTATTTTTAAAACCATCCCTCAATTTCCTCAGTCTCTCCCACGGATCCTCTTTCAGGAAACGGAGGGAAGCATCGAATGTTGCGCCGCCCCAGCATTCTACTGCATGGTAGCCGACTTTATCCATTTTCTCAATGATCGGAAGCATCATATCGGTAGGCATCCTCGTTGCGATCAGCGACTGATGCGCGTCACGAAGAACGGTTTCCATAATTCCGATCGGTTTTTTCACCTGTTCAGACATTTTCTAATCCTCCTATATCAAAGTGTCTCCAACACCTTTTAAACCGTGCCCGCCGCACCGCGGTATCCCCGGCATCCATTGCCGCCCGGATACCGTTCCTGCGGCAGGTTTTTCCATAAATTTCTAACCTGTTAAAGCGCTGCCCGCGCGTTCCGGCCTGCCCGGAACCCCATGCCCCGCACGCATGGGAAGCACATCAATGCCGCAAAGCCTTTGCATGGCTGTGCCCATACCCCGCACACATGACATCACCGGCGATGAAAAACGGGGCGGGAATTTTTTCCGGTAACTCTGCGGCTATTCCTTAGAACACACCGAATACCGCCATAAATGTACCTGCCGCCACTGCCGTACCGATAACGCCGGCTACGTTAGGCCCCATTGCATGCATAAGCAGGAAGTTGGTCGGATCCGCTTCCGCACCGACTTTCTGCGATACCCTGGCCGCCATGGGTACGGCGGATACGCCTGCCGAACCGATCAGCGGGTTTACCTTGCCATGGGTTATTATGCACATCAGCTTGCCGAACAGTACACCGGCCGCCGTACCGAAAGCAAACGCGATCAGGCCGAGTATAACGATCTTAATGGTTGCCCAGTTTAAGAAAGCTTCCGCGCTTGTCGTAGCGCCTACGGAAGTACCAAGGAGGATAACTACGATATACATAAGCGCATTGGATGCCGTATCCGTCAACTGCCTTACCACGCCGGACTCCCTGAACAGATTACCCAGCATCAGCATACCCACCAGAGGGGCTGTCGTAGGGAGGATCAGGCATACAACAATCGTAACGATGATAGGGAACAAAATCTTCTCCAGTTTGGAAACCGGGCGAAGCTGTGCCATCTTAATCTTTCTTTCCTCTTCCGTAGTAAGCAGCTTCATAATCGGGGGCTGGATAATCGGCACCAGTGACATATAAGAATATGCCGCCACCGCGATAGGCCCAAGCAATGCTGTCTGCCCCAGTTTCCCGGCAAGGAAAATAGATGTAGGGCCGTCCGCACCGCCGATAATGGAAATAGCTGCGGCTGCTTTGTCATTAAACCCAAGTGCAATCGCACCGAAATATGCGGCGAAAATACCAAACTGCGCTGCCGCGCCCAGCAGGAAGCTCTTCGGGTTTGCAATCAGCGGGCCGAAATCCGTCATAGCGCCTACCCCCATGAAAATCAGGGAAGGAAGGATTGCCCACTCATCCAGCAAATAGAAATAATACAGTAAGCCGCCTGTCCCGTTCGCCGAGTCTTCAATGCTCATCATGATATCGGGATAAATATTAACAAGCAGCATACCAAATGCTATCGGCGTCAGCAACAATGGCTCGAAGCCCTTTGCGATAGCCAGGTAAAGAAATACACAAGCTACTGCGATCATCAGGTAATTCCCGCCCGTCAGGTTAAAGAAAGCCGTCTGATGCACTAGGTTGTCTAATGTATTTACAATATAATCCATTACTTTGACCTCCTGTCATTCACAAACGGACATTTACTTGCGCTCCTGCACATGCTCCTGTCCTTCTGCTTTAGTTCAATGTTGCAAGTAATGCGCCCGCTTCCACTGCATCGCCAACCGTTACGTCAATGCTTGCCACGGTGCCGTCCTGCGGTGCAACAACAGGGATCTCCATCTTCATTGCTTCCACGACTACTACCGTATCACCCTTCTTTACGGCCTGCCCGACTTTGGCTTCAATGGAAAATACTTTTCCTGCCGCACCGGCTTCTACCCTTACGCTTCCTGCCGCACCGCTTCCTGCCGCTGCTTTCGGGGCCGCTGCGGGCGCCGCCTTCGGAGCTGCCTTGGGTGCCGCAGGCGCTGCTGCCGGAGCACCTGTGGATGCCCCTTCCTCTACTACTACATCATATACGTTTCCATTTACGGTAATGGTATAATTTTTCATTTTCATTTCCTCCTAGTATTTTCTTCTTCTAATCGATCTCACTACAAATCCATCGGTAGAAACAGCGCCCTCGCTGGCTGCAATAGCCGCCGCGATAACTGCTACCAGTTCAAGGTCATCGGATAATTCTTCTTTTTCCACGATCTGCGCAATGGTCTGATCCATAGCCGCCGTGGCTGCCTTTTTCTCTTCCTCAGGCTTCTTCTTTGTAAACGCCGCCTGGATCTTTGGTATATAATTGAAACAGGAAATAATCAGGCAGATCAGGATCAGCACTACAAATACCGTCCCCATCCCGAGAAGGGTATTCAGGCCCGCCTTTTTCATCAGTTCGCCAAACGAATATTCTACATTGGTCGTGATGCTTGTTTCCAATAAATCATCGTCCAGGATAATCTCCAGGTTTGCGTCCCGGTCGGAACCATCCAGTTTCACATTTATGATTACCCCGTCTTCGTTTAAATCTGCCGTTGTTTCCAATATCCCGATATAACTGCCCATATCTGCCTGGGCGCTTTCCCAGCTCTTCAATGCCGCCGCATATACAGGGCTCTCTTTTTCCAGTTGTGCCCTGTAATCCTTATAATCTTCCGTGCAGAAGGCAATCAGCATATCAACCACATGCTCGCCGGCATCCAATGCTTCCGCTTCCGTGATGTCAGTCCTTACATATTCCTCCTGCTCATTCCCGCATGCGCCCAAACCAAGGATACAGGTAATCATACCTAATACTAATAACCATTTTTTCATATTAAGTAACATCCTTTCTAAACGGTGCCGTGTTTTTTCGCCGGACGTTCTTCGTGCTTTGTATATAACATTTCAAATGCACCGATCACATACTTCCTCGTGTCCTCCGGCGCCACGATCTGATCCACATACCCTCTCTTTGCCGCGCTTACCGCACCTGTCTGAAGGGCCGCGTACTCTTTTGCACATGCATCGATTGCTTCCGCACCCTTGCCGTCACAGATAATCTTAGCCGCAAGCTTTGCGTCCATCGTACCGATTTCCGCATCCGGCCATGCCATTGTAATGTCCGCGCCGATTGCTTTGGAGTTCATCGCAACGTAAGCGCTTCCCATCGCTTTGCGTGTAATTACATTCACCTTCGGGACCGTAGCGTTCGCAAAGGCGTATGTAAGGCGCGCCGCTGCTTTTGCCATCCTCTTCTCCGCACATTTCGTGGAAGCATACCCCTTTACGTTGGTAAGGGATAATACCGGAATATCAAAGGAATCGCAGAACTGGATAAAGTCTGCCGCTTTCTCACAGCCTTCCGGCGAAAGCACGGCATCGAACTTGTCCGCCACTTCCCCGTCTTCCCCATATACTTCCGTACGGTTCGCCACAGCTCCCACCGTAGCGCCGTTGAGCCTGATGAATCCGGTTACCATATCCTTCGCATAATTCCTCTTTGTCTCAAAGAATACTCCGTTGTCGGAAAGCTGTGAAAGCGCTATGGAAGTGTCGCCTGCACAATTTGCCATCCCTTCGCATACACGGTTTAAATCATCCGTGCATTCGTCATATGCCATAGTATCCTCATTATTTGCCGGAAGCATGGAAACCAGCTCCCTGATCTGCGCTAAAACATCCGCTTCCGGGGCAACCACATCCACAATCCCCGCCTCTTCGCTCTGGAAAGCAGCCGAAGATGTGTCGCATTTGGAAATTTCGTTCCCGTCAATGGCATTGGGAGAATTTACAAATAATTTTGCTTTCTTCTCTTCCATAAAGGTAAAATCCGTCAACGTGGGAACTACTGCCAGGCCGCCGCCGCAGGTTCCGAAAATAGCGGTAATCTGCGGGATAACGCCGGACGCATCCACCTGTTTCTTATAAATTTCACCAAAACCGTTCAAGGCATCCGCAGCTTCCTGCAGCCTCAGCCCGGCCGAATCGATCAGGCCAATCACAGGCGCACCTGTTTTCATTGCCAGATCATAGAGATTTGCAATCTTCTTCGCATGCATCTCGCCAATCGTCCCGTTAAGCACGGAAGCATCCTGGCTGTATACATACACAAGATTGCCGTCGATAACTCCATAGCCGGTGATCACACCGTCAGAAGGAGTGTCCGTCTGTTTCAAATTGAAATCTGTCGCCCTTGCTGTTACAAGCGCCCCTATTTCAACGAAACTGTTTTCGTCGAGTAAAGCATTGATTCTTTGACCCGCTTGTGAAGTAGTACTCATTTTTCAGCCCTCCATTTTATATTAAATAAATCAGAACGTAATCATACGAGAGTATTATAACACAAAAGATGCGTGCCGTATAGAAATTTTTTCAAAAATTTTGTACATGTTCTATTGCAAGATAACAGTTCACTCCCAATGTCATTAACTTAAGGGGTATGGTTCACAGGCCGGTGCCTGTTTTGCTTTCGGAGGGGCCTGGCCTGTCTTTTTGCAGCTTATTTGGATGGGGTTTTACTAAACAGAAGATGGTAGTTTTCGGTACTGTCCGGGTCGGCTGTGAGGGGCCTCCATGCCCAACACAGCTTAAAATGGCCATCCATGGCCATTTTCCCCTAGGTTTTTGAATCTTCTGTTAAGTAAAACCTCCATCCAAAACGATGCAAAAAGACAGGCCAGGCCCCTCCGAAAGCAAAACAGGCACCTAGTCTTTGGTGTAATTAAGCTTTCTGCTCTATCGCAAATCTTAAATTAATGACATTGGAGAGTGAACTGTAACCTGGCCAGTTTCCCTAAAGGGAGTATTGCTTCCATATAAAATGCAGCATCCACGCAAAATCTATTTTTTCCATAGATTGTGCCGTCAGCACCGGATATTCCCGCAAAAGTTCCCCGTCCAGACAGTAATTCACCGCCCCGATCTGCCGGCCTGCTTCCACCGGTGCCTCCAGCTTTTCCGGCAGGAGTATATTCCGCTCCACATTTTCCCCTTCCTTTAAAAGGACTTTCAGTTCCTTCCCCTCCTCCCCTGCAACCTCTATCGGCAGGAAAGCATCCCCGTAAGGCTTCCCGTCGCCCGGTATGCCGCCTTCCACCGGAAGCGGCTCCAACTGTGCCTCCTCATAAACATTTCTGTATTCATAATTTTCCAGCCCGTAAGCCATGAGCTGCCTTGTATCGCTCCATTTATACGTCCGGTTGTTCGGCCATCCGCAGGCAAGCAGCGCTACCACAAAGGTCTTCCCGTCCCGCCGCAGCGCCCCTACATAACAGTAACCCGCATTGTTGGTAAAACCCGTTTTCCCGGAAAGCGCCCCATCCATCATATGAAGAAATGCATTATGATTATTGCACGAATAACTTCTTTTCCCTTCGATATCCGTAAAAGAATAACTCTGCGTCCTGGTTATCTCCAAAAATTCCTCACTCTTTGGCGATTCCCCGATGCAGTACCTCATGATGCGCGCCAAATCCGCCGCCGTCGTAGAGTGCACCTTCTGCCCGCCCGATGCATCCTGTACCGAAGCATCCAGCCCGTTGGGCGTGATAAAAAAAGTATCTTCGCAGCCGATTTCCTGTGCTTTCCGGTTCATCTTATCTGCAAACCCTTCCACGCTCCCCCCCACATGTTCGGCAATTGCCACCGCGGCATCATTGTGCGATTCCAGCATCAGCGAATAGAGCAGGTCGCCCAGCCGGAACTTTTCCCCCTGGTACATGCCCAGATGGACCTTTGGCTGCGATGCCGCATAGGCCGTAGCCGTTACCTCATCCTCCAGGTTCCCTTCTTCCAAGGCCAGGATGCACGTCATAATCTTTGTGGTACTCGCCATGGGCAGTTTTTCATTCTCGTCCTTTCCATATAAAATACGCCCGGAATCCGCATCCATCAGGACTGCGGAACGGGCATACAACTGCAGGTTTGTACTATTTTCCTTCTCTTCCTGTGCCGCCGCCGGAAATCCCCCCGGCAAAAAAAATGCCAAAAAGCATACGAAAATAAACAATGAAAAAAACACCTTCTGTTTTGTTCCAAAACACTTCATTTCCCTGTTTCCTTTTCCAGTCCGTCCCCGGGATTCCAAGGAACTGTCGCAAAATAATATGTATAGATTGCGCAGGATAAATTTGCATAGGCTAGGCGGAAGAAGAAGCCGTAGTGGGCTACGGCGACTGATGACAACGACGCCTATACAAATTTAGACAAGCAAGATATACATGTTATTTTGCGACAGTTCCTTAGCATCAGCCACACCCGCTTCCTACGGCGTTCCCCGCACAGACGCTGCCGAACAGACTCAACCTTTCTATCATCATATGTCCGCGGTTGGGAAATTAGAAAATAAACTTGCATCTAAAATTAAAAATTCCTTAGATATCCAACTGAAGCTGTACTTCCGATTCCGCCTGCTGCTTAAATTCCTCAATCTGCACGGCACTCAATTCCGGCAGTTCTTCCAGTGATTTCACCCCGAACCCCCTTAAAAACTCTTCCGTAGTGCCAAACAGCAGCGGGCGGCCCGGCGCATCCATCCTGCCCACCTCCGAAACCAGCCCGAACTCTACCAAGCGGTTTACCGCATGGTCACAGCTTACCCCCCGGATCCTTTCAATTTCCAGCTTCGTAATGGGCTGTTTATAGGCTATAATGGACAAAGTTTCCATTAACGTATCCGTCAGGGTGAACTTTCTTGGCGTCTTCGCTACCTGGATCAGATATTCATACATCTCCGGTTTTGTACATAATTGTACCGAATCTTCCAATTCAATCAGCATGATCCCTCTGTTCTCTTCCTCATAACGCTTCTTTAAACCCATCAGGAGCCCTTTCGTCTTTTTTATATCCTCACCAATCACCTCCGCCAGCCTGGATACTTCCACCGACTCACCCATTGTAAAAAGAACGGCCTCAATGACAGCCTCTGCCCGACTTTTCTTCACTGCTCCTCCTTACTATAATCCAAATCCTTTACAGACACCTTCCTGCTTCCGGCAAGAAGCCGTCCCTCTTTACTTACTATGAAAAAATCTCCCCGCACCATTTTCATCCTTGCTTTCCCGTTTCCGCCCCTGCCCTTGACATAATCATGATATCACCGCAGATATCCTGCTGCTCAATATCTATCAGCCCGGTTTTCATCATTTCCAATATTACCAGGAAAGTAACGATAATCTCCATTTTGCTGTGCTGCTTCTCCAACAGTTCGCGGAAGCTGAAACGCCCGTGGCTTTCCGCATACTGCCGGACATAAACCGTTTTGATATCCATGTCGATTTCATCTTTTTCTATATTGCCGAACGTGCTTCTTACCGGATCAATTTTGTCTTCCTGCCGTTTCATAATAAACTGGAAAACCTCATGCAGCTTCTTTAAGTCTACATTGGCCAACAGCGTCCCATAATCTATCGGCTGGCGGTAATCCTCCACTTCTTTGGGAAGATGCTGTTCCCGGAACAATGCCCTCCCCGCATCCACCTGCCTGTCCCGCAGTTCAAAAGACATATATTTATACATCTTATATTCCAGCAGCTTCTGTACCAGCTCCGCCCTCGGATCTTCTTCCTCCCCGTCCTCATTGACCTCCTTGGGGAGCAGCATACGGCATTTAATGTCTATCAGCGTCGCCGCCATGACAAGAAACTCGCTGACCACATTCATATCCTCCGTTTCCAATTGACGGATATAATCCAGATATTGCTCTGTAACCTCCACAATGGGAATGTCATAAATATCGATTTTATTTTTCTCTATCAGATGAAGCAGAAGATCCAAAGGCCCTTCAAACACTTCCAACTTTACCGGTATTGCCATTTCACACCTTGCCTTTCCCCTCATTACAGGGAAACACTTTCCCCTGAATCCTCATTTATTATATACTGCCGTAATAAAATTTACAAGATCCGCCCATTTAAAAACCGGGGCAAACCTCTCACAAACTGTGGTGCACATCTGGCGAAAAGCAGATTTTAAACAGGCTCTTAGAAACACCGAAATTATTCCATACAAAAAGCCTTGCATTTATACATCTGCTATGATCCCGTTTTCAACACTTGAAATGATTAGCAAAGCCGGAACTCCTTGGAAAATAA